>JAKQOH010000127.1 GCA_029565415.1 Candidatus Rifleibacteriota bacterium | reverse complement strand
TCATCATGTATTTCCTCGCCCAACGCCAGTTCGTCGAGTCCCAGGCGATGACGGGCATGAAAGAGTGAGGAGGAACCATCCATGCGCAACTTCCTGATCGGCGTTCTCCTCTTCTGGTTCCTCGTCATCGGCCTGATTCTGCAGGACAGCCGGGCTCGCGAATCCGCCTCGATGGCCGGCATCGGCGAGAGCGGGAAGGACCGCGTCGAGGTGGTGTTCTGGCACGCCATGGGCGGCCCGCTCGGCAACGTGATGAACGATCTGATCGACCGGTTCAACAAGAGCCAGCCGACCTACTTCATCAAGGGCATCCCGATGGGCAGCTACGACACGCTGGCGAAGAAACTCCTCGCCTCGCTGGTGGCGAAAAGCGCCCCCGATATCGCCCAGAACTACGAGACCCTGACGAAGAAGTTCATCAAGCACCGCAAGATCGTCTGCCTCGATGACCTGCTGGCCTCGGAACCGGAAAATATCAAAGCCGATATTATTCCTGTCCTTCTCGAGAACAACACGTTCGACGGCAAACTCTGGTCCTTTCCGTTCAACAAGAGCGTGCCCGTGCTGTATTACAACAAGGAGCTGTTCCGCCAGGCCGGCCTCGATCCCGAGCAACCGCCTCAGACACTCACGGAGCTGGCCTCCTACGCCCGTCAGATCACACGCCACTTCACTCCGGCGCAAGGCGGCAGGCCCACCGTCATGGGCTTCGCGACCGGCAAGGCCAACGTCTGGATGTTCCTCTGCCGCGTCATGCAGTTCGGCGGCAGGCTGATCGCCGAACGGGGAGACACGTCGCACTTCCACGAGCCGGCCTCGGTCCGGGCCGTTTCCTTCATCCAGGAGATGCTGAAGGAAGGCATCGCCGTCGAGGCACAGGGCTTCGACCACCAGAACGACTTCAAGGCCCAGCGCGTCGCGATGATCGAAAACAGCATCGTGAGCAAGGTCCACATGGAGTCGGGGCTCAAGTTCGAATATGGCATCGCTCCCCTCCCCGGCGAGGCGACCCGCGCCGTCATCCTCTCGGGCAGCAACATCAATATCTTCAACAATGGAAACCCCGACAAGATCAAGGGCGCGTGGGAATTCATCAAATGGTTCACATCGACCGACATCGGGGCCGAGTGGAGCGTCCGGACGACCTACGTCCCCGTCCGCACCTCCTCGCTCCGCTCTCCCGTCCTCGTGTCGGCCCTCGAAAAGGATCCCAACCTCCGCGCCCCCTACCAGGAGCTCGAGTATATCGCGTTTGAACCCCGCCTGAGCTGCTGGTTCGAAGTCCGCGATCTGATGGCGGACGTCCTCGAGCGGGCGACCCTCGAAATGGGTGATCCCGCAACCTACATGAAGGAAATGAGCAGCAACATCGATGGCATCCTCAGACACAATCCGGACTGACACTCCCGAACAGCTTTCCGAAGTCATCTCCACCATCGCCGGGGCACACCGGTTTCTCGTCATCACGCACGTCCGCCCGGACGGGGATGCGGTCGGCTCGGTATCGGGGCTGGTCAAGTCGCTCCGGAAAGCCGGCAAAGTCGTCCAGACCGGATTTGCCGATGATCCGCCCGAGCGGTTCTCGTTCGTTCTCGATGAAGAGCACCTTCTCAAGCCCGGCAACTGTGTGATCGACCAGGAAGTCGTTCTCGTCCTCGACTCGGGCGATCTGCCACGAACCGGCTTCGAAGCCGACCTCGAGAACACCGACGCCGTCGTGGTCAACATCGATCACCACGCCAGCAACACGATGTTCGGGGACATCAACTACGTCGACACCCGCGCCAGCTCCGCCTGCGAGATGATCGTGACGCTGCTCGCGACAGCCGGTCTTCCGCTCGACGCCGATGTCGCGATCGGGTTGTATCTCGGCCTGATCACCGACACCCGCTCCTTCCAGAACGAAGGGCTCCGCTCATCGGCTCACCATGCTGCGGCCCGGCTTCTCGAGACGGGCCTCGACACCGCGCCGATCCTCTCGCGCCTGAACGGTTCGAAATCCCTCACCGAAATGAAGCTCCTCGGAAAGGGGCTCGACAAGCTCCGCCTCGAGTGCGACGGCCGTCTCGCGCTGATTCTTCTCGAAAAAGCCGATCTCGAAGCCTGCGGCGCCGGCTTTCTCCAGGTCGCAAGCAGCGGTCTCTGGGGCCATCTGACCTCGATCCAGGGCGTCATCGCTGGAGTCGGCATCGTCGAAGGTCCTGACGGGAAAACCTACTGCGAATTCCGGTCCCGAGGCGGCTTCGACGTGAAGGAGATCGCCGTGGCCATGGGTGGGGGCGGGCATCTGGCCGCCTCCGGCTGTAATCGCCCGGCCCCCCTCGCATCCGTCGCCGCCGAGGCCCTCGAGCGCCTGAAAGCCGGCCTGACCACGTTCGCGCCGGTCGCACGCAGCGCCGCCCGGGATCAGGCATGCTGAGCAGGGCGGGTTTCCAGGCAATCCTTGCCCCCGGCGTGTTCCTTGCCCTGCTCATGTCGGGCCAGCCTGCCGTTGCCACAGACGAACATCCGCCTGTCTCCGCCGTTCGCTCCCTCCGGCTCGACATCGGCGGCGGCTGCGCCGTCGTCGCCCGGCCCCAATCCGGAGAATCCGCTGGAGAGATGGCGCAACTGCTGCTGGAAAAACCCGGCGGCAATCTCCACGTTCTTGCGACCTTCGAGGGGCTCGAATTCACCGGGCTCCTGAGTGCCGATCTCGACGGAAACGCCGTTCCCGAAGTGATCGCCATCGCGCGGCACCGTGCCGGGGACGAGTTCATGCCCTTCATCTTCGCCTGCGACGGCGATTTTCGCCGCATCTTCCCGCCCGGGGAGGGCGAAGACAACCCGATCATCGGCAAGGAAATCACCACGATACCCGGGAAATCCGGCACCGAGCTGTGCGTGAAAATTCCGGTCACGATCCATGATTTCGGCCCCCCCGACCTGTTCCAGATCGAAACCTACCGCCTTCGCGGCAAGCAGCTCGAGAAGACGGGCGAGTCGCTCACCGAGGCGCGGCATTTCAACCAGATCATGAACCGCGGCGCCCTTTCCCTGCAGCGCGGCTCTTACCTCGAAGCCCTGAAGGAGTACGAATCCGTGCTCGGCCTGAACGGCACGGCCATGCGCCTTCCCCCGGCGGCCAAAGCCGAGGCGCTGTTGGCAGCCGCGGAGTGTCGATCGGGCCTGAAGGATTTCTCGACGGCTCTCGAGTTGTACCGTCGCGTCACGATCGAGTGTCCCGGAACTCCCCAGGCAAGCAAAGCCGGCAGTGAGGCTTCGTTCATCGCGAAGCATCTCGGGAATACGGCCGCTCTGGCTCTGTACACCGATATTCTCCGGGCAAACCGCATGGAACGCTGGAACGAGGCTCTGGCCCTTCTCGATGCCTCGCCCAACGCCCTGAAATCGCCTCTCGAGGATCATTTCACGTTCCAGCGCGGGGAGGCACTGTTGGGACTCGGTCGTGTCGACGAAGCGATTGCCCAGTATCGTCGCATCAGAAGCGAGTTTTCCCGTTCCTCTCTTGCCGAGACCGCGGCAGAGCGTCTTCAGGAGCTCGAGGGGGCCCCGGAAACCCCCGATGAACAGTGACACGGGCGATGGCGGAACCACGGCATGGCTAAGGCGGTAAAAAAGGCCCGCGACTGGAAAGTCGAGGAAAAACGGCTTTCCCCCATCCAGAAAGCCGCTTTGATCGGCGTTATCGCATTCATTCCGTTCTTCATCTTCATTCTGCTTCCCTATCTGGTCAGGCAGCACATCGTCGAAAAGCTGAAACTCGCCGAAGAGCTGATCGTGGCCGCGCCGGAGCACGTTGCCCTCGTTTCGACCGGGGAGGTTCCCCCAACGTTCCGGGTCGTCATCCGCGGCTTCACCTTCCAGATTCCCAAGATCTACACCCCCGTCCGCGTGTTTCCGGATGTCGCCGTGTTTCGCATCAATCCCCGGCGCATCTCCCGGACCATCTCGATCGCCGCTCTCAAGCAGCCTCCCTCCCTCGCCCTGAATGAATCCGGGTTGATCCAGTGGTTCATGCCGGATGATCCCCTGACCTTCCTCGATACGACGCTGTATGCCAGCTATCATCCCGTCCGCATGCTGTGCAAGGCCCATTTCTATGTCGGTGAGGGTATCGGTAGCAAAGTGTTCGAAACCGCCTGGGATGCCAACCACCGGGCCTACGTGTTTCCGACGCCGGGTGGAAGCGGCTACATCGGCCGGATCTACCGCACGAATGGGGAAGGCTACTACGAGTTCGCGATGACGGACGAGGTCGACGGGGTCACGTTGCGTGAGTGGATCGATCTCGCGATCAAGATCAAACCCCCGTTCGCCGATGGCACACCGGCGCAGGAGATGGCCAGCCGCGGGGCTTCCCTTGCACGCGCCCTGAGCCTGGTCGAGCAGGGCACGTCGGGCCTGGTCGAGGCGGTTGAGCTCAGCATGAACCAGTATTACGGGAACGGCGGTATCGGCTGGCTTCTTCCGGTCGCGATGGCGATGGAAAAGCGTGGGTATTATCACGAGCTGATCCAGTTCTACCGGGACAACGTGCAGAAAGCCCGCGATGACTCACAGCAGCTGGCCCTCTGGCGTGACCTGTTCGAGCGCACCCTCCCGCAGATCATCAATATCGATGTCGACCCGCATCTGAACCAGAATCAGATCGACCTGTACTGCAAGAACAAGTCCGAGTTCGCGATCCGGAACGTCAAGGTCACGATCACCCTGTCGGGCAAGGAGGGCGATCGGACGTTCGACACCCTGCTGCTGTCGAACGACACCCTGCACCCCGGCAACGAGAAAATCATCGCCGTCACGCCACCGACGAAAATCCTGGTCAGGAACGCCCAGTCGATTTCGGCCCGGATCACGGACCTGGAAATATCGGATTAGCGGGCGTCAGGCTGCCCAGCAGCACCGCTGCCGAAGCGCCTGTAGCAACAGGGATATTTCCCGGCCGGCCCCGCAGGAACGCATCGCCGAGGGCGGCAAAAGCCATGGCCTCCCTGGCCTGAACCGGTACGCCATGCTCATCCGAGATGCCAAGGGGGGAGACCCCGGACAGCCGTGCAGCGAGGCGCCGGCGCAGTTCCCCGTTCAGGGCGCCCCCGCCAGCGATGAGCGTCAGCGAAAGCGGTCCCTCGGGCAGGACGAATCTTTTTATTGCATCGGCTATCGTATTCACGGTCAGGTCGAGAAGCGTCGAGGCGAGATCGGCATCGGTAACCGTCCGTCCCGAACCCCCGCGTATCGCTTCATAGGCCGCGGCGCCGAACCGGTCGCGGCCCGTCGATTTCGGCGGAGGGAACCGGAAGTAGGAATCCTCGAGAAGCTGTGCCAGCAGTCGCCCATCGGTGACGCCGGAGGCGGCGAGCCGGCCATCCCGGTCGTATTCCTCCTGCCCGGCCGTGATATCGCGGACAAGGGCATCGAGAAGCATGTTGCCGGGCCCGGTGTCGAACGCGGCAGCGACACGCGGCCCTGCGGAACCCGGCCGGATCACGGTCACGTTGGCGATGCCGCCCACGTTCAGGATGACGAGGCCCGCGCGGCGGGCAAGCGGGCCGAAAAACCGCAGGTCCCCGAGCGGAACGAGCGGGGCCCCCTGGCCGCCGACGGCCATATCCCGGGCGCGGAAGTCGGAAATGACGGGAAGTCCCGTCCGCTGTGACAGGACGGACGGATTGAGCGCCTGCAGGGTCGCCCGCACGGAAATTCCGTCCCAGTCGAGAGGTTGCGGGATATGGGCAAGGGTCTGCCCGTGCGCCGCGATCGCGTCGATCCGGCTCGCCGGGTGAGCGGTCAGGAATGCCGCAACGGCATCCGCATACAGCTCGGCCATCCAGCAGGCAGCCACGGCCGTGTCATCGATCGTACCACCGTTCATCAGGCGCTGAAGCCGCGCCCGCACGGCCGGCGCAAAGGGCGCGGACTCGTGCCATTCGAGCGCGAACCGTCCGTCGGCCTCGAAACGAACGAGCGCCCCGTCGATGCCATCGCCCGACGTGCCGCTCATCATGCCGAGAACCTGGAAAGCGCCATCAGATGCTGCTGGAACGAGATTCATGGAAGGTTTCCTCACAAATTTTTCCCCGACCCGGCGGCCCGGCCGATATACGGATGGAACATGCTCGGCAAGCGGCCGGCGCATCTTCCACCCGTGCCCCAATTATGCTATGCTCGACATCAAATTTCCACAGGAGGAACAAACATGTCAGACCCGCGCATGCAGACCCAGCGGCCGATGGAACGCACCGGCGAAAAACAGAAATCCCTCGATACGGCCATCCAGGCGATTGAAAAGCAGTTCGGGAAAGGCGCCGTGATGCGCCTGGGCGAGTCCCGCACGGCCCCCGTCGAATCCGTTCCGACCGGTTCTCTCTCGCTCGATTATGCCTTGGGTGTCGGCGGACTTCCCCGCGGCCGCATCGTCGAGATTTTCGGGCCTGAGTCGTCCGGAAAGACGACGATCGCCCTGCATGTCGTGGCCGAAGTCCAGAAAATGGGCGGCCAGGCGGCGTTTGTCGATGTCGAGCACGCGCTCGACCCGGCTTACTCCCGCATCCTGGGGGTCGATATCGACAATCTTCTCATCGCCCAGCCCAGCAGCGGCGAAGAGGCGCTCGAGATTGCCGAGATGCTCGTACGCAGCAACGCGGTCGACGTCCTCGTTGTCGACTCGGTTGCCGCGCTCACGACAAAAGCGGAAATCGATGGGGAGATGGGTGATGCGACAGTCGGCATGCAGGCCCGCCTGATGTCCCAGGCGATGCGCAAGCTGACCCCGATCGTTTCCCGCTCGGGCTGCGTCTGCATCTTCATCAACCAGCTCCGCGAGAAGATCGGCGTCATGTTCGGCAACCCCGAAACCACCCCGGGCGGTCGCGCCCTGAAGTTCTTCTCCTCCGTCCGCCTCGACATCCGGCGCAAGGAGCAGCTGAAAGACGGCGACGAAGCTGTCGGTTACACCACCGAAGTCAAAGTCGTGAAGAACAAAGTCTCGCCCCCGTTCCGCAAGGCCCACTTCGACATCATGTTCGGCAAGGGCCTCTCCCGCGAGGGCGAGATTCTCGATATGGCCGAAGAGATGAAGATCATCAGCAAGACCGGGGCGTGGTATTCGTTCGGCGACACCCGCATCGGTCAGGGCCGCGAGAATGCCAAGGACTTCCTCGTGAAGAATCCCGACGTTTTCTCCGAGGTCGCTCTCAAGGTCAAGACCAAGCTGGGCATGATCAAGACCACCGACACCGCCGAGGAAAAGCCCGACCAGAAAGAGAAAGCGGCGGGCAACGAGCGCGAGAAAGCCGCCGGCCGCGGCAAGTGATTCCCTGACCAACCCCTCGACCCCGGAACCCCAAGGTTCCGGGGTTTCTCTTTTCCGGCCATCCTTGCCCGGCCGGGCGGTTGTGCCTGCGGGACAAATACGGTATCATGCGGCGGCCCGGCACCTGATGCCGGTCCCAAATCCGCATCCATCGGAGTCGACCATGGCTGAGCAGTATATTTTCACGATGTATCGCCTCAACAAGTTTTATGGCCAGAGGCAGGTTCTCAAGGACATCAACCTGTGCTTCTTCCCCGGGGCGAAGATCGGCATCGTCGGCCACAACGGCGCCGGCAAGTCGACGGTCCTGCGCATCATGGCCGGTCTCGACAAGGAATTCCAGGGACATGCGGAGATCACGAAGGGCATGCGGGTCGGCTTCGTCCAGCAGGAGCCTCAGCTCGCCTGGGGAAAAACGGTCCGCGAGAATCTCGAACTGGCGTTCGCCGACACGATGAAGCTCCTGAAAGAGTATGAAGACCTCTCGACGAGCATGGGCGAGATGGATCCGGATGCGATGGACAAGGCGATGGAGCGGATGGGCCAGCTCCAGGAGAAGATCGACGCGTGCGGCGGCTGGGAGATCGACACCCGGCTGAACATCGCCGCCAACGCGCTCATCCTGCCCCCCGACGAGATGATCGTCGACAAGCTGTCGGGCGGGGAACGCCGCCGCGTCGCCCTGTGCCGCATCCTGCTCGAGCAGCCCGACCTGCTGCTGCTGGACGAACCCACCAACCACCTCGACGCCGAGACGATCGACTGGCTCGAGAACCATCTCCGGAATTATCCCGGCACGGTGATCATCTCGACCCACGACCGGTATTTCCTTGATAATATAACGAAGTGGATACTCGAGCTCGAGGACGGCCACGGCATTCCCTTCGAGGGCAACTACACCTCCTGGCTCCAGCAGAAGCTGGAGATCCTCTCCCAGCAGGAGAAGAAGGAGTCGGTCCGCCGCCGCTCCCTCGACCGCGAGTTGAAATGGATCAAGATGAGCAGCTCGGACCATCACAACCTGTCCCGCGAGCGCATCATGCAGTATGAGCAGCTCGTCGTGCGGGAATCCGCCGCCAGCCAGCCCGAAGCGAACGTGATCCAGATCGCGCCGGCCGTGCCGCTCGGAGACAAGGTCATCGAAGTGACGGGCCTTTCCAAGGGCTTCGACCAGCAGCAGCTGATCAAGGATCTCACATTCAAGCTGCCCAAGGGCGGCATCGTCGGCATCGTCGGCCCGAACGGCACCGGCAAGACAACCCTGTTCCGGATGCTGACCGGCGTCGAACAGCCGGATGCGGGCACGATCGACATCGGCACGACGGTGAAGATGGTCTGGGTCGACCAGCATCGCGACACGCTGAACGGGGAAAACACCGTTTTCGACGAGATCAGCGAAGGCCAGGCGGATATCGCGTTCGGCAAGCTCAAGATCCCGGCCCGCGCCTACTGCGGCCGGTTCGGCTTCCGTGGCGGCGACCAGCAGAAGTTCGTCAAGGACCTCTCGGGCGGCGAGCGGAACCGCGTGCACCTCGCGAAGATCCTCAAATCGGGCGGCAACGTGATCCTGCTCGACGAGCCGACGAACGACCTCGACGTCAATACCCTCCGCCTGCTCGAGGATGCGATTTCGGATTTCAGCGGCTGCATCCTCGTCATCAGCCACGACCGGTTCTTCCTCAACCGCATCTGCACCCACCTGATGGTGTTCGAAGGCGACGCGCACGTCGAGTGGTTCGAAGGCAACTACGAGGAGTACGAGGCGATGCGTCAGAGGAAACTCGGCGCCGCGGCCCTCGAAAACCGTCGCGCCCGGTACCGCCGGTTCAAGCTCGACTGATCGTTCACCATCCGCGCAAGTTCATATACACCACAGGATATATCAATGCAATTCGTCCGCCGTCTGTATGACTGGACTCTCTCCCTCGCGGCCCGCCCCGGAGCCATCTGGGCCCTGTTCGCGATCGCCTTCGCCGAGTCCAGCTTTTTTCCGATCCCCCCGGACGTTCTCCTGATCGCCATGACCCTCGCCCAGCCCGCCAAAGGGCTGTGGTACGCAACGGTGTGCACGCTCGGCTCGGTTTCGGGCGCTCTGTTCGGCTACCTCATCGGGTTTGCCTTCTGGGCAGTGGTCGGCGAATATTTCTTCCGCTATATTCCAGGCTTCTCCCACGAGGTGTTCGACCAGGTCTGCCGGTCATACGAGCAGCACTCGGTGCTGATCGTCTTCACCGCGGCCTTCACCCCGATTCCCTACAAGGTGATCACCATTACGGCGGGCGTTTCGCACATCTCCCTCCTGCCGTTCATTCTCGCCTCGATGTTCGGCAGGGCCGGCCGGTTCTTCCTCGTCTCGGGCCTGCTGATGAAGTTCGGGCCACCCGTGAAGGAGTTCATCGAGAAGTATTTCAATCTGCTGACCATCCTGGTCGTGGTGATCTACGTTCTCGCCTTCTACCTGCTTCCCGTCATCTTCAAATGAGCCGTGGGTGAAGCGAGCCAGAGGGAGCGGTAGGTGATGTAGGGGGCGCCCATCGGGGTGATCTTCATGCCCCGGACAGTCGGCTGCCAGATCCCGTGCGTCGTGTAATGGAACACGAAGACCCACGGGGCATCGTCGACGATGATCTGTTCGGCCTGCTGATACAGTTGGATCCGCTCTTTCGGGTCGATCTCGAACCGGGCGCGCTCCAGCAGTTCATCCACGCGGGCATTGGCATACCGGCTGTAATTGCCGGCCGGGCCGATGTTGCTCGAGTGGAACAGGCTGTACAGGAAGTTGTCCGGATCGGGATAATCGACGGTGAAGCCCATTCGGAAAAAGGGTGTCTGACCGCTCTGAACCGCAGCCAGATGCTCCGGAAAATCCACTTCCTTCATGCGGCAGGAGATGCCGATATCCCGCAGATTGGCCAGGACGAACTCGGCGGTGCGCACATGGATCTCGTCCCGGTTCACCTGGAGGGTGATCTCGGGAAATCCTTTTCCGGCCGGGTATCCGGCCTCGGCCAGCAGGGCGCGGGCACGCGCGAGATCGTAGGTGTATCCCCGCAGCTTCTGGTTGTATCCCAGAATGCCCGGGGGAAGCGCGCCGCGGGCGATCCGCGCCCGGTCGTTGATGACCAGCTTCACGATCGCTTCCCGGTCGATCGCCTCGTTGATCGCCTGCCGGACCTTCACGTTGTCGAACGGGGGCTTCGTGACATCGAAGCCGAGGTAGTAGATCCCCCAGCGGCTGACCTCCTGGAAAAACGGCGACCAGGCCGGATCCTGCCGGACGTTCTTGTATTCGGGATCCGGCACGTCGTTATGCATCAGCTCGCCGGCCTTGAACCGGCGGAATCGTTCTATTTCATCTGATATAACAGGAAACTCGATCCGGTCGAGATACGGCCGCCCGCGGTAGTATCCGGCGTTCGCCCGCAGGACGATCGTGTCGCTCGCCCGGCCCGCCCAGGTGAACGGCCCGGCTCCGACGGGGTTCCAGCCGAACTCGGCCCCGAGGCCCTCGACGTCCTCCCGGGGAACGAGGAAGGCGAAGTTCAGCGCCAGCAGGGAAAGGAAGGGCGTGAACGGCTTTTCGAGCGTGAACTCGATGGTGTCCGTCGCCACGGCCCGGATCCCCTCGATCGTCGGGGTCTGGCTCGCGGCATAGGCGGCCGCTCCGCGGATCACGAAGTAGTTCTTCCCCTTCCGGTTCGGAAATCCGGGGGCCATGAGCCGGTGGAGCGTATACGAAACGTCCTCGGCGGTAACGCTGCGGCCGCCGTTCCGCGTGGGCTTGTCGTCGGGACCGCTGACGGCCTGGAACCGCGCATCAGGCCGGAGAAAGAGCCGATAGGTCAGTCGGTCGGCGCTGATCGTCCAGGAAGCGGCAAGCGCTGGGACGACACGCCCGTCCGCATCGAACTCGAGCAGTCCCTCGAAAATCTGCCGTGCCACCTCGTGTGAATACGAGTCGTTCACCTCGGCGGGATCGAGCATGATGACGGGCGAAGAGAAAGCCCGGCGATACACCCCGCCATAGACCGGCTCTTCCCGGACCACGGGCGCGGAGGGGGCAACCGGCCGGCCACCGCACCCCGCGACGGCCAACAGCAACGGGAAAACGACCAGCATCAGGATTCCCGTCAGACGTCCAGACATCACTCTCATCGGTTCCGTCCCTTTCGCCCTTCCGCGGCCGCCGGGTTCCGAAGCCATCCGGCTGCCGTCATCATGATTCGTGCCGGCGATCATACCATGACTCCCCTCTGCTGGACAAAGCATCCCTCATTGGGTACAGTGGACAGGGTATTCCGCTGTTCCGTAGCGTGACCCACGAGGGCTGTCTCGCCCCTTCTGAAAGTATATTTACTTTGATATATCACAAGAGGGATGGAACCGATGAACAACACCAGCCGCATCCTCCTTTTCCTGCTGCTCCTGGCAACCCTGGCGGGCATTCCAGCGTCCCTGGAAGCGGTGACCGTCAGCGACCGGATTCCGCACCGGGTCGTCTACGCCGTCCGGGCCTTTTCTCCGACCGACGTCTGGATCGGCACGGAGCAGGGGGCCGCGCATTACGACGGCAAGGCCTGGTCCGTCTACACCGTCGCCGACGGCCTGCCGCACGACGTGGTCACCTCGGTCGCACGCCATCCCACCGACGGCTCGCTCTGGTTCGGCACGTTCGGCGGCGTGGCCCGCTTCGCGAACGGCCGGTTCGAGCGGTTCACCGTGGCCAATTCCGGCCTCGTCAACGACGTCGTGTATGGGCTCACCGTCACCCTGCCCTATGTCTGGATCGCGACGACGAATGGCATCTCGCGGTTCGGCCTCGCCGACCGTTCCTGGAAAACCTTCGACGACAAGAACACGAAGATGCATGAGGTGTGGATCTACGGCGTCTCCTCGGAACCGAACGGCCGTGGCGACACCTGGTTCGCCATCTGGGGCAGCGGCATGTTGCGTATCCGGGAAGACGGCACGATCGATTCCTATGCCGATCCGGACGAAATCTTCGATGTCGATGTCGTGCGCAACGACGGGCCTCTGCACGAGATCCAGGTCGCCATTTCGGCCGTCGGCAACGTCGTCTATTCGGGGGCCTATTTCGGGCTGACCCGCTACGACGGCAAAAACTGGAACACCTGGACCGTGAAGGACTCCGACTCGGGCCTTCCGAGCGATTTCATCAACACCGTCAAGATGTCACCGGATGGCCGACTCTGCGCGATCGGCACCGACAAGGGCCTGTGCATCCACGATTTCGCGAGGGGCAAGTGGGTCACCTACCGTCGCAACACCCGGGGTCCCGGGGGCGAACTGCTCACGTTCGAGAACGGCACCTGGAAGACCGAAACGACCCCCGAAGCTCCGGCCGGCGACTTCGTCTGGGCCGTCGATTTCGTCGGCGACACGCTCTGGGTCGGAACCGCCTCGGGGCTGTACACCGTTTCACTGAAGCTGTGAACCGGACAGGAGAAACCGTATGAACGCGACAACATCCCGCATCCCCCTCGTTCCGCTCCGCAACCTGGCGTTCTCGGCCCTGCTGTTCTTCACGCTGCTTCCGGCGGCGCAGGGACAACAGGTCAAGGCGTATCACCAATGGACGGCCCCGTTCGAGTACAACGGCCCGGCACGCGCGTTCCGGGAAACCAGCGACGACCTGAAGACCCTCCGGGTCGGTGTCCTGGCATCGCTTTCGGGCAGCGGCGCCGAGTATGGTCTCGCGATGAAGGAAGGGGCCGACATGGCCCGCGACGAGATCAACGCGCGCGGAGGCATCCACGGCAAGCCCCTCGAGCTCGTCTATCGCGACGACCGGAACGACATGGGGGAAAACGGACACCAGACCGTGAAGCTGCTGTTCGAGGACAAGGTCCTGTCGATCATCGGCTCGGTCCACTCGGGCTGCACCCACGTGGCGGCACGCATCACGCTCAAGGCCGAAACGGCCCAGCTGACGACGGTCAGCACGGACCCGACGGTGCAGATGATCGCCAGCCCCTGGATGTTCCGGTGTCTCGTCGACGACCGGGCCCAGGGCGCCGCGATCGCCGATCTGGTATTCGGACGGGACGGCCACAAGCGCGTCGGTCTGTTCCAGCAGCACAACCGGTATGGCAAAATGGGCGGCAAGACGATCGCGCAGATCGCGGTCTCGCGAAACACGCCGCTTGTTTTCAAACAGTATTTCGAACCCGGCCAGACGTCGTTTCCCGACCAGATCGCGACCCTGAGCCGTGAGAAGCCGGATGCGCTGATCCTGTGGGGCCTGTACAGCGAGTGCGCGGCCCTCGTCAAGGCCATCCGGGGCGCCGGATACGCGGGCCGGATCTATGGAGCCGACGGCATGGTGTCTCCCAAATTCATCGAGATGGCAGGAGAGGCGGCCGAAGGCACGGTGGTCACCTACCCCTTCGACGACACGCGCAACGACCCCGTCACCCGCAAGTTCATCACGGATTTCCTGAAGCGGTACGGCAAACGGCCCGACTCGTTTGCCGCGCACGCCTATGACGCCGTGTATCTGATGGCCCGTGCCATCGAGCGCGGCGGCACCAGCAAAGTCGGCATCCGCGACGCCCTGGCAGCGACCCGCGACTTCCCGGGCGTGACCGGGCCGATCAGCTTCAATGAATACAACGACGACGGCCGGCCGGTCATTTTCGCCAAAGTCATCGGCGGCAGGTTCGTTCCGATGCCCGTCCGGGACTCCCGATAAGGGAGTGACTCCTCTGTCAGGCAGGGAAACCGGCCGCCTTGATTTACGCGGGTGATCATGCTAGACTGACGGCCCAACAGGCAGTTCGCGCGATCATCAGCCGCCGGGAGCGCAGATCCATGCGAATTGCCGTTGAATCTTTGTCCGGGAGAGCATGGCATGGGTCACGACACGGGAGCGGTCCTGGCGGGCGTGCGCGAGTTCATCGAGCAGACGTTCGCGGGCCGGTATGACCTGTATGACGTGTCGCTGCGGCCCGTGAACCGGCAACTGACGCTCGAGGTCAAGATCGATTGCGACACCGGCGTCAAGGTCGAGGACTGCGAAACCGTCTCCCGGGCGCTCGAGGAGTTCCTCGAAGCCACGGACCTGATCCATCAGCATTACACGCTCGAGGTGAGCTCGCCCGGGGTCGAGCGGTTGCTGAAGCGCCCCGTCGATTACACCCGGCAGCTGGGCCGGCTGGTGCGCTGGACCCTGCAGCCCGAGGGCGACCAGCCGAAGGAAGTGTTCGAAGGCCGGCTCCAGGCCTTCGCCGATGGCCGTGCAACCGTCCTGACCGCCACGGGAACCCGCGACATCCCCCTGGAGCGGGTGCGTGAAGCCCGCGTCGTGTTCGAATTCCCTGCCAAGACCAAACAACGAGGATGACACAAGGGAGGCCTCCATGACCAAGAACAACCTGTACGATGCCCTCAAAGAAGTCGTCGCCGAGAAGAACCTCCCGATGTCAGTCCTGATCCAGGCCATCGAAGAGGCCCTGGTGATCGCCTACCGCAAGAATTTCGATTCGGAGGAGGATGTCCGGGTCACCCTCGAGGAGGGAACCGGCGCCTTTCGGGTCATCGCGCGGCGCACCGTGGTCGAGACGGAAGACGACATGGACGAGCCCGACCGGCAGTTCACTCTCGAGGAGGCCCGCGAGCTCAAGGAAGACGCCGCCATCGGCGACGTGGTGGAGGAGGACGTGACGCCGCCTTCCTTCGGCCGCATCGCCGCGCAGACCGCCCGGCAGGTCGTGAGCCAGAAGCTCAAGGAGGCCGAGCGCAGCATCATCTACAAGGAGTTCCAGGACCGCGTCGGCCAGGTCCTCTCGGGCAAGGTGCAGCGGGTTGAGCGCGGCCAGGTGTACGTCGAGTTCATCCGCGCCGAAGCCGTGATGCCTCCGCAGCAGCAGATTCCCGGCGAGGTGTTCCGGACGAACGACCGTATCAAGTGCTATATCACCGAGGTCCGGTTCACGGTGAAGGGGCCGCAGATCATTCTCTCGCGCAGCAGCTCGAAGTTCGTCGAGAAACTGTTCGAGCAGGCCGTTCCCGAGATCGCCGACGGGATCGTCCAGATCAAAAGCAGCTCCCGGGAAGCGGGACTTCGGGTGAAGGTCGCCGTGCACAGCGCGGACGGCCGCGTGGATCCCGTGGGCGCCTGCGTCGGTCTCAAGGGCAGCCGCATCAAGGGGATCGTGGATGAACTGAACGGCGAAAAGATCGATATCGTCCGGTATAGTGAAAACCCGGTCGAATTCGTCACGAACGCGCTCAGCCCGGCCAAGGTGCTCTCCGTCACGGTGGGGGACGGCGGCCGGTCGGCTCTGGCGATCGTGGATCCGACGCAGCTCTCGCTGGCAATCGGGAAAGAGGGGCAGAACGTGAAGCTCGCCTCCAAACTGACCGGCATCAAGATCGACATCAAGACCGAGGCTCCAGCCGCTCCGGTCGCTCCGGAAACCGGCGAAGAACCGCCGAGCGCCGTCTGAGGCAACCGGGAGGGAAAGGACATACATGCGACTACACGAACTCAGCAAGCAATACAACGTATCGAACAAGGATCTGGCCACGCTCCTCGGGAAGCTGGGCTTCCAGGTGAAGGAGCATCCTTTCACCTCGGTTTCGGATGAAATGCTGGAAGCTCTCCGGAAGCATTTCGAGAAGGGGAAGACGCCCGCCGCTGCGCAGCCGCAGGCGCCGGCGAAGCCCGCAGCCACGGCCCCCCAGCCGCCGCAGCAGGCCCGGCCCGCGGCCCCGGTGCAGCCCGCCCCCCAGCCCCGGCCGGCCCAGCCGCCCGCCCAGGCCACGAGGCCGGTTCAGCCGCCCGTACAGCCGCAGCGGCCGCCCCAGTCCGCTCCGCAGGCTCAGCAGCCACGGCCGGCACAGCCGGCTCCGCAGGCTCAGCAGCCGCAGCGCCCCGCCGCCCCGTCGGCCCAGCCGGTGCGCGATGACAAGAAAAAGCTCGGTCCGAAACCGCCTCGTCTCGACGAGGTGGAGGAGGTCGAGGTCAACCAGCAGATCACGATCATCAAGACGACGCCCGTCAAGAAAGAGGCGCCGCCCCAGAAGCTGAAAAAGAAGAAGGACAAGATCAAGAAACTGATGAAGGGGCCGCACGTTCCGAAAAAGCTTCTGGCCGAGCTGCGCGACACGGAAAAGCTGGCCGAGCTCGAAACCGAGACCCAGCTCCAGATGGGCGGGGAAGCTTCGGGTGAAGAGCAGATTCCGCGCGTCATCGTTCCCCAGGACATCACCGTGAGCGATCTCGCGAAATACCTGCACATCGAAGGCGTCGAGATCGTCAAGAAACTGATGTCGATCGGCGTCTTCGCAAGCCTCAACCAGCGGCTCGAACCCGACCAGGTGCAGGTCATCGGCCGCGAATTCGGCAAGGATATTGCGTTCAGCAACGACGTGATCGAGTTCGAAGAGGAGCCGGACGAGGCTTCCGAACTGCATCTGCGGCCCCCGGTCGTCACGATCATGGGTCACGTCGACCACGGCAAGACCTCGCTGCTCGACAAGATCCGCCACTCCCGCGTCGCGGAAGGCGAAGTCGGCGGCATCACCCAGCATATCGGCGCGTATCAGGTGAAAACCCCGAACGGCACGATCTGCTTCCTCGACACCCCCGGCCACGAGGCCTTCACCGCGATGCGCGCCCAGGGCGCCCAGGTGACGGACATCGCGATCCTGGTCGTTGCCGCCGATGACGGCGTGCAGCCCCAGACGATCGAGGCGATCCACCACGCCCAGGCCGCGAACGTGCCGATCATCGTGGCGATCAACAAGGTCGACAAGCCGGAAGCCAACCAGGAAAAAGTGAAGCAGATGCTGATGCCCTACAACCTCGTCGCCGAGGATTGGGGCGGCAAAACGATCATGGTGCCGGTATCAGCCAAGCGCGGGGACGGCATCGACGAGCTGCTCGAGATGATTCTGCTCCAGTCCGAGATGATGGAGCTCAAGGCCAACCCTGACCGCGGCGGCAAGGGCACGATCATCGAGGCCAAGCTCGACAAGGGCATGGGACCGATCGCGACCGTGCTCGTGCAGAACGGCACCGTTCGCATGGGCGACAACATCATCTGCGGCACCTCGTTCGGCCGCGTGAAGGCGCTCATCAACGACGCCGGCCAGCGGGTCAAGGACGCCCCGCCCTCGACACCGGTCGCTCTGATCGGCCTCAACGATGTGCCCCGGGTCGGCGACACGCTGATGGTCGTCGAGAACGCGAAGTTCGCCCGGTATGTCGGCGTCCTGCGCCAGAAGAAGGAGCGGGAGGATCGTCTCACCCGCGAGAACCGCCTCAAGCTCATCGACATCTTCCAGCGCGTGACCGACGGCAAGGTGAAGGAGCTGAACATCATCATCAAGGCCGACGTCCAGGGCTCGGCCGGCGCGCTGAAGGATTCGCTCGAGCGGCTGACGACGGCCGAGGTGAAGGTCAATGCCATCCACACCGGCGTCGGCGCGATCACCGAGTCGGATATCATGCTCGCCGCCGCCAGCAACGCGGTCATCATCGGCTTCCACGTCCGACCCGCCCACGGGGTCGATGAGATCGCCCAGCGCGAAGGTGTCGACATCAAGGTGTTCCGGATCATCTACGACGCGATCGACGCCGTGAAGCTGGCCCTGAAGGGCATGTACGAGCCCGAATACCAGGAAGAAGTCGTCGGCCGCGCCGAGGTGCGCAAGGTGTTCAAGATCACGGGCGCAGGCGCGATCGCCGGCTCCTACGTCATCGACGGCAAGGTCGCCCGGGATGCGCAGGTGCGCATCATCCGCGACGGCGTCGAGATCTACGAAGGCAAGCTCAGTTCGCTCAAGCGGTTCAAGGACGACGTCCGTGAGGTCATGCAGGGCTACGAGTGCGGTATCGGCGTAGCCAACTACAACGACCTGAAAGAGAAGGACGTCGTCGAGTTCTTCCGGCTCAAGGAAATAGAGCGAGCCGTATAATACAAAGGCGGTTGTTTCGCGGATGGCGATGATCGTGGCGGTCGGCACCTTCGAGCTGCATTTTCCCGAGGTCCACAGCCTCAAGGAAAAGCGGCAGGTGCTCCGCTGCGTCATCGACCGCGTCCGCGCGAAGTTCAACGCCTCGATATCGGAGGTCGACCACAACGACCTCTGGCAGCGCGGCACCGTCGGTGTGGCGCTCGTTTCGAATGACCGGACGCTTCTGGCCCAGATGGGCCAGAAGATCGACGATATCATCGCGGATCACGACCAGATCCAGGTGGTCTCACAGGACTGGGAGTATCTATGACCTCACATCGCCTCGAGCGCGTCGAATCGACGATTCTGCGCGAACTTTCGATAATCCTCCAGCGCCGCATCAACGACCCGCGCGTGCGGGGGGTTCATTTTGTAGCGGTCGATATAAGCCCTGACTTCCATCTTGCCCGGGTCTCGTTCAGCCTGCTCGAGGAAAGCCTGGATCCCGAGGCGGCCCAGCGGGGCCTCGATTCGGCCAAGCCCGTCCTGCGGGGAGAACTGAAAAAGGCCGTCCAGCTCCGGAAGATTCCCGAGCTGGCATTCCGGTATGACCCGTCGATCCGGGAAGGCGACCACATCCTGGATCTGCTGCGCAGGATCGAACCCGCGAAAGCCCCCCCGCCCCCGGACCAAAAGCCGGACGCGGACTCCTGATACGACCACTTCCTCGCCCCGGAGCCGACCGATGAACACCGCCCCCGTCCCTTCCACTGCCGCTCACGATATCGATGTCTGGGGCACCTCCGCCTACGAGGCGAAGATCGCCCGCATCCGCGACCTCCTCACGGCGGCGAAGCGCGTCTTCACCATCGCCCACCCGTATGCCGACGGCGACGCTCTCGGCTCCCAGCTTGGCCTGTATCACTGGTGCCGGGCGGCAGGCAAGGAGTGTGTCGTCCTCAACTTCGATCCCATTCCCCCCCAGATTTCCTGGCTCGAGGGAACCGCGGCGCTGACCGACTGCCTGCCCGACGGGGAGTTCGATCTCGCCATCCTGATGGAAACGACCGAAGCCTCCCGGATGGGCGACCGCACGGCATTCTTCGCCCGGGCCCGCACCTGCGTTCATCTCGACCATCACCTCGACGTACCCGGCCTTGGGCACCTGAACCTCCTCGATCCGCGGGCGAGCTCCACCTGCGAGATCCTTTATAATATTCTTGAAGGTATGAATCCGCCGTTTCCGCCGGAGGCGCTCGAGGCGCTGTATGTCGGCATCATGACCGACACGGGCAACTTCCGGTTCCCGAGCACGACCCCGCGGGTTCACGAGATTGCGGCGCGCATGATCGCCGGGGGGCTCAAGGTTTCCCCGATCTTCAAGCGCGTCTACGAGACGAACGACTGGCGCCGTGTGGTGCTGCACGGCATCACGATGGAACGCGCGACGCGGCATTTCGGCGGCCTGCTGATCACCTCCTGGCTCACGCTCGACGATTTCGCCCGGCTCGGCGCCACCGAGATCGACGCCGACGGCTCGGTGACCCCGCTGACGACGATCGCCGGCGCCGAAGTCATCGTGATGTTCCGCGAGATCGATGCCCAGAGCGTCAAGGTCAGCTTCCGCTCGACCGGCCGGGTGGATGTCCAGTCGATCAGCAAGACCTTCGGCGGCGGCGGCCACCGGCTGGCGGCCGGAGCGAACTTCGAACGCACGGGGCTGCAGACCGCCATGACCCAAGTCATCACGTCGGTCGGGGCTGCCCTGAACGCCCTGACCGACGCGTAATCCCGGGAGGTGAAGAGCGTGAACAGCGACGGATGCCTCGTGGTCTACAAGCCGGCAGGCCTTTCCTCTCACGACGTGGTGGCGATGGTCCGGAGGGCCTATGGCGTGAAAGCCGGGCACGGCGGCACGCTCGATCCGATGGCGCAGGGCGTCCTGCTGATCTTCATGGACAAGAGCCTGAAGGTGCTTCCCTACATCCCCCCCGCGTTTCTCGACAAGACCTACCTGATGCGGGTGACGCTGGGCCGCGCGACCGACACCTATGATGCGACGGGCCAGGTGACCTACGAGCACCCCGGGCCGGTGACGGTCGATCGCGACACGATTCTTGCCTCTCTGCGCAAGTTCGTCGGCACCTACGACCAGAAGCCACCCGTCTACTCGGCGATCAAAGTGCAGGGCAAGCGTGCGTATGCTCTGGCGCGGGCCGGGGAGACGGTGGAGCTTGCCAGCCGCAAGGTGCATGTCACCTCGATCCGTCTCGTGCGCGACTACGAGTCGGGCGGCAGCCGGCATCTCGTCCTGCGCATCCACTGCTCCCGCGGAACCTACGTCCGATCCGTCGCCCATGATCTCGGTCAGGCGCTGGGGTGCGGCGGGAATCTCTCGTATCTGCTGCGCGAGCGCGTCGGCTCCTGGACGCATCTGCAGGCGTTTCCCGCCTGGAAGATCGAACAGAAGCTGCCCTTCGAGGCCTGTCCTGCGTTCATGCCGTATTCGGCCATCCTGCCGTTCGGCCGCGCGACGGTTCATCCGAGCGTCGAGAGCCGCGTCAAGAGCGGATCTCCGCTCGAAGCGAAGGATCTTCTCGAAGTGAAGCCGGGCCACGCCGACGACTCCCAGGGCACGTTCATCCAGATCGTGTCCGGAACGGGAGAACTGCTTGCTCTGTACGGACCGCCGGCTGCGAACAAGCCCAACATTGGCCAGAAACTGATGCCGGTCCGGGTGTTCGCCTGATCGCCGGACGGAACGCGCGATGAACCTGTACAACCTTCTCTCGGGGCCGATCGGCCTGGGCCCCTGCGTCGTCGGCCTCGGGGCGTTCGACGGCGTCCATCGCGGCCACCAGACCCTGATCTCGGGAATCCTCGCAGAATCACGTCGGAAGGAACTTGCCGCCGTTGTTTTCACCTTCGACCACCCGCCCCGCCGCCTGCTCGACCCGGTGAATTTTCCCGGCGAGATCACGACCCCCGAGGAGAAATTCGGCCTGCTGCTGAGCTCGGGCGTGGATGCCGTCGTGTTCCGTCCCTTCGACGAGGAGTTCGCACGGACGACACCGGAACAGTTCATCCGCGACGTGCTGATCGGACAGCTCGATGCGCGGCACATCTTCGTCGGGTTCAACTTCGGTTTCGGCCTGCACCGCCGGGGCAGTGCCGATTTCATGCGAAACGAGCTGGAACGCCTGGAACGTGCCTGCACGATCATCCCGCCTGTCACGGCCGGCCACCACCTGGTCAGCAGCACGCTGATCCGCGAGGCGATCGGCGATGGCGACATCGAGCTGGCCACGCACCTGTTGGGACGACATCCCGCGATCAGCGGGGAAGTCATCCATGGCGACCACCGGGGCCGGGAAATGGGCTTTCCGACCGCGAATCTGTCCCTTGAAGGCTCGATCAAGGTCCTGCCGCCGAAAGGGGTGTACTACTGCCTGGTGGACACCCCGAGGGGCACGCATCATGCCATGGTCAACATCGGCACCCGGCCCACGTTCGACCGCCGGCTGTTTCTTCTCGAGGCACACCTGCTGGACTTTGCCGGGGATCTGTATCACACCACGATCCGGGTCCGTTTCGTGAAGCGGCTCCGCGAGGAGATCCGGTTCCCGTCGATGGCCGATCTGGTCGGCCAGATCCGGACGGATCTCGCCGCCGTGCGCGCCCTGCAGGCCGCAGGACGCAGCGCGGCCGCTCAGGATTAGCCCGCGAACGTCGTTTCCCGAAGGTCGGCGAGATTCGGCCCGACCGCCGCGTCGCAGACGAGCGGCACCCGCAGCGCGACCACCCGCTCCATGACGTCCCTGAGCTTCGGCCCGATGACGGCCAACTCCTCGGCGGGAACCGTGAACACGATTTCGTCATGGATCTGCAGGATCAGTCGCGTCTGGAATCCGCCTTCACGGATGGCGCGATCGGCATCCAGCATGGCTTTTTTGACCAGATCCGCCGCGGTTCCCTGAAGCGGGGTGTTCCGGGCCACCCGTTCCCCGAAGGATCGTGTCGTATGGCTTCGCTCACGCAGCTCCGGCAAGGGTCTGACCCGGCCGAACAGGGTTTCGACGCGTCCCTCGGCTTTCGCTTTCTCGAGATTCCCAGCGAAGAAGGCCAGGACATCGGGATATCCAGCAAAAAAGTTATCGATATATTTTTGCGCCTCGGGGCGGGAAACGCCGAGCTGGGCCGCGAGGCCATGGGCGGAAATGCCGTAGATGATACCGAAGTTCACGGTCTTTCCGATCTTCCGCTCGGCCTCGCTCACCTCCGCGGCGGGCTTCCCGAAGAGTCTGCCCGCCGTGATCGCGTGAATGTCGAGTTTGTTGCGGAAGGCATCGACGAGGGCGGCATCGTTCGAGAAATGCGCCAGCAGGCGCAACTCGATCTGGGAATAGTCGATCGAGAGCAGCAGATCGCCCTGCCGGGGCGGGATGAACGCACGCCGGACACTGCGGCCAAGTTCCGTCTTGACCGGAATGTTCTGGAGGTTCGGATTCGAGCTCGAAAGGCGGCCGGTCGCGGTGACGGTCTGATTGAAGCTCGTATGGATCAGGCCGGTTTTCGGGTTGGCAAGCTCTCCGAGGGAGTCGACGTACGTGCTTTCGAGCTTGGCGAGCTCGCGGTAGGCAAGCAGGTCACGACAGATCGGATGCACGTCGGCAAGTTCGGACAGGACTTCGCTGTCGGTCGAAAATCC
The DNA here is from genome assembly GCA_029565415.1 of Candidatus Rifleibacteriota bacterium. The sequence goes on along the minus strand of JAKQOH010000127.1, from coordinate 15,786 downwards.
GGTCTTCGTCCGCTTCGGGGGCGTGAGACCGAGCTTGACGAAAAGAATCTCCTGAAGCTGCTTTCCCGAGTTGACGTTGAACACCGTTCCGGCATGAGCATGGATCGACGCTTCGAGATTTTTCATCCGCTCCCGGAGCTCCTGACCGAGCTCGCGCAGATACGGCCGGTTGATGCCGATGCCCGTGGCCTCCATATCGAGCAGGAGGGGAAGCAGGGGGAGCTCGAGCTCCCCATACAGCTTTCCAAGACCTGTCCCGCCCAGCTCCGCCTGGAACCGGTCATGCAGGCGCATCGTCAGGAGCGCGTCCTGCCCTGCGTAGGCTGCCGCCTCCTCGATGGCAACCTCGGAGAACGGGCGTTTTCCGGCAACGTCCGTATACTCGATGGTTTCGACACCGAGCAGTCGTTCGGAAAGGGGTTTGAGCCCGTTCGGCATGGTCGGATCGATCACGTAGGCGGCGAGCATGGTGTCAAAGATACGCGTGGGAAGCGGGATGCCTCGCTCGCGCAGAAAAGCGAGATCGAACTTGAGATGGTGACCGGCGACCGTGCGGTTTGCCCAGGCGCCCACCAGCAGCGGCCAGACGTCCCCCTCCGGGGGCTGCATCGAGGGATCGAGGCCCAGATATGCATGGCGAAGCGGGATGTAGCCCGCCCGCTCGCCGGCAACGGCAACCGACACACCGACGATCTCGTTCGTGCGCGGATCGAATCCGCTTGTTTCTATATCAAACGCTATTATCGGGCCTGCGTTCGCGAGAAATTCGGCGATTTCCCCGGGCGTCGTGAGAAGGACTCTCTCCCCTTCCAGGGGTTTCAGCACCGGCAGGGCCGGTTCGGTGAGTGCCGGAATGCTCACGGCGGGCGGCTGAACGGCCGGGGCTTCCGTTCCGGCCAGGCCGGAGGCGAGACTCGTGAACTCGAGTTCGCGAAGAAGGCCGATCAACTCGGGAGCGGTCAGGCCCGACGGATTCCAGGCATAGCGGGCCGGTTCGGCGATTTCCGGAACGGTGCGGCAGATCGTGGCGAGTTCGAACGAAAGCCGGGCCGAAGCCTCTCCGGCGACGAGTTGTTGCCGCATGCGGGGATTACCGATATTCTCGAGGTTTTGATAAACCCCGTCGAGCGAGCCATATTCCCGGATCAAGCTAAGAGCCTTTTTCTCACCGATGCCGTCGACTCCTGGGATGTTGTCGGAACTGTCGCCCCATAGGGCTTTCATGTCGACGATCCGGGCCGGGGGGAATCCGTATTCCGTAGCGAACAGGGAAGGCCCCATCGTGACGGTCTCGGTGATGCCCTTGACGCACAGCTCGACGACGACACGCTCGTCGATCAGCTGGAGGAGATCGCGATCGCCGGTGACGACGGTCACCTCGGTTTCGCTCTTGAACCGCTCGACCAAGGTACCGATCATATCATCGGCCTCGTATTCCTTGTCGGCCGCGATCCGGATTCCCATAGCTTCGACAATTTTATGCGCAAGCGGGAACTGGGGCAGGAGATCCGGCGGTGTCGGGCGCCGATGGGCCTTGTATTCCGGATACCGGCGGTGGCGGAAGGTTTCTCGGGCCACGTCGAAGGCGACCGCGACGAACTCGGGCCGGCGGTCACGCAGGAGGCGCAGCAGCATGCGGGTGAATCCGAAGAGCGCTCCGGTCGGCAGACCGGCCCGGGTGCGGAGGTTCTTGCCGTCGAAGGCGTAGAAGGCACGGAAGAGGATGTTGTTCCCGTCGATCAGCAGGCAACCGGGCATGATTCGTCTCCAGGGCGCAGCGGCGCCGGGCCAAGTATAACCCACCCGTCCCCAGCGCGCGATGATTCCGAAGTGGAAATGCGGCTGGAAACAGGCTATAAAGGAAGCGGCCGGTCCGCCGGCCCCGCGAAGGAGGAAATCACATGACCGCGTTCGGACGCCGCATCCTGGGCGATCTGCCCCGCGCTTCCCAACTGGAGTGGCTGGTGACGAACGGGCTCGGCGGCTTCGCCGGCTCGACCCTCATCGGTCTGAATACCCGGCGGTATCATGGGGTCCTCGTCGCGGCCCGCCGGCCCCCCGTCGAGCGCATCGTGCTGGTTTCGCGCCTGACCGAGACGCTCCTGATCGACGGGGCGGAGTATCCGTTGTATACGGCCCGGCCGGGCGGCGGGGCGCACCCCCTCGGCCATCTCTTCCTCGAGAGGTTCCAGGCAACCCCGGTCCCCACCTGGACTTGGCAGATCGGGGATGTCCTGCTGATCAAGACCTTGTTCATGATCCACGGCCAGAACACGACGGTCGTCACGTACAAGGTGCTGAACGGCGGCCACGAGATCGAACTTCGCCTGCGTCCACACCTGCTGTTCCGGGATTTTCACGGCACGACCTATCGGAACGCCGGATTCGTCGACGATACGGCCGTGACCGACAACGCGTTCCGGCTCCAGCCGTTCGCGAACGCCCCCACCCTGTATGCCGCCTGGGATCGGGGCAGCTTCGTGCGGGACGGCCGCTGGGAAACCGCGAATTTTCTCTCGGAAGAAGCCGCGCGGGGTCTCGAGGCCCACGAAGATGATTACTCCAACGGGTATCTCCGGCTTCAGAATCTTCACGGCTCGGCAACGATCGTGTTTTCCGACGAGCCGATTCCGGCCTTCAACCCGGTCGAGCTGCGCAAACGGGAGGATCAACGTCAGGAAGCGATTCTCGAGGCTTTTCCGACGGAGGATCCGCTGGTCCGGCGACTGCTGCTGGCCGCCGACCAGTTCATCGTCGAACGGCACAGCACCGGTTGCCGGACCATCATCGCGGGATATCCCTGGTTCTCGGATTGGGGCCGGGACAGCCTGATTTCCCTTCCCGGGCTGACACTCGTGCCCGGCCGGTTCGACGATGCCCGGTCGATCCTGCGGACGTTCGCCCTTGCCGTGCGCGACGGGCTGGTGCCGAACTGTTTCGCCGACCAGGGATCGAATGCGATGTACAATAGCGTCGATGCTTCACTCTGGTTCTTCCATGCCGTCCACAGATTTCTTGAATATACCGAAGACTATGAATTTGTCCGCACCCATCTTCTCGAAGCGATGAGAACCATTGTCGAGAGCTTCATGGCGGGCACCCGATATGAGATCGGCATGGATCCGAATGATGGACTGATCCGGGCGGGAAACGAACTGGTGCAGCTCACCTGGATGGACGCGAAGATCGACGAGTTCGTCGTGACGCCCCGGCACGGCAAAGCCGTCGAGGTGAATGCCCTGTGGTACAACGCGCTCCGGTTCCTGGCCCATCTCCTGGACTGTTACGGCATGCCGACGCATGATCTGGTTGCGCTCGCCCGGAAAGTGCGTGCCTCGTTCCGGCGCCGGTTCTGGAATCCCGAGACGGGCTCGCTGCACGACGTGATCGCCGAGGACGGCACCCCGGACCGCTCGCTGCGGCCGAACCAGATCTTCGCCGTGTTCCTTCCCTTCCGCATTCTCGAGCAGGACGAGGAGCGCAGCGTCGTCGACACGGTGTATCGCCATCTCTATACATCTCACGGCCTGCGCAGCCTGGCTCCGTTCGAGCATGCCTACTGCCCCCGATTCGGCGGCGACCGGCTGGCCCGCGACAAGGCCTACCACCAGGGAACGGTGTGGGGCTACCTGATCGGGCCGTTCATCACGGCGTTTCTCAAAGCTCACAACACCTCGATGGAGGCCCAGCTGCGCGCCTCCCACATGATCGAGCCGTTCCGTCTGCATCTGGAGCAGGAGGGCTGTATCGGCAGCATCTCGGAAGTGTTCGACGCGAATCCGCCCCATGCGGCTGCCGGCTGTTTCGCGCAGGCATGGAGCGTCGCCGAACTATTGCGGTGCTACGTCGAGGATATCAAGGGCCACCGTCCCACGCTCGGCGTCGAGAACTGACATTCCCGAAACAGTGTTTGACTTGATGAAAGGCTTGTGATATAGGAATGCATCCTGCCGGAAACGGCCGGTCCGGCGCTCACTGGAGCCGGCAACTGGCCGAACTGGGTCCCGTCCTGACCCTGGGACTCCAGATCGGGGTGGCGCTCGCTCTGGGTATCGCCGTCGGGTATGCGGCCGATCTGCACCTGCAGACCGATCCCTGGGGGCTCTGCCTCGGAACCGCATGGGGTATGGCCGCGGCGTTCCGTAACACGTGGCGGGTTCTGCGAAGGAGCACACACACTCATGGCCGATGAACATCTCCCTTCCCAGCAGTTGATCGCCGGCTTCCAGCGTTCCGTCTATCTGATCGGGATCGGCCTGTGCATCCTGCTGCTGACCATCGGCATCCTGGGTTGGAAAAAACTGTGGTGGGGCATTCTGATCGGCATGGCCCTCGGCCTGGGCAGTTTCCACATCCTCGTCGTCACCATGGGCAACCTCAGCCCCGGCTCGAACAAGGTCCTGATGGCGAAGGGGCTGTTGCTCTCGATGTTCAAGATCGTCGGACTGTTCCTGATCATCTGGGCCCTGTATGGCCTCGGTCTCGATCTTCTGCAGGTCCTGGGCGGGCTGCTGTCGAGCCAACTCGCGGTCGTCGGAGCTGCCGCCTTCGCGATGGCGGCAAAGTCCTCGCGCCTCCAGGGAGATCCGCATGCATGAACTAGAGAGACAAATATTTTATTTTTTCTCGTTCATCCCCTTTCCGCCCGGCGTGGTGCTGCCAGCCCTGGTGACCCTATCGTTCTGCGCCTTCGCCATCATCGCGACCCGGCACATCGATCTGGTGCCCACTCCGATCCAGAACCTTGCGGAGTGGCTGTATGAGCAACTGGAAGGCTTCGTGAAAACGATCGTCGGGCCGGACCTGGCAGCCGAGTTTCTCCCCTTTTTCGCGACCCTGTTCATCTTCATCCTCTGCGAGAATCTCCTCGGCATCATCCCTGGGCTCAAATCGCCCACCAGCACCTTTTCGAACTGCGTCGCCCTGGCCGTCGTCGTTTTCTTCATGACCCATTACATCGGATTTTCCCGTCAGGGGCTCGGCTATCTCAAGCATTTCTGGGGTGATGTCTGGTGGATGGGCCCTCTGATGTTCCCAATCCATCTCCTTGGGGAAATCGCCCGCCCCATCAGTCTCACCCTACGCCTGTTCGGCAATATCATGGGCGAGGATGTCGTGATCCTTGTCCTGACCCTGTATCTGTTTCCCGTTCTCGTTCCGTTGCCCATGATGTTCATGGCCTTGTTCACGAGTGTGCTGCAAGCCATGGTCTTCACGATCCTTTCAGGCATTTATATCTCCGGAGCGGCGGCTCATGCCGGATCTCACGACGATGAAGCCGCATCGACCCACGGTTCCAACCATCCCCAGGAGGCAAAATGATGGATATGACCTATTTGGTTCGCATCGCCGAGGCGTTGAGCGCGGCACTGGCCGTCGGCATCGGCTGCAGCGTCGCGGCGCTAGCCCAGGCAAAAGCCATTCAGCAGACCTGCGACAGCATGGCCCGGCAGCCCGATCTCGCGGGTGAATTGCGCTTCACCATGATCATCGGCCTAGCCATGATCGAATCGCTCGCAATCTACTGCCTGCTCATCGCTTTGGTCCTTCTTTTCGTCCGCTGGTGATCCGAGCGACAGGAAAATTCCCCACGATGTTCCGACGAGTCCGCACCGGCTGACCGGCCAAAGCGCGGAATTCGTCCGACCTGCCTCTGGAGGACACCCATGATCCGGCGTTTCCAATGGATGATCTGCCTGCTGTTCTTCGCGATCAGCCTGGCTGGGCCGTTTCTGCCTGCGCTTCCGGCAGCCGAGGCAGCCCCGGCACCGCGGCTCACGGCCGAGGCATCGGCGGCGGGAGCCCATGCGGGAGGGCACGAGGAGGCAGGCATGTTCGATTTCGATCCGGCCATTCTCGTCTCCCAGGTCGTGAACTTCTTCATCCTGCTGTTCGTCCTCAGGCGGTTCCTGTTCGTGCCCGTGCAGGGCATCCTCGAGGAGCGCCGGAAGCGGATCCTCGAATCGATGGATGCCGCCGAAGGGAAGAACCGGGAAGCCGCCGAGATCAAGGGACGATATGAGAAAAAGCTGGCCGACGTCGACCAGGAAGCCTATCAGATCCGTCAGAAAGCGATCTCCGAAGCCCAGGCGGCCCGCGACGAAATCCTCGTCGAGGCCAAGCGGAAGGCTGATGAGCTGTTCGCGAAAGCGCAGAAGGACATTTCGATCGAACGGCAGAAATCCTGGATCCAGCTCCGGGAAGATGTTGTCCGCCTCACGATGACGGCGGCCGAACGGGTCGTCGAAGCCTCGCTCGATGATGAGAAGCATCACGCCCTGATCCAACGGACGATCGAACAGCTCGAAAAGGAAGCCGGCACCACGGATGGAGGGACCGCGTGAAGACACGCGTCGTCGCATCCCGCTACGCCGAGGCGTTCCTGAAAGCCCTCGGCGAATCCCGCCTGGACACGGGAATCGCCGGCTTCCGGGCCTTCATTGCCGCCGGAGAGCTCGACCCCCGGCTTCACGAGATCCTGCACAGGCCCGACGTGCCGATCGAGCGGAAAAGGAACCTGGTCGACGCGCTGTTCCCCCCCGGATCCGCCCCCCTGATGGCCGAGTTTCTCAAAACACTTCTCGGCAGACACCGGTTCGATCTCCTTCCCCTCATTTCCGAAGAACTGGATCGCCAATATAATATCAAGAAAAATATAACTCGAGTCCATGTCCGTTCGGCCGTGGCATTGACGCCGGCAGAGCGCACCAGGCTCACGGCGGCCCTTTCCCGGCGCGTGCGCGGATCGATCATCCTGCAGGAAACCGTCGAACCCTCCATGATGGGCGGCCTGATCCTGCGCTTCGAGGACCGCGTGCTCGATACTTCGATCCGGACCAGCCTCAAGAATCTCCGCGAGCGGCTCATCGCCCTCGGCCACACCCTGCTGAACCCCGATGCTCCGGCGGCGCCGGCCGTCTGAGGAGGAATCATGCCCATCAAACCAGAAGAGATCGTCTCCGTTCTCCAGAAGGAAATCGGTTCGTTCGCCCGCGACGCGAAAACCATCGATGCCGGCCTCGTGCTCCAGGTCGGTGACGGCATTGCCCGTATCCACGGCCTCCAGAACGTCATGTCCGGCGAGCTCGTCGAGTTCGCGAACGGCGTGCGCGGCTACGTGATGAACCTCGAAGAGGACAACGTCGGCTGCTTCATCATGGGGCCCGACACCGGCATCCGCGAGGGCGACCTGGTCAAGGCAACCGGGAACATCGTCTCGATGCCGGTCGGGGACGCCCTGCTCGGCCGCGTCGTCGACCCGCTCGGCCAGCCCATCGACGGCCAGGGGCCGATCGCGACGACCGAAATGCGACCGATGGAGATGAATGCCCCGAACGTCGTCCAGCGTCAGCCTGTCAAAGAGCCGCTCCAGACAGGCATCCAGGCGATCGATGCGCTGATCCCCATCGGCCGCGGCCAGCGCGAACTGATCATCGGCGACCGCCAGACGGGCAAGACCGCCATCGCCGTCGACACGATCCTCAACCAGAAGGACAGCGGGGTTCTCTGCATCTATGTCGCCATCGGCCAGAAATCCTCGACCGTCACGCGCATCATCGAGACCCTGCGCCGCCACGATGCCCTCAAATACACGATCGTGGTCAGCGCCTCGGCGGCGGACCCCGCCCCCTTGCAGTTCATCGCCCCCTATGCCGGCTGCACGATGGGCGAGTATTTCCGCGACCAGGGCAAACACGTGCTGTGCATCTACGACGATCTGTCCAAGCACGCCCAGGCCTATCGCCAGGTCTCGCTGTTGCTCCGCCGCCCCCCGGGCCGCGAAGCCTATCCGTCGGACATCTTCTACCTGCACGCCCGGCTTCTGGAACGGGCTGCGAAGCTGAGCGAGGATCTCGGCGGCGGCTCGCTGACGGCGCTTCCGATCATCGAAACCCAGGCGGGAGACTTCTCGGCCTATATTCCCACGAATGTCATCTCGATCACGGACGGGCAGATCATTCTCGAAAGCAGCCTGTTCAACAGCGGCGTTCGGCCCGCCATCAACGCAGGCCTCTCCGTCTCGCGGGTCGGCGGGAACGCCCAGATCAAGGCGATGAAACAGGTCGCCGGCCCCCTCCGGCTCGAACTCGCCCAGTATCGCGAGCTCGCCGCGTTCGCCCAGTTCTCGAAGGATCTCGACAAGGCCACCCAGGCCCAGCTTTCCCGAGGTGAGCGGCTCGTCGAACTGCTGAAACAGCCCCAGTATGCGCCGCTCGAAGTCGAGGACCAGATCGTGACGATCTTCGCCGCTTCCCGCGGATATCTCGACGGCTTCGACAAAAGACACGTCGCTGCCTTCAAGCAACAACTCTGTTCGTTCATCCGCGAGAAACATCCCGAGGTCGGCTTCAAGCTCCACAAGAGCAAATCGATCGATTCGGAGCTCGACGCGTCGATGCGTGGCGCCATCAAGGAGTTCCTCGAGCAGATCTTCCTGCCCGGCCTCGCCGACGGTTCGGCGAAGGATGCCGGCGGAACCAAAACGCAGGAAGAGTGACGGATGCCCACCCAGAAAGACATTCGGCGCAAGATCGCGGGGGTGAAGAGCACCCAGCAGATCACGCGCGCCATGAAGATGATGTCGACGGCGAAGCTCCGTCGCGCGATGGATCGCCTCAACGCGATGCGCTTCTACCTCGAGAAGCTCGAGCAGATGGTCGGCGCCCTGTGCGGGGCCATCGACCAGCCCGAGCGACATCCGATTCTCTGTCCCCGCACCGAGATCCGCAGTTCCGGCATCATCCTGATCACCGGCGACCGGGGCCTCTGCGGCAGCTTCAATCATGACCTGATCAAACAGACCCTCCAGCTTCTCCGGGAACGCGAGGGAAAAAAGTGCCGGCTGTTCCTGATGGGCCGCAAGGGATACGAGTATTTCCGGCGTCGCGAATCGGTAACCCTGGGAGTCGATTTCTTCCCGGGGCTTCTGGCACACCCCGATCCCGAGCCGATCCGTCTCGTCGCGAAGAACTTCCTCAGCTTCTACCGGACCGGAGGGATCGACGAGCTCCTGTTGGTCTACACCGGCTCCGTCTCGGCCCTCGAACGACGCATCTTCGTGAAGCGGGTGCTTCCCTTCGACACCGGGGCCATGGGCCACGGGGCTCATCACGGCCAATGTCACCGGTTCGAATTCGATCCCTCCCCAGAAACAATACTCAACTCTTTAATACCAAGATATATTGAAGGAATGTTCTTCCGGGGCATCCTCGAATCCTCTTCTGCCGAACAGAGCGCCCGCATGATCGCCATGGGTGCCGCGACGGACCGGGCCGAGGAGATGATCACGGATATGACCCTGCAATACAACCGCATACGCCAGGCCGCCATCACGACCGAACTGTCGGAAGTCATCGGCGGCGCCGACGCCCAGGCGGACTGAGCGCCGAAAGAGCACACAGGAGCTGTCTATGAACACCGGTCGGATTCTGCAAGTCATGGGCCCCGCGGTCGACGTCAAGTTCGAGTCCGGAGCTCTGCCGAGTATTTCCAACGCCCTCGAGCTGACCAACCCCGTCACGAAGCAGCGCCTCGTGCTCGAGGTCGCGATCCATCTCGGGAACGACGTCGTGCGAACGATCGCCATGGGCCCGACGGAGGGTCTCGTTCGCGGCATCGACGTCCGGGACACGGGCAACCCGATCAGCGTGCCGGTCGGCCACCATGTCCTCGGCCGTCTGTTCAACCTGCTCGGCGAAACTCTCGACGGCAAAGAGGCCCTCAAGGGCGGGGAACACTGGCCGATCCATCGGCCACCGCCCAGCTTCGCGCAGCAGGGCAAGACGACGGAGATTTTCGAAACGGGCCTGAAGGTCATCGATCTGCTGATCCCCTACGCGCGCGGCGGCAAGATCGGTCTGTTCGGGGGCGCCGGCGTCGGCAAGACCGTTCTGATCATGGAGCTGATCAACAATATCGCAAAACAGCACGGCGGCGTATCGGTGTTCGGCGGCGTCGGCGAGCGCACCCGCGAAGGCAACGACCTGTATCTCGAAATGAAGGAGTCGGGCGTCATCGAGAAAACCTGCCTCGTTTTCGGCCAGATGAACGAGCCGCCGGGCGCCCGCCTGCGCGTGGCTCTCTCGGCCCTCACGATGGCCGAGTATTTCCGCGACCGCGAAGGGCAGGACGTGCTTCTGTTCATCGACAACATCTTCCGGTTCGTGCAGGCGGGTTCCGAGGTCTCGGCCCTTCTCGGCCGCATGCCGTCGGCCGTCGGCTACCAGCCGACCCTCGCGACCGAGATGGGCGCGCTCCAAGAGCGTATCACCACCACGACGCGCGGCTCGATCACCTCGGTTCAGGCGATCTACGTGCCCGCCGACGACATCACCGACCCGGCGCCGGCCACCACGTTCACCCATCTCGACGCGACGACCGTGCTCTCCCGCAAGATCGTCGAGCTGGGCATCTACCCTGCCGTCGATCCGCTCGCCTCGACCTCGCGACTGCTCTCGGCGGAAATCCTCGGCGACGTTCATTACCAGACGGCACGCCGGGTGCAGGAAATTCTCCAGCGGTACGAAGACCTGCATGACATCATCGCCATCCTCGGGATGGAAGAACTGTCCGAAGACGATCGGCTGATCGTCAATCGCGCCCGGCGCATCCAGAAGTTCCTTTCCCAGCCGTTCCACGTCGCCGAGCAGTTCACGGGGTACAAGGGCAAGTATGTGCCGCTGCAGGAAACGGTCGCCAGCTTCAAGGCAATCGTCGACGGCCAGTATGACGAGTATCCCGAGCAGGCATTTTATATGGTTGGAAATATTCACGAGGTCGAGGCGAAGGCCGAACAGCTGCGCGCGAACGGAGAAGCCTGATGGCCGGATTCCATCTGATCGTCGTCGCCCCATCCCGCAGCCTTCTCGAGTTCGAGGCCGCGAGTGTCTGCGTTCCCGGCGTCGCGGGTCACATCGGTGTCCGGACACATCGCGAACCCCTCCTCGTGAGCCTCGGGGTCGGACTCGTCCATATCCGCGAAGGTGATGGCAAGGAAACCTGGTTCGGCATCACCGGGGGGTTCTTCGAAATGATCGACAACGAGGCGACGATTCTCGCCGACCAGTTGATCCCCTCCGAAGAGGCGACGATCGCCAGCCATCTCGAGGGGAAGCCCCTGACGATCCCCCCCGAATTCGCCAGCGAAGTGCAGAAAACGGATCTCGCGGCGGCCCTCCTCCATCGCAGAATCCATCAGTAACGTTCCCGGGTACCCCGGCCTTCACCGAATTCGAGTGGAGAAAACGGGGCGATTGGGTTACACTGAGAGGGAATTCTGTACCGTGAAGGAGTATCGAGCATGCGTCGTTTATCCCTCTTCTTCGTCGTTTTCACCCTGATCGCTCTCACGATTCCGGCCTTCGCCCTCAGCGGCGATGTCAAAGCCGATTTCGACGAGTTCGTCCGGAACATCCGCGAAGAGAAGCGCATCGACCAGATCGGGTATCTCGTTCTGGCGAAGCTCGCGCCCTCCCGGCTCAGCGAGGAGCAGATGCTGCGCACGGCCGGGAAGTTTTTCTATTCCTCCAGTGAGGGATATCTGACACATGTGAACTTCGTGCGCCTCGAGCGGCTCCGCAAGGCGAACGTGAAGTATTCGATCCTCGATAAAAAGCGTCTCGACGACCGGAGCGAGAACTGGTACATGGTCTGGGTCGAGACCCCGGCGCAGGAAGCCCGTCTGCGGAGTGAATTCGAGCCTCTCTTCACGCACGACAAGACCTTCATCATCCGGGTCCGGCCCGAGGACGAGGAGCTCCTCAATGCTCTTGAGTTGCGGTACAGCGTTCTCGACGAAACGCTCGTTCCGCTGCGCGTCCCGGTCTGGCCGTCACGGGTGAAGGCGCCGAAGTTCGATCCGGCGATTGCCGACCAGCTTACGGGCATCACCGTTTCCGAGATGGTCACGACGGTCGAGACCCTCGAAAACTTCAAGAGCCGCCATGTCAAACAGCCCGGGAACGCCGCCGCGGTGAAATGGCTCGCCGAACAGTTCGATGCGATCGACGGCCTCGAGGTCACGACCCCCGAGTTCAACACCAGCTCCGGAAAGCTCCAGAACGTCGTGGCCATCCAGAAAGGCACCGAAGACCCCAACACCGTCTTCGTCGTCTGCGGCCACATGGATTCGACGGTGTCGAACTACAACTTCGCCGTCGCCCCCGGCGCCGATGACAACGGAACCGGTGCGGCGGGCGTCCTGCATGTCGCGCGGGTGGCCGGCAAACTGCCCCTTCCCTATACCGTGATCTATGCCGCGTTCAACGCCGAGGAAGCCGGCCTGCTCGGCAGCAAGGCGCTCGCCAAGACGCTGGCGGCCCAGAACGGCATCCAGTTCAAAGCCGTTCTGAACATGGATATGATCGCCGACCGCGACGACAACGAGGTCGCGGTGATCGGCAATACGCGCAGCAACTGGCTGATCGACGTGTTCAAGGATACGGCGCTGGCGTACACCGGCCTCAAGAGTAAGACCCTCTACGATTCGAACATCTGGTATTCCGACCACTCGTCCTTCTGGAATATCGGCGCATCGGCCATTCTCACGATCGAAGGGTATCCCGAGATGTCGAAGCATTACCACAAGGCGTCGGATCTGGTGGCGAACCTCGAGCCGACCCTGATGGAAAAGATCGCGCGCAGCCAGCTCGCCGTGCTGCTGACGCTGAACAGGGCGACCAACTTCAACTGATGACCGCCCCTCTCCTCGCCACGTTCTTCACCGGCAACGGCAGCCGGCCGTTCGATCGTCTTCCTGCGGAGCGGTGCGGCAAGGTCTACGTCGATCTTCCCCACCGGTTCTTCGGCGACACGGCTTCGATGTTCGAGTATCTGCGCACCGTGCGCGACATCGGAGCGAACGTGCTGCTGCTGCTGCCGCACTTCCTGCCCAGCTTCTCGGAATACGTCGTCAAGGATTACGAGCGGCCGTGCGCGCTATTCGGAACCTGGGAGAAGTTCGGCGTCTTCATGGCCGCCGTCCGGGACCTGGGCATGGACCGGATGATCGACATTCCGTTCAACCATGCCGACCGGCAGGCGGAGCACCTCCAGCCACAGTGGTATCAGTCTCATGCGTCCGGCGGCATCGAAGCCGGCGCAGACGATGTCGATGCCGACGGGAACCGCGTCCGCATCAACTGGGGGGCATACGTTCTCGACAACGCCCAGCCCGATCTGATCGGCTACTGGCTCGACAAGGTGATCGGGCCGCATGTCCGGCATCTGAATGTGAACGCGATCCGCATCGACGCCGCCTGGGGCCTCGACCGGCACGGCCTCGCCGAAATCGTGCGCGGAACGAAGCGGATGGCCCCGGACGTCTGGTTCGTCGCCGAGAATCTCGGCATGGCCCGTCTGATCGAGCTCGCCGATTCCGGCCTCGCGGCCGGAGCCGAGCGGTATTTCAACAACATGTACTGGTATGATGGCGGAAGATATATTCCGTCGGATATTTACAGATTCCACAAGCGTTCTCACGGGAAACCGAGCTGCGCCATCTGGTCGAGCCACGATGTTCTGATGCCTGCCATGAAGGTGCTGCCGGCTGCCGACCCCGCGCGGTATGGAAGATTCACCAACGACAAGGCGCTTCATCGCCAGGTCGTCGAGTATGACGGCATCAGGAGCCTCAACCAGCTCTCCGAGCCCGTCAGAGAGCGCACGTTGCGCCTGATGAAACTGGATCTGCTACTCGCCTGTTTCCAGTCATCGGATCTGATGTTCACGGCCGGAAGCGAGCGCGGGCTGGTGGAGCGGATCGACGTCCTCCGCACCGGCCCCGCAGAATGGTCGCGCGGGATCGACAGCGATGTTCCATCATTCCTGAAGCAACTCCTGCGCGTCCGGGGCGGCGACGAACTGTTCAACCGGGACGGGGTTCTGATTCCCTTCGGCGAATGGAAGCGGGGTGCCGTTGGAGTCCGGGGGTATGTGAAGCGGATCCCCGGTCGCGATCTGCTCGTCGCCGCGAACATGGATCTCGATGCCCCGCATCCGGTGGCGGTTCCGGCCTGCCTGAGAGCCGCCCCCGTCATCCGGGAAATCTGCGGTGATCAGTATCGGCAGGGAGACGGGCGCAGCCTGGCCGGTGAAGTGATGCTCGGTCCGGGCCAGGGGTGCATTCTCTATAGTGCGTGAGATATTCCCATGAGACATGGGATGTGATTTTTCCGACGAGGTGAGAGGCGATGTTGTTCGAAGAAACGATCAAGACACAGCACCCACAGGCGATGGTCGACGTGACGCAGCTGATCCGGAACGCCGTGAAAAAATCCGGACGGAAGGATGCACATCTTCTCGTATCGGTGCCCCACACGACCGCGGCGCTGACCATCAACGAAAACGCCGATCCTGACGTCGTGAACGATCTTCTCCGACGCATCGAGCATCTCGTGCCGACGACCGACCACTCCGACCGGCACGCCGAGGGAAACAGCCATGCGCACCTCAAGTCGAGCCTGTTCGGCTCCTGCCACCCCTTCATCGTGAAGGATGGGGAGTTGGTCTTGGGCACCTGGCAGGGGATCTACCTGTGCGAGTTCGACGGCCCCCGCACCCGCCGGTTGCTGATCAGCATCCTCGCAGCGTGAACACGGAGCGCGGGTAAACGGTTGTTTTGACGGCGTAGGGGCGCTTCGCGAAGCGCCCCTACGGTCGATTTCATTTCATGGGCGCACGCCGTGCGCCCATGAATATTTATCAGTATTTATAGCAACTGCCGCCGATGTATTCGCGGATGAGGGCGTTTTTCGGGATGACCGACTCGTCCTCCCAGATCGTGACCGATTCGAGCAGGTCGTGAACGCGCTTGGCGCGGATATAGGCATCCTGCCGCTTCGGCTCGTTGCGGTATGCCTCGAGAAACTCCGGGAACCACTTGAAGAGATGCTTTTTGTAGACCGGCAGCTCGTAGGCGAGGGAGCCGTCGATGACGTGATCCACCGTTCCCAGGAACGGGATGATGTGCTGGATTTCGGAGCGGCGCACGTAGTGCCAGTGCTCGAGCGTCTGTTTCGGGCCGTAACTCCGGTGCCACGAGTCGCGCACCATCCGACGCAGCAGGCGTACATCCGTCCAGCGCAGGAACTCGCCGTCCTTATCCTTGATCTGACACAGGGTTTCGATATAAAGTTTGAACTTTTTTTCGGCCGGCACGCTGTCGGTCATGGGGCCGTACAGGCCATGCAGGCTGTCGAGCAGCAGGATCTGGTGTTTTTCGAGCTTGAGGGGGTCGGTTTCGGCCTCGCGCTTGCCGGTTTTGAAATTATAGCGGGGCATCTGGATCGTCTTGCCCTCCATCAGTTCGGCCAGATGGCGGTTGATCAGCTCCAGATCGAGGGCCTGCGGGGTTTCGAAATCGTAGTCTCCGAACTCGTCGCGCGGATGGTGGGACAGATCGAAGAAGTAATTGTCGAGATTCATCGCGATCAGCTCGAACCCATGTTCCGACAGGAACTCCCCGATCTTGATCGTGGTCGTCGTCTTGCCCGAACTCGATGGACCGGCGATGATCGCGATGCGCACCTGATCCTTGCGGGCGATGATCTTGTCGACGGCGCTCTTGAGATCGGCCTCGTATTTCTCGGTGACTTCCTGGATGAGCTGGGGATACGTACCGTTCGCGATCCGCTGGTTGATACGGGCGATACTATAGCAGTCATGATCGATCGCCCAGTTCAGCACCTGCCAGATTTTCTTGTAGGGAATGTTGCCCGACGTGGCGGAGTATTGTTCCCGGCCCTGGCGAAGTTTGGCGTGCTCGTGCCGGTAGAGGATGAACGCTTT
>JAKQOH010000126.1 GCA_029565415.1 Candidatus Rifleibacteriota bacterium | reverse complement strand
TCGGCCCTGGATACGTATCTCTCGTTCGCCAGCCCCTCGAAAACCGTTTCCAGCCCGGAATGGGTCGAGAGCTTCGGTTCGATGTATTATCGAAGTGTTTCCTCAGCAGGCAATCAGTTTACCTCGACTCTCAGCGGGGCTCAGTCGAAAATCACGTATACGGTTGAACCCTTCAACGTGACTGAGCCGCAGTTGGTTGTGCAGGCGACGGCCGCTCTCGGCGGTTCTGCCTCCTCATCCGAGGCTCAGGCAGTGGTGGAACCCGAACAGAGAATCGCTCTTCAGGTGGAAGGGTCGGTTGCACCGGTAACGGGTGACATCAAAACGGCCGAAGCTTCAATGAAGGCTGCGTTCGATACCTACAAGAACCTTTGCAGCACCGGCGCCGATGAAGCGGAAGTGAAAAAGGCTCTGTCCGCCTATAACGAGGCCAAAGCCACATTCAATGCCCTGAAAAATCAAAAGTAAGAGTTGCCGATTCGCGAACGAAACCCCGGCTGCAAAGCCGGGGTTTTTCATTACGCCCGCCCGGTAGGGCGCATGCTCAGACACAGGAAACCGCCTCGAAAACATTCCGAGGCGGTTATTCCAGGGGCAGGCCCGCTGTGTCAGTGAATGGCGGGAGCTTCCTCCGCGCTGATGACGCAGATGTCTTTTCCGGAGGAATTCTTTATGGTTTCGGAAAACACCGGGATTTTGCGCGGATCATACTCGAAGATCACTTCTTGATCCTTTTTCACGGTAATCGAGCTGCTCAAAAAACCTTGATCGCGGTTCGTCGGGACTTTCTGATCCATGATGTAAGGGAGGAGGAACGTGTTTTCCTTCAGATTGAGGCCGAAGACAAAATAATAGGGGGCTTGCCGGGCCTTGAGAGCCAGTTTGTGCCGGAAGATACCGTCTGCTTCCTTTGTCAGACTGAATTTATCCCAACTTCCCGCTTCTTTCAGTCCGGCATTGATGGCCAGGGAGACCGAGGTGATCGGCAGGCAGCCGAGCTGGACCTTCTGGTTTTCACCTTCGAAATTGCTGAATTCCAGTCAGCAAGGCGCTTGAACATCGACGCATAGCGCAGCGGGGTGATGACGACATACTGAATCGCATCGCCTGGCCGGGTATCCGATCTCGAGACATTGCGAGGATTCAAAACGGCTTTGGTGCTGTCTTAAAAAGGCACGTGACGATATGTTGATGCAAATATATCGAGCAGTTCGTGAACTTGTGGTTCCTGAATCGGGCCGATGCAAAAAGAGACGAAGGCCTGGCCTTCGTCTCTTCGTGAAATTCGTTGGAAACAAATCGCTCAGGGCTGCGCGTGAAGAGCTTCGAACTTTTCTTTGAGCTGGTCGACCTTTTCCTGCTGGAGATCCATCTGGAACCCGTCGAACGGATCGCTGCCGCTCAGCTTCTGGGTGGTTTTGCCGGCATCGATGGAAACGGACACGAAATCCATGGAATAGTGGTGAGGATACGGATCGTCATGTCCGCCGACGATGCGAAGCCGCTCACGGCACTTCTGGCTGAATTCTCCGGAAGGGAAGCGGTTGATGCAGTCACGGTAGCAGCTTCTCGCCCGCTCCACTTCGTTTACGGTCTCGTAGGTGCGTCCGAGAACATAGAGGGCATCGGGAACCAACACGGTGTTGTATCCCGTGTCGAAGTCGCGAAGGAAACGGCGGAAATCGTTGATCGCATTTCTGGGCTCGCTGAGGCGGACGCTGCAGAAGCCGACGAAATAGCTTGCCTGACGGCGAATGTTGTCAGATGCGTAATAATCGTTCGCGATGGCGCTGTACAATCTTCTGGCTTCGAAATATTCACTGCGGTCCCGCATGCGATTGGCGCGATCGAGGTCATAGCTGGTATAACCTGCCCATGCAGTCGAGGCAGCCAGAACAAGACAAAGGATCATGCCGACCAGAGATGTGAGTCGCTTCACGATTCGTTTCTCCTCGATGATTGTCGATTTGAGAAATAGTTACGCAAATCGTGTACCACCGAAACTATTTATCGCAAAAGGCCTTCTACAGCCATTCAAAAGAATAATGTCCCAACAGTTCTGATAAATTTTGGGCAGGGCCGCCAGCCGGCAGTTTGAGCGCACGGATGCTCAAAAGCCGCTTTCTATCGGGAGTATCCAGGGTTTTTCCCGAATACGGCAGGTGATGATTATTCAGCCGATAGCAAGACGGACGGCTTGGCCTTGCTTCGCGCATGGCGTGCCGGATCGAGCCCATACCGACGCAGGGCCGATCCGAAGGATTCACCGGAAGTCGGTTTCATGCGGATCTCGAGTGTCCAGATGCCGTGAACGGCTGCTTCCCGGGCGGAAATTTTGATTCGATCCTTGGTCGTGCAGACTGGAACTGCGTCGAGGACTTTCGCTTCGTTCAAAATGGCGGAAAGCCGTTCTGGGGAAAAACCGTCATGATCTCGGAATCCCTGCGTTGCCGCGACATTCCGCCCCGAAGCGGCCAGTTGAGCGGCAAACAACTCGGGTTTCGCTATGGCAGCGAAGGCAAGAACCCGTTCCGGCCCGTTCTCGAGAGAGCAATGTCGTCCCTGCGGATCGATCCAGCCGCTTGGCTTCGTTTCCATTTCCAAAATCGGGACGCCCGGCGCCGTTCGGGCCAGCCACAGATGCCAGTATTCCTTTTGCTCATCGGAAGCCAATTCGCATCGAGTCATGGCGATGAGATGCGCATCGCGAAGCCGTTCCGGTCTTTCGCGCAGCCTGCCGAGCGGAAGGAGCCCGGCCTCTTCTTTCTTCATGAGAGCGTCCCACAACACGATATCGATGTCGTGTGGAAGTCTCCGATACTGGAACCCGTCGTCGATATCGTGAGATCGGAAGAGCG
>JAKQOH010000030.1 GCA_029565415.1 Candidatus Rifleibacteriota bacterium | reverse complement strand
AACCGCATCGGCGCCAAGCTGTAAGCGGACCCGCCTCACAGGAAGGATCCACCCATGAATATCATCGTCACCGTGAAACAGGTTCCGGACACGAACGACGTCCGGATCGACCCGACCACCGGAACGCTGATCCGCGAAGGCGTGCCGAGCATCGTGAACCCCGAGGACCGGCATGCGGTCGAGCTCGCGCTCGAGCTGCGTGAAGCGGCCGGCGGGGGCCGGGTCACCGTCATCTCGATGGGCCCGCCCCAGGCCGAAGTCGCCCTGCGCGAGGTGCTCGCGATGGGCGCCGACGAGGCGATCCTGCTGTCGGACCGCGCCTTCGCGGGTGCCGACACGCTGGCCACGGCCTCGGCGTTGTCGTATGCCATCAAGAAGATCGGCAATTTCGATCTGATCATCTGCGGTCGCCAGGCGATCGACGGGGACACGGCCCAGGTGGGCCCGCAGCTCGCCGAGTTTCTGCAGATCCCCCAGGTCACCTACGTGCTCACGGCCCGGTTCAGTTACGGCGGGCTGCTGATCGAGCGGCAGACCGATTCGGGAACCCAGCGGCTGACCGCCCCGCTGCCGGCGCTGCTGACCTGCCTGAAAGAGACGAACGTGCCGCGCATTCCGACGCTGCCGGGCTGCATCGGCGCCTACCGCGAGAAGACGTTCACCGTCTGGTCGGCGAAGGATATCGCGGCCCCGGCCGAGCAGATCGGCCTCAAAGGCTCCCCGACCCAGGTGCGCCGCACCTTCACGCCCGCCCCGAAGGGCGAAGGCCGCATCCTGACCGGCGAACCGGCGGCGACGGTGCGCCAGACCCTCGACATCCTTCTCGAGAAAGGACTCATCTGAGACAACGCCATGGCCATCAATATCGATAAAACTATCTGTGTAGGCTGCGGTGCCTGTCTGAAGGCCTGCCCCTATGACGCCATCGACATGATCGGGCGCAAGGCGATCATGAACGCCAACTGCGTGCACTGCGGCAGCTGCGTCGACTCGTGCAAGTTCAAGGCGATCACCTCGACCGCTTCCGATGCCCCCAAGGCCGACCTGGCCGAATGGAAGGGCATCCTCGTGTTCGCCGAAACCCGCGACGGCGCCCCGGCCAAGGTGGCGCTCGAGCTGCTCGGCCGCGGCCGTGGCCTGGCCGATGAGCGCAAGGTGCCGCTGTATGCGGCCCTGCTCGGCCACCAGGTCGAGCCGCTGGCCCAGACCCTGATCGCGCACGGCGCCGATGTCGTGCTCACGGTCGACGACCCCCAACTCGCCGAGTTCCGGACGGCGCCCTTCTGCCGCGCCCTGACCGGCGTGATCCGCGAGATCAAGCCCGAGATCGTGCTGATCGGCGCGACCGTGATCGGCCGCGACCTGGCCCCGCGCACCGCGAACCGGCTGCGCACCGGCCTGACCGCCGACTGCACCGAGCTGGCCATCGAGGCCGCCTCGGGCCTCCTGCTCCAGACCCGCCCCGCGTTCGGCGGCAACGTCATGGCCACGATCATCTGCCCGAACCACCGGCCCCAGATGTCGACCGTCCGGCCCGGCGTCATGAAGCCGCTCGCGGCGGATCCGAACCGCAAGGGCGAGGTGAAGCCCGTGAAAATCGGCCTCAAGGATGCCGACCTGAAGGTGATCGTGCGCGAGACGATCCGCTCGGCCGCGAAGCACGTCGACCTGGCCGAAGCCCAGGTCATCGTCGCGGGCGGCCGCGGCGTCGGCGGTGCCCAGCAGTTCGGCGTCGTCAGGGACCTGGCCGCCTTGCTCGGCGGCGAGATCGGCGCCTCCCGCGCGGCCGTCGAGTCCGGCTGGATCGGCCACGACCACCAGGTCGGCCAGACCGGCAAGTCGGTCAGCCCGAAACTTTATATAGCTCTCGGTATAAGCGGAGCGATCCAGCATCTGGCCGGGATTTCCGGCGCCGACTTCGTCGTCGCCGTGAACCGCGACCCGCTCGCGCCGATCATGAAAGCCGCCGACGTGGCCATCGTCGGTGACCTGCACCAGGTGGCCCCGCTCCTGGCCGCCGAGATCCGCCGCCATCGGAAGGAGGCCTCCGCGTGATCGAGTTCAAACTCACCCCCGAACAGGAACTGATCCGTCAGTCCGCCGCCGAGTTCGCCCGCACCGTGATCGCCCCTGTCGCGGCCGAACTCGACGAGAAGCAGGAGTTTTCCTGGGAAGTCACCCGTGCCATTGCGAAGCAGGGCTACATGGGCATCATCATCCCGAAGGAGTACGGCGGCGCAGGCGCCGACGCCCTCACCTACGCGCTACTGATCGAGGAGATCTCGAAGGCCTGCGCGGCGCAGGGCGTCACGATGTCGCTGACCAACTCGCTCGTCGCCTACCCGATCATGACCTACGCCTCGGAAGAACTGAAGCGCAGGTATCTGCCGGCCCTCGCCTCGGGCGAGAAGCTCGGCTGCTTCGGCCTGACCGAGCCGAACGCCGGCTCCGACTCGGGCAACCAGGAGACCACGGCCACCCCCGACGGTGACTCGTACATCATCAACGGCTCGAAGATCTTCATCAGCAACGGCGGCGTCGCCGACTTCGCCCTGATCATCGCGAGCACGAACCGCTCGGCCAAGATCCGCGGCCTCTCGGCGTTCATCGTCGACAAGGGCACGCCCGGCTTCACCGTCGGCGTGAAGGAGAACAAGCTGGGCATCCGCGCTTCCAACACGGCGGAGCTGGTGTTCCAGAACTGCCGCATTCCGAAGGAAAACATGGTCAACACGCCGGGGCGGGGCTTCCGCATCGCCATGGACACGCTCGACGGCGGCCGCATCGGCGTCGGCGCCCAGGGCACCGGCGTCGCCCGCGCGGCGTATGAGGCGGCGCTCAGGTATTCGCGGGAGCGCAAGCAGTTCAACACGCACCTCGTCGACTTCCAGGGCATCAACCACAAGCTTGCCGAGATGAAGATCGACATCGAGACGGCCCGCCTGCTCACCTGGCACGCTGCCTGGCTGAAAGATCACAAGAAGCGGTATTCGAAGGAAGCCGCGATGGCGAAGTTGTTCGGTTCCGAGATGGCGACCCGGGTCACCCACCAGGCGCTCCAGATTCTCGGGGGATACGGCTTCATCAAAGACTACCCGGTCGAGCGGTATTACCGGGATGCGCGCATTCTCGAGCTGTACGAGGGCACGAGCGAAGTGCAGCGGATGGTCATCGCCTCGCACGCCCTGGGCGTCTGAGCGGCACGGACAGGAATCGGAGGAAGGGAATGGATACATCGTTCTTCGGCCGGCTGGCCGGTGATCTCGACCGCAACAGGCTGTGCCGCGTGGCCGTCCCGTTCGCGCAGGACGAGGCCGTTTCGTATGCCGTCTGCGAGGCCGTCCGGCTTGGCGTCGCAGGGGCCGTGCTCATCGGCGATCCCGCAGCGATCCGCGAGATGTATGGCGAGACCGCGTCCCACCCCGCCGTGAAGATCGTGGCGGAAACCGACGCCGCCAAGGCGTGCCAGACGGCGATCGATGCCGTGCGCGAAGGGAATGCCGAGATCCTGATGAAAGGCCTGGTTCCGACCGCCGTCATCCTGAAAGCCGTGCTCAACTCACAGCGCGGCCTCAAGAAAAACCCGGTGCTGTCGCATCTGGCCTTCTTCGAGCTGCCCACACAGCCCGGCCTGAAGCTGCTGACCGACCCGGCCCTCAACATCGCCCCGGATGCCGAGATGCTGGTGAAGGAAGTGGAGAACGCCGCCGAGGCCTTCCGGATCTTCGTTCCCGGCCGGCCGCCCCGCGTGGCGCTGCTGGCGGCGAACGAGAAGGTGTCGGACAAGGTTCCCTCGACCGTGATGGCCGGTCTCGCCGCGCAGGCCCTTTCCCAGCGCGAAGATCTGGTCGCCGAGGGGCCGATCTCGCTGGATCTGGCGTGCAGCGCCGACTCGTGCCGGATCAAGAAATACAAGGGCCGTATCCAGGGCAACGCCGACATCCTCGTCGTGCCTCGCATCGAGACGGGGAACGCGCTGTACAAGTCGCTCCAGTATCTCGTGCGGGCGCGGATGGGCGGGATGATCTTCGGCGCCCGCTGCCCGATCGTGCTCACGTCGCGGGCCGACGACAATGCGACCAAGCTCAACTCGCTGCTGCTGGGTATCCGGCTGTGGCAGGGGGCCGGTGCGTCGAAGCCCGAACCAACGCTGGCCGCCGGCCGATGAGGGGGGCTGCGTCCGTCCTGACGGCGGAAGCCGGGAGATGCTCATGACGAGTCTCAAGCGGGATATCAACGTCAACCAGACCGTGTCGTTCGGCTCGGGGCAGCTTCATCAGCTGTTGAAGCGGTTCGAGAACTTCTACGGGGTGCCGCTGTCGCTGCGGTCAAACTCGGGCGAGACGGTCGTCAAGACGGATTATTTCTACGGCCCGTGCAGCCTCATCCGGGGCACGGACCGGGGCCGGCAGCGGTGCAAGCGCGCGTATCACACGATCGAGGACCGGCTGATGCGGCGGAAGGTGCCGTTCGTGAACGTTTGCTACGCCGGCTTTCTGGTGTTCGCGATTCCGCTCGAGTTCCGGGGCGAGATGGTCGGGACGCTGCTGGGCAGCCAGGTTCTGCCGATGGCGGTGCCGACCCGCAGCGATCTGACGATGCATTTCGAGCACACGATCATGGCGCTCGGGCTGCATGATCACGAGACCTTCTACCGCAGCTTCAGCCGCGTGCGGAACTTCAACCCCGATTTCGAGCGGATGGCCTTCCTCCAGTTCCTCGATAATATTGGGAAGCATTTTATATCGATGGCTTTTGCCGGCAAGTCCTGGCCCGTGGTGTGCCGTGAGATGCAGCGCGACTTTCCGGCGGCAGCCAAAATGGGCATGCCGCGGTATTTCTGATGTACCGGCTCCTCGACAACTGTCGGATCCTGCACCCCGACGAAACGATCGCCCCGGGGCGGCTGGTGCTGTTTCACGACACGATCTCCGAGATTCTGCCGCCCGACGGCAAGCCCGAAAAGCCGCTGGAAACGACGATCGATCTCGGCGGCCGGCTGGTGTTTCCGGCGCTGATCAATGCCCACGATCATCTGTATGACACGTTCTGGCCGAAGTTCGAGCGGCCCGGCTGCCAGAGCTGGCAGGAATGGGAAACGGCGTTCCATGCCTCGGAGCTGCATCGCGACCGGCAGACGCTGTCGATCACGGATCTGTATGGGCTCGGCATGTTCCGCAACGTGCTTTCGGGGGTCGGGCTGATCGTCGACCATTTCCCGCACGAGGTGAACTCGGCCTACGTCGGCCGCGGGCTGGTCAGCCTGCTCGAGCATTACTACCTCGCCCACTCGATGTCGCCCGATGCGCCCCCCTGGGGCCAGGGTGTGGCCGAGGAGGCGCGGCTTGCGCGGGGCGTGTTGCCGTTCATCACGCACTGCGCCGAAGGCTTCACGACCGAGCTGCGCGAGGAGCTCGAGTCGCTGAGCCGGCTGGGAGCGCTGGGGCCAAACACGGTGCTCGTCAACGGCATCGGCCTGAGTGACACGGATCTGTCGCAGATCGCGACACACCAGGCCTCGCTGGTGTTCTGCCCCTCGTCCCTCCAGAATCGGTTCGGGGCCGTGCCGCCGCTGAAACGAGCGCTGGAGCTTGGCATCCGCGTCGGCATCGGCACGGACGGGGCGGTGCGGGGGTCGGTCAACCTGCTCGACGATCTGCGGCTGATGCGGAAATGGTCCGATGAGCATCTCGACGGCCAGCTGAAACCGCGCGATCTGGTGCGGATGGCCACCAAGACGGCGGCCGAAATGTTCCGCGTCGAGAAGCAGTTCGGCAGCATCGCGCCCGGCAAGATGGCCAATTTCCTGGTCTTCGACGATACGGCCGGGGACCCCTTCGAAAGCTTCATGGCGCTCACGCCGCGCGATATCTCGATGGTCATCCACAAAGGCGCGCTGGTGTACGGTGACGAGGCGATGCGCCGGGCCTGCATGATCGATTTTTCGAACTTTTCCGAGGTGACGGTCGAGGGGCGGCCCAAGCTGCTCTACGGCCGGCCACTGAACATTCTCGAGCGGATCGAGGCAAAGCTGGGCACGGCCCGGCCCTTCCCCTTCCTTCCGCTTGCCGCACCCTGACAGGACACACAATGAACCAGGAACGAACGTCTCCGGGCTTCCGGTGGGAGCCTTTTCAGCATCGGGTTCTCCCCAACGGCCTGACCGTCCTCGTGCGCGAGCACCGGACCGCCCCCCTGTTCGTGTCGGACATCTGGGTGCGGGTCGGCAGCCGGAACGAGACGCCCGAGATCGGGGGCATCGCCCATTTTCTCGAGCACACGCTGTTCAAGGGAACGCCCACCCGGGGCGTCGGGGCGATCGCCCGCGAGATCGAAGGATTCGGCGGCCGCACGAACGCCGGTACGTCGCTCGATTATACGCATTACTATATTAGCGGCGAGAGCCGGCACCTGGACAAGGCGCTGGAGATTCACGCCGATGTGATGCGCCGTTCGACCCTCGAGGCCGCGGCCGTCGACGCCGAACGGTCGGTGATCGTCGAGGAGATCAAGCGCTCCGCCGACAACCCCCACCGGGTGTTGTGGGACGCGATGATGGCGGGGTTGTATCCCGGCCACCCCTACGGCCGGCCGACCCTGGGGCCGAAAGAGAATATTGCAGCAAATATATCCAGAGATACATTGGATGCGTTTTTCCGGACCTGGTATGTTCCGTGCAACATGTTCCTTCTCGTCGCCGGCGATGTCGATGCCGGGATGGTGTTCCGGCGGGCGGAAGAGCTGTATGGGGACTGGACGGCTCCGG
Source organism: Candidatus Rifleibacteriota bacterium (assembly GCA_029565415.1). The sequence continues at coordinate 10,831 of JAKQOH010000030.1, read as the reverse complement.
CTCCGGCCACCCGTGCGGCTCCCCTGCCCCCCCGGCCCGAGTCGGGGTCGCTGGTGCGGCACGCGATGGATGTGCGGCGCGGGTATTTCCAGTCAGCCTGGCGGACCGTTTCCCAGGCCAACCGGGAGGATGCGACGGGGCTCGAGCTGCTGGGGATCCTGCTCGGACAGGGGCGCAGCAGCCGGCTTTCGGCGGCGCTGAAGGAGCAGCGGGGGATCGTCACCTCGATCTCGGCGGGCCAGCTCTCGCTCGGGGAAGACGGGATTTTCCTGGTGCGGGCCGAGTTCGATCCGCTCGACGAGGCGCCGGTCCGGGAGGGAATCCGGGCCGAACTGGACCGTCTGCGGCGCGAGCCGGTGTCGCAGGAGGAGCTGCTCAAGGCGATGGATATGCTCGAAACCCTGTATATGCGGGGGGCCGAGACGAACGAGGGCCAGGCGGACATTCTCGGTAACGCCCTGATTCACGACGCCCTCGAGCACGAGCTCACGTATCTGCAGCGGCTGCGCGCGGTCACCCCCGAGCGGCTTCAGCGCCTTGCCGTGCAGTATCTCGCCGAAGAGGCTGATTTCACGACGATCGCGGGGCCCAAGCCGCGGTCGACGCCGCTGACGGTGCCGGCTGCCGCCGGCGCCGCCCCGGATACCGGCCTCACCGCATGGCGGCTGGACAACGGGATGCGCGTCATCCACCGGCATCTGCAGGGGATCGGGCTGGCGGGTGCGACGCTGACGGCGGCGGCGGGAGTGCGTCACGAGCCGGCCGGCGCCGGCGGCACCAGCAATCTGATGTCCGAGATGCTGCTCAAAGGCACGCGGCGACGCGACGGCCAGCAGCTCTTATGGGATCTGGAACGTCTTGGGGCCGAACTGGACCCGGCGGCGGACCCGGACATGCTCCGGCTGAGCCTGAGCGCACCGGCGCGCACGTTCGCCCAGGCCCTCGCGCTGATGTCCGAGACGGTTCAGATGCCGGTTTTCCCCGAGGATGCCTTCGAGATCGAGCGGCAGAAGGTGCTTGGCCGGCTCAAGGCCGTCGATGATGATATGTTCGAAAACACCTGGCGCCTGTTCCAGGCCCGTTTGTACGCGACCCACCCGTATGGCCGGTATGCGTACGGCACGCCCGACTCGGTCCAGGCACTGACCCCGGCCGCCCTGGCCGCGTTCCATGCCGGCATGCTCCGGCCCGGGGAGATGGTTCTTTCTATCGTTGGAGATATATCTTCCGACGAGGCGTTGAGACTCTCGGGCGATTTGTTCGGGCAGATCCGGCCGCGCGCCGATACCGGAAGCGCCGGAGGGGACTCGACGCCCCCCTTCCCTGCCGATTCGGTACGGGCCGAGGATCACCGGGACCGCCAGCAGGCGATGGTGTGTCTTGGCTGGCTCGGACCGCGGTTCGACCACCCGGACTACCCCGCCATGAAAGTGTTGAACGCGATTCTGGGCGGCGGCATGTCGGCGCGCCTGTTCCGGAAGGTGCGGAACGAAGCCTCGCTGGCTTACGCCGTGCACGCGCTGTTCCCGACCCGGCTCGACGGCGGCCCGCTCTGCGCCGTCATCGGAACGGACCCGGCGGCCGTCGACCGCGTCATCGGGATGGTCCAGGACGAGATCGCCGATCTGACCGCGAACGGCCCCACGGCCGAGGAGCTCGGTCGCACGATCTCATACGTGACCGGCCAGTTCGCCCTCGATCAGGCCGCCTGCCTGCGCCAGTCGCACTTCTACGCCTGGTTCGAGGCTCTCGGCGCCGGGTATGGGTTCATGACGTCCTACCCCGAATCGATCCGCCGCGTCACCGCCGCCGACGTGCAGCGCGCCGCCGCCACCTGGCTGCGCCCCGACCGCTCCGTCATCGCCGTCACCCGCCCGCCCCGCTGATTCCCGTCTCTCCGTTGGCAAGCCCATCCCGCAGCGTACACCACGGGCAGTTACGCCAATTGCCGCGTAGGGGCGGTTCGCGAACCGCCCCTACACATACGGTTCATCAATTGACCTATCCGAACGCATCGTGATGAGCCCGGAACGCTCCTGTCGGTATTGCATTTTTCTCCGCCTCGTGATATCCTCATATTGCTTGGGCAGTTGGCTCAGTGGAAGAGCATCGCCTTCACACGGCGGGGGTCACAGGTTCAAATCCTGTACTGCCCACTCAGAAACCCCGGAACCAGAAACGGTTTCCGGGGTTTTTTATTTCCGATGTCGGCGACTTGGTCGGTCAGCCCCACCTATCCACCGGAGTTCCGTCAACAGCCAACGCCGCCATGAAATACACATGGCGGCACACGCAGGCTTCATGAGCACGAAAGCCCCGAACCGTCCACCAAACCAGGGTCCACTTTTCGGTGGTTCGTGGTATTCACCATTCGCTCGCCCTTGACAGGCGATACTACCAGTAATACTATTATCTCATGAGCACGCGAGAGAAAACGCTCGAGAAGATGCGGAACAACCCGAATGGCTGGAGCATTGATACGCTCAAGGCACTAGCCGACCACTTCGGCGTCACCTACCGGCAGAACGGAACCAGTCACGTCGTGTTCGTCTGGTCCGGTGGCCGAACGCTTCCCGTCCCGTTTCGCCGGCCGATCAAGGCCATCTACATCAAGAAGTTCATCGCCCTTCTGGAGGAGTGACGTATGAAAAAGCGCGATCTGAGCAGATATCCTTTTGAAGTCAGCGCCCTTCCCGACGAGGACGGCGGTGGGTTCCTGATCTCCTTCCCGGATTTTTCCGAGTGCATTTCCGATGGCGAGACCAGAGAGGAAGCCATTCGCAATGGACTCGAAGCCCTCGCCGATACGATCTCGGCGCTCGAATCGATGGAGCTTCCCGTTCCCGAACCCGGAAGCGGCGGCTTCTCCGGGAAGTTCGTTCAGCGCATTCCCAAGTCCCTGCATCAGAAGCTCGCCATGCGCGCGAAGGCCGAGGGCGTCAGCCTCAACACCCTGGTCGTCGCCCTTCTTTCCGAGGGCATCGGCCGCGACGAGGCATCGAAGCGCAAGAAGGCCGCCTGATTTCATCTCGTCGGTCCCTTCGATAACACCTTCTGGAAGAACATCGCCTTCACACGGCGGGGATCACAGGTTCAAAACCTGTACTGCCCACTCCCGAACCCCGGAACCAGAAACGGTTTCCGGGATTTTTCATTTTCCGATGTCGGTGATTTTGTCAGTCAGTCTCCCCATCCAATGGAGTTCCGTCAGCAGCTCGCACTCCTACGTGAAATGCGAAAGGTGTCACGCACAGGCTGCATGAGTACGAAAAATGGCTAAACCCGGGTCACGCCAAGGTAATTTTTTATCAGGTGTGTGTCCCGGTTTTTTATAATATACCGGATATTCCGTCCGGAACCTGCGTGGTCGGGCCGCGTTCGTGGCCGGAATGTGGTAGTATTCGGGGGTGAAAACTGCCCGGGAAGCGCCCGCCCTTTCGCTCTCGTGAAGGCACGGCACGCCGATGTGCTCAGGAGTCGATGAACCGTCATGGCATTGAAGAAATCGGAGTTGTATTCCTCTCTCTGGTCGAGTTGCGATGAGTTGCGCGGCGGCATGGATGCCAGCCAGTACAAAGACTACGTGCTGGTGCTGCTGTTCATCAAATACGTCAGCGACAAGTATGCCGGCCAGCCGTATGCGCCGATCACGATTCCGCCCGGGGCGGGCTTCGCCGACATGGTCGCGCTCAAGGGCAGGCCCGACATCGGCGACCAGATCAACAAGAAGATCATCGCCCCGCTGGCCAACGCCAACAGGCTGTCCGACATGCCCGACTTCAACGACGCCACCAAGCTCGGCAGCGGCAAGGAGATGGTCGAGCGGCTTTCCAACCTCATCGCCATCTTCGAGAATCCGGCCCTGGACTTCTCGGACAACCGGGCGGAGGGCGACGACATCCTGGGGGACGCCTACGAGTACCTGATGCGCCACTTCGCCACGGAGAGCGGCAAGAGCAAGGGGCAGTTCTACACCCCCGCCGAAGTCAGCCGCATCATGGCCCAGATCCTCGGCATCCGCGACGCGAAAACGACCAGCTCGACGACGGTCTACGATCCGACCTGCGGCTCCGGCTCCCTGCTGCTGAAAGTCGCCGACGAAGCCGGGGCGGTCACGCTCTACGGCCAGGAAAAAGACGCCGCGACATCGGGCCTGGCCCGCATGAACATGATCCTGCACAACAACCCCACCGCCCTCATCGTGCAGGGCAACACCCTCTCCGACCCGAAATTCATGGACGGCGCGGCGCTCAAGACCTTCGATTACGTCGTGGCCAATCCCCCGTTCAGCGACAAACGCTGGAGCACGGGCATCGATCCCCTCAACGACCCCCACGAGAGATTCAAGCCGTTCGGAACCCCGCCCGCGAAGCAGGGTGATTACGCGTATCTCCTGCATATCGTCCGCTCGCTCAAGAGCACGGGGAAAGGCGCCTGCATCCTGCCGCACGGCGTTCTGTTCCGGGGCAATGCCGAGGCCGAGATCCGCCGCAACCTCATCCGGAAGGGCTACATCAAGGGCGTCATCGGCCTGCCCGCGAACCTCTTCTACGGAACGGGCATCCCCGCCTGCATCATCGTCATCGACAAGGAGCACGCGCACTCCCGGACGGGCATCTTCATGGTCGACGCCAGCGCCGGGTTCCTCAAAGACGGGAACAAGAACCGGCTTCGCGCGATGGATATCCACAAGATCGTCGATGTCTTCAACCGGCAGCTCGAAATCGAACGGTTCTCCCGTCTGGTGCCGACCGAAGAGATTGGGAAAAACGAGTTCAATCTCAATATCCCTCGCTATATCGACAGCCAGAAAGCCGAAGACCTTCAGGACATCGAGGCGCACCTGAAAGGCGGAATCCCCGCTGCCGACATCGACGCCCTGCACGACTACTGGAAGGTCTGCCCGGGCCTTCGGAAATCGCTGTTCCGGGATACCCGTCCCGGCTATGTCGGTCTCGTTCCGGAAAAGGCCGCCCTCAAAACCGCGATCTACGAGCACCCCGAGTTCGTCGCCTTCATCGAGGGGATGACCGGCCACTTCGCCTCGTGGCGGAAGAAGGCCTCCGCCCGGCTCCGCGAGCTGGAAAGCGGCTTCCACCCGAAAGAGCTGATCGCCTCGCTCGCCGAGGATCTCCTCGCGCATTACCGGGACAAGCCGCTGATCGACGCGTATGATACGTATCAGCATCTATTGGACTACTGGGCGAACACGATGCAGGACGACTGTTACCTGATCTCCGCCGACGGCTGGACGGCGAAACCCTTCAGGATCATCGAGAAAGACAAGAAGGGCAAGGAAAAGGACAAGGGCTGGACCTGCGACCTCGTGCCCAGGTCGCTGATCGTCGCCCGGTATTTCCCGAAGGAGCAGGCCGCCATCGACGGCCTCACCGCCGAAGCCGAGAGCCTCGCCGCCCGCCTCACCGAACTGGAAGAGGAACATGGCGGTGAAGAAGGCGCCTTCTCGGAGCTGGAAAAGGTCAACAAGGCTTCCGTCACGGCCCGCCTGAAGGAGATCAAGGGCGACAAGGAGGCCCGCGACGAAGCCGCCGTGTTGAGCGAATGGCTGAAGGCCTCGAACGAAGAAGCCGAGCTGAAGAAGAAGCTGAAGGATGCGGAGGCCGCGCTCGACGCCCTCGCCTACGCCAGGTATGCGGATCTCACCGAGTCGGACGTGAAGACGCTGGTCGTGGACGACAAATGGCTCACGACGCTCGACACCGCCATCCACGGCGAGATGGACCGGATCAGCCAAGCTTTGACACAGCGGGTCAAGGAGCTTGCCGAGCTCTACGAAACGCCGCTGCCCCAGATGGTCACCCGCGTCGCCGAGTTGGAGGCGAAGGTGAATGCCCACCTGAAACAAATGGGGTTCGGGGAATGACGAAGATAACCCGATTTCACGAGCCCGTGTCAGTCAAATCCGGAATTTTGGCCGGTAAAGGAACATCTGAAATTCGCCCGACAGTGTCGGCCTCAACCAAGCCGATCGGCCCCGAAGGCCTCAAATCCAGCTCGCCGACAGTCGAAGACATTGAAGCAGAACTGGGTGGTCCCCGATGACCGGCAAAATGATCATTCCGAAAGGATACAAACAAAGCGAGGTTGGCGTCATACCGGAGGAATGGGAGGTGAAGCGTTTGGGTGAACTCGCGTCTCTCAAGAACGGCTATGCCTTCAAGAGCGATACCTACACACCTCTCGGCAATTTCAAGGTCATCACCATAGCAAATGTCCAAGACGGCTATATGACCACCAACGAATGTAATTCCATCGCTTGCGTACCCAAAGACCTACAAAACCATCAGCGTCTTCAAATCAGCGACATCCTTATTTCCATGACCGGTAATGTTGGCCGTGTTTGCCGCGTCACTGAAAATTTCTGCCTGCTGAACCAACGTGTCGGAAAACTAATTCCAACAACAGTTGATGGCTCAACGCTCTTTATGTTGCTCAGACAGCCCTCATTCATCAAAGCGATGACTGGAGTGGCTAAGGGCGGAGCCCAGCCGAACCTCAGTGTTTCAGATATTTCGAACCACCTATTCTGCATTCCCAAGACAAAATCTGAACAAAGCGCAATTGCGGAGGCGTTGTCGGATGCGGATGCCCTTATCGAGTCGCTGGAGCAGCTCATCGCCAAGAAACGCCGCATCAAACAAGGCGCAATGCAGGAACTCCTCACCGGCAAGAAGCGTCTATCAGGCTTTAGTGAAAAATGGGATATTCAAACATTCGGCGACTTGTTTTCGTTCTCTGGCGGTTATTCAGCTTCTCGCGACCAGCTCTCATCTAATGGATATTGCTATCTACACTATGGCGATATCCATGGCGCGTCAAAGCCATTCGTGGACACCGCCACCGATTATCAGGAAATACCAAAACTCGATATCCCACTCAACCGAGTTTCCCGCGACTCTCTACTCGATGATGGTGACGTCGTGTTTGTTGACGCCTCTGAAGATGATGCAGGAACAAGCAAGCATATCGTCGTGGTAAATAAGAATAAAGTGCCATTTATTTCCGGATTACACACGATCATTGCCAAGAGCAAGACGAATGAGTTGGCTCATGAATACAGACGCTATTGTTTTCAGGCAGCATCTATTCAGAAACAGTTTCTGCATTATGCAGCCGGAACAAAGGTGACTGGGATCAGCAAGAAAAATATAGTCAAAATATTACTAAAATTTCCCGAACTCAACGAGCAAATAGCTATCGCAGAGGTGCTGTCTGATATAGATGTTGAGATCGCAGCTCTCGAAACCAAGTTCGCCAAGGCGCGTCAGATCAAACAGGGCATGATGCAGGAGTTGCTGACGGGGAGGATTCGGCTTGTATGAAAGAGCATCAGCATGTCGAGTGGAAAGAATCCTGGCGGGACGAGTATCTGAAATGGATCTGCGGGTTTGCCAATGCTGGGGGCGGTGTCCTGGTCATCGGCAGAAATGACGACGGCATCGTAACCGGAGTCAAGAACGCTGCCCGCCTGCTGGAAGAAATTCCCAACAAGGTGCGCGACATTCTAGGGATCATGGTCGATGTGAACCTGCGCAGGGAAGCAGGGAAAGAATACCTGGAGATCGTGACCGAGCCGTATCCTTATCCCGTCAGCTACAGGGGTGAATACCACTTTCGCAGCGGCAGTACCCGGCAGGAGCTCAAAGGCGCCGCTCTCGACCGGTTCCTGCTTCGCAAGCAGGGCCGCCGATGGGACGCCGTGCCGCTCCCGGGATTTACCGTCGACGAATGCAGTCCGTCAGCCCTTCGGCTCTTCAGAGACAGGGCGGCTCGCGGCGGCCGAATGTCGGAGCAGATCCTCCAGGACGAAGCGTCCGCGCTTCTCGAAAACCTGCAACTCGTGGAGGGCTCTCACCTGAAACGTGCCGCGGCCCTGCTGTTCTGCGACACACCCGAACGGTTCGTCTCCGGTGCATGGATCAAGATCGGGTTCTTCGTCACCGATGACGACCTGCGCTACCAGGATGAAATCCACGGCAACCTGTTCGAGCAAGTCGAGAAAGCCCTCGAGCTTCTGTCGATCAAATACCTCAAAGCCTTTATCCGCTATGAAGGTCTGCACCGCGTCGAGGAATACCTGTTTCCCCTGCCCGCCCTCCGCGAAGCCATGCTGAATGCCGTCGTTCACAAGGATTACGGCAGCGGGATTCCCATTCAGATCAGCGTCTACGAAGACAGGATCGTGCTGTGGAACTACGGGCAACTGCCGGAGAACTGGACGCTGGAGCGGCTTCAGCAGAAACATCCTTCGAATCCCTATAATCCGCTTCTAGCAAATGCGTTTTTCCGCGCCGGATATGTCGAATCCTGGGGGCGCGGCATCGAAAAGATCAACCGCGAATGCCGTGAACACGGCATCAAGCCCCCCTTGTTCGATTACAGCCTATCGGGCCTGATGCTGACGTTCCAGGCCGACCAGGCCCGCCTGGCTTCTCTGAAAAATTCCACGGAAGTGAACCGAACCATTGGCCAAGAAATTGGCCAAGAAATTGGCCAAGAAAATATCCAGGAACGCGATCAGGAAAAACTGATCAGCATGTTGAAGGAGCAGCCGGAGATCACCGGGCGCGAACTGGACCAACGCCTCGGCATTGGCGAAAGGCGCATACGATATCTGCTGGGCAAGCTTCGTGCGGCGGGTATCATCCGACATGTCGGGCCGAGGAAGGCCGGCAGATGGGAAGTGCTGAAGTGAACTCTCTCGGAAAATCCGAACGGGTCACGCAGAACCGGGTCATCGCGCTGTTCCGCGATGAGCTCGGGTATCGGTATCTCGGCGACTGGACGGATCAGGAAGGTAACGGCAACGTCGAGGAGCACCTGCTCACGGACCACCTGACGAAGAGCGGGTATTCCCAGGCCCAGATCGGCGTCGCCATCCACAAACTCCGGACGGAAGCGCACAATCACAGCCGGGGGCTCTACGAGAACAACAAGGTCGTGTACAGCCTTCTCCGGTATGGCGTGCCGGTCAAGACAGAGGCGGGCGCGGTCACGGAGAGCGTGCATCTCATCGACTGGCAGGATCCCGGGAAAAACGATTTCGCCATCGCGGAGGAAGTCACCCTGCTCGGGAACCACGAACGCAGGCCGGATCTCGTGCTGTATATCAACGGGATCGCGATCGGCGTGCTCGAACTCAAGAACAGCCGCGTCACGATCGGCGACGGGATCCGGCAGAGCATTTCCAACCAGAAGCCCGAGTTCAACGAGTGGTTTTTCAGCACGGTCCAGTTCATCTTTGCCGGCAACGACTCGGAAGGCCTGCGATACGGCACAATCCGCACCCAGGAAAAATACTTCCTGAAATGGAAAGAAGACGAGCAGGACAACTCACGTTTCAAACTGGACAAGTATCTCCTCAAGATCTGCGCCAGGGAGCGGCTGATCGAGCTGATCCACGATTTCGTCCTGTTCGACGGCGGCGTGAAAAAACTGCCGCGCGTCCACCAGTATTTCGCGCTCAAGGCGGCCCAGAAGCACGTCCAGGCGCGCAAGGGCGGCATCATCTGGCACACCCAGGGCAGCGGCAAGAGCATCGTCATGGTGCTGCTGGCGAAGTGGATCCTGGAGAACGATCCCCATGCCCGGGTCGTCATCATCACCGACCGCGACGAGCTGGACAAGCAGATCGAGCAGGTCTTCCAGGGGACCGGAGAACGCATCAGGCGCACGGAAAGCGGGCGCGATCTGATGACCCAGCTCGGCCAGCCCAAGCCCCGGCTGCTGTGTTCCCTCATCCATAAATTCGGCCGGAAAGGCGTCGATCAGTTCGAGCAGTTCGTCAGGGAGCTCGAAGCCCAGCCGACCCCTGCCGTCGGGGAGATTTTCGTTTTCGTCGACGAGTGCCACCGCACCCAGAGCGGCAAGCTGCACCGCGTCATGAAGGCGCTGCTGTCCGAGGCCGTTTTCATCGGCTTCACCGGTACCCCCCTGTTGAAAAAAGACCGGGCGAACAGCCTCGAAGTCTTCGGCGGGTATATTCACACCTATAAATTCGACGAGGCGGTCGAAGACGAGGTCGTGCTCGACCTGATCTACGAAGCCCGCGACATCGACCAGCGGCTCGGCTCGCAGGAGAAGATCGACGTCTGGTTCGAAGCCAAGACCAAGGGGTTGAACGCCTGGCAGAAGGACGAGCTGAAGAAAACCTGGGGGACGATGCAGACGGTTCTCAGTTCGAAATCGCGCATGGACCGCGTCGTCAGCGACATCGTCTTCGACTTCGGCGTCAAGCCCCGGCTCAGCAGCGAACGTGGAAATGCCATCCTGGTGGCGTCGAGCATCTACGAGGCCTGCAAGTATTTCACGCTGTTCCAGAAAACCCCGTTCAAGGGGCGGTGCGCGATCGTGACCTCGTACAACCCGCAGGCGCAGGATGTCACGACCGAAGAGATCGGCGCCAACACCGAGACGGACAAGCAGTTCATCTACAACGTCTACTCGGAGCTCCTGAAAGACGTCGAGGCCTGGCCCGGCAAGTCGAAAACCGAGACCTACGAGGACAAAGCCAAGGCCGCCTTCACGAAAGAGCCGGCGAACATGAAGCTGCTCGTGGTCGTGGACAAGCTGCTGACGGGCTTCGACGCGCCGCCCTGCACGTATCTCTACATCGACAAATCGATGCAGGACCACGGATTGTTCCAAGCCATCTGCCGTACGAACCGACTCGACGGCGAGGACAAGGAATTCGGCTACATCGTGGACTACAAGGATCTATTCAAGAAGCTGGTCAATGAGAAGGGCACCGGCGCGCTACAAGTCTATAGCTCCGAGCTTGACCACAGCGCCGGGGGCGTTGCCCCTGAGG
>JAKQOH010000118.1 GCA_029565415.1 Candidatus Rifleibacteriota bacterium | reverse complement strand
CGGCGAGTGTTCGTCGTGCGAGAGTTGCGTCGCCCATCCCTCCCCTCCCGAGAAAGGTTCCGACTGCCCCGGCGGCGTCTGTGCAGTCGAACCCTCCAAGCCCGTCGAGATGAAACCGCTCTCCACCAGCGGCTCTATCATCACCACCGAAGGCCTGAAGGCGCTGTTGTCCTCCGGAGTGCCGATGCACATCCTCGATGCCCGCAGCGGAAAGTTCGACGACGGGCGCAGAATCCCCGGAGCGAAGTCGCTGAACGCCGAAAGCAAGGTCAGCGCGATTCTCAGAATGCTTCCCGAGAAAGAAGCGCTGATTGTGACATACTGTGCCAATCTCAAATGCCCCGCCAGCAGCAAGTTGTTCAACCACCTGAAATCTCTCGGATACAAGAATCTCATCGAGTATCCCGAAGGCATCCAGGGCTGGATGGCCGCCGGCCACGAGGTCGAGACCGTCAGCAACAGATGAGACCCTGAACCCGTCCTCCTCATACTCTCCTCCTGATCAACGAAACCGCTTTTTCTCCCGGGCATCGCCCGGGAGTTTTTTTTCTCGCGATCAGGATCCCGTGAAACAATCTGAATGCGCAGCCGGAACGTTTCTCGCGTGAAGATGTAACTTATACCGTAAGATCAGGTAATATCTCGTAAACCCAGAGAAGCGGAGGGAACCATGAAAACGAGTCGGAGCTGGCCGGCAATCATCGTTTTGGTCCTCAGTCTGGGGATTCCCAACGGCGGTCTTGCCCAGGATCCCCTTGAAATCCTGCAGGAACACGATGTCACGACGAATGTCAACGAAGCTCCCGGCATGGGAGCCGCGCTGAACGTCCGTGACGACGCGGCCAAGGCAGGCGCGAACCCCGAGGAGGCGAAGAGTTTCGCTTACACGATCGGGGTCCTCAGTGATCTGCACGTCCGGAAAGACAATCTCGACGGTCTCGAGAGTGCGATCAAGGCCATCAACAGCCTTGCGGGAATGAACGCCGTCGCCATCACCGGCGACCTTGATTCAAAAGTGGCCACCCCCGATGAGTTTGACCTGGTCCGAAAAAAGCTCGGGGAATTCAACGTTCCCGTGCTCGCCGTCACCGGAAATCATGATTATATATATAACGATATAATCGACAAGGACGGGAAGAAAAGCCGCGCCACGAAAAAGATCAGAAAGGAAAAGCTCGAGCGGTTCCGCAACCGACTGAATCAGAAGGGGATCCGCTATTCCGTGAAAGCGGGCGGACATCTGCTGGTCTTTCTCCCGCTCGACGCCCTCGAAGGGAAGCCGCTTGCCCAGTTGTCTGACACGAGCATGGAGTTTCTGAAAAAGACGCTCGCGGAGAACACGAAGCTGCCGACGGTCATCTTCTGCCACGCCCCTCTGACCGGGAGTTACGAAAAGCACACCGACCTTGGCCCGATTCATGGAAACATCCAGCCCGCCGACAAGATCCGGAGCCTTCTCAGGAACCATCCGCAGGTATTTCTCTGGGTGGCCGGCCACCTCCATTTTCGGCCGGGCGGAAAGGATTTCTGCTCCACATCGAACAAGGTCGACGGCGTCACCGTCATTCATGTACCGAATATTCTGAACAGAGAAGCCTGGGTCCAAACCATCCGGCTGTCACCCGAAGCAGCCGTCGTCCGAACCTACAGCACGAAAGCAAAAAAATTCCTCCCCGCCTACGACCGAATCTTCAGACACCATGGAACCACGCCTCCGGTCCAGTCCCCCACGAAGGCCGGCGACACTCCCGACAAGGACAAAAAGGACGAGTCGAAGAAAGACGAAACCGTACGCCCCGGTTCACCGCAAACGATCGAACAGCAATTCCTGGGCCTCGTCCAGCGCCTCGTCGACCGGCTGAAAACCCTCCTGCAGCGCATAAACACCCTGATGGACAAGATTCTCAAAAAATAACCGCACCGCAGGGCATTCTCGTTTCCACCGCTTCGGCCACACAGGCCGGAGCGTTTTTTTCACGGCCGGTTCAGGTCGCTTTGCCGGAATGCACCACGCGTCATACACTCGAAAGGTGGTTTCTGGTATCATGGAGAACATACGAATCGACCGAACTTCGAGGGAGGGAAGCATGAATCCTCGCAAGACCGTGTATCTGGGCGGGGCTCTGGCTGCCGCGTTCCTGGGCTGCATCGCCGTCGATGCATCAGAGATCGAAAGCCGCTGGACAATCGGGCTGCCCACCGAAACCGCGAAATCCGTCATAAGGAAGGCCGACGATTCCCAGATCGCCTGGACGACGATC
>JAKQOH010000103.1 GCA_029565415.1 Candidatus Rifleibacteriota bacterium | reverse complement strand
AAAGCCGGACCTGCTGCCCGATGTGCGTGTCCCGAAGCTCGCCGCAGGTGTGTGAACGATACGTGTGCATGTTGGCCTCTACCTCGTGTTGATCAGCATTGAACGCAGAATTGACGCGGCCGAAGTGTACCGCACGCCGGGTGTGTTTGCAAGATGCCCGGCATTGCCCTCGAAACATGCTAAAATGCCGCATTTCCGAAATTGTTGGAGACACGTTTCATGACGATTGCCGGCCTGCATGCGCCCACCACCGGAGAGGGTGGGGCGGAGCTCGTGAAGGTGGCGGTGCGGGATCTGGTCGAGTTCGTCCTGCAGGCAGGGGATCTGGGCGGCGGTTCGTTCGTCGGGGCGGGGCGGGCGGTGGCGGGGACGCGCGGCCACCAGCGGATCCAGAAAAGCCGGCCGGCGGATTACGAGGCGGAGATTGCCGTGGCGTTCCGGATCGTCACCCCCGAGGTCGAACTCGAGATCAAGGGCCGGATCGACGGCGTGTGGCGGGGGAGCGAGCCGGTTTTTCTCGAAGAGATCAAGACCACGACGGCCCCCCTCGACGAGATCACGATCGCCAACCAGCCGCTCCACTGGGGCCAGGCCAGGGCGTATGCCTGCATCTTCGCGCGACAGAACGACCTGGCGCGGATCGGTGTCCAGTTGACCTACCTCCAGCTCGACACCCTCGAGACGCTCGAACTGCGGCAGGAATACGGCATTGCCGAGCTGGAGGTGTTTTTCGACGATCTGGTTTCCCGGTATCTCGCATGGGCGCGCACGATGAAGGACTGGCGGTCGGTTCGTGACGCCTCGATCACGGCCCTCGCGTTTCCGTTCACGGGATACCGGGCCGGGCAGCGGGCGTTCGCGGTCGGCGTGTACCGCGCGATCGCCGACGGGGTGAATCTCTTTGCCCAGGCCCCGACGGGGATCGGAAAGACGGTCGCCACGCTGTTCCCGGCGCTCAAGGCTCTGGGCGGGGGCCTCGTCGCGAAGATCTTCTACCTCACCGCCAAAACCGTCGGCCGGAATGTCGCCGAGGAGACGGTGAAAAAGCTGGCCGGAAACGGCCTGCGATGCAAGGTGCTGACCCTGACCGCGAAGGAGAAGATCTGCTTCCTCGACACCCCCGACTGCCGCCCGGAAGCCTGTGAATATGCCCGAGGATATTTCGACCGGGTGAAGGATGCCCTGGAAACGATCTTCACGTGTGACACGTTCGACCGGCCGGCGGTGGAGGAGGTCGCGCGGAGCCATCGGGTCTGTCCGTTCGAGTTCTCGCTGTTCCTCTCCCTCTGGTCGGATGTCATCATCGGCGACTTCAACTACGCCTTCGACCCCCGTGTCTATCTGCGCCGATTCTTCGACCCGCCCCAGGACGAATATGCGTTCCTCGTCGACGAGGCTCACAACCTCCCCGACCGCGCCCGCGAAATGTTCTCGGCCGACCTGCGCAAAAGCTGGTTCGCCGATCTGAAGAAAACCGCAAAAACGGCATATCCAGCGGTTTCAGGAGCGCTGGCGAAGATCACGCCGTATTTCACCCGGTCCGCCCGGGCAATTCGGGAGGGAATGTCGGCGGAAGGACATTCGGCGTTGGTCGGCACCGAGGTCCCGGATGACCTGATCCAGGCTCTGCGTCGGTTCCTGAAAAGCGCCGAGGCCGTTCTTGCCCGCACCGACCCGACCCGCAGGATGTTATGCCCGGATGGCGCCGTCGAGTCAGACTCCTCGGAAGCCCGTGCGGCGCTCCTGGAAGTGTTTTTCCGGGCCACGGCGTTCGTGCGTGTCGCCGAGTCATTCGATGAACATTTTGTCTGCTATACCGAAACCGAAGGCCGGGACGTGCGGATCAAGCTGTTCTGCCTCGACCCGTCGGATCTGCTCGCCGCGGCCCTGGAGCGTGCCCGCAGCACGGTCTTTTTCTCGGCCACCCTGCTCCCCATGGGGTATTTTTTCGACATCCTCGGCGGCAGGAAGGATGGAGCCGCGCCGGACCGGACTCTGCGCCTTTCCTCCCCGTTCGATGCCGCCCATCTCGGATTGATGGTCCTGCCCCAGATCCGGACCGAGTTCCGGGTGCGGGAACAAAGCCTCGAGGCTCTCGCCGATGTCATCCGGGTGACGGTTTCATGTCGGCAGGGAAATTACATGGTATATTTTCCATCATATAAATATATGACCGCCGTCCGTGAGGTGTTCATCGCGGCATACCCGGAAATTCGCATCATTGAACAGGCTTCCGGGATGACCGAAGAGGCGCGCGATGCATTTCTGAAGGCGTTTTCCGCCGATGCTCCCGGGACGCTCGTCGGATTCGCGGTCATGGGTGGCATCTTCGGGGAAGGTATCGATCTGCGGGGGGAGCGGCTGATCGGCTCGATCATCGTCGGGGTCGGGCTGCCCCAGATCTGCCTCGAGCGCGACCTGATCCGCGGTTTCTTCGAGCGGAAAGCGGGGACCGGCTTCGAGTTCGCCTATCGCTACCCGGGCATGAACCGCGTCATGCAGGCTGCCGGCCGTGTCATCCGGACGGAGCGGGACCGGGGTGTCGTCCTGCTGGTCGATGAGCGGTTTTTGCGACAAGGGTATCGGAGCCTGTTTCCGGCCGAGTGGTCGCATGCCGAACCCGTCCGGTCGGCGGAGGCGCTGGAGCGGTCGCTGTCGGCGTTCTGGAGCCGGTTTTCCGACTGAGAGGCCGGCGTGGCCTTGTCGGGCGGTCAGACCCACTCGGGAACGACGAGTTTCCCGGCGGCCCTGAGGCGGTCGATGAGCAGGGGCACGATGGCGGTGCGGGGCATGATGCCGCGCTGGCGGAACGCGATATCGGCGTGGCCGTCGTTGGCGGCACGGCCGACCAGGATATTGATGCGGTCGGCCTCGCGCAGGGCCTGACACAGTTGGGTGACCCCGGTGTCCGGCTCATACTCCGACGGGTCGGCATCGAGAATGTTGAATACCTGGTTCAGCGTGACGGCGCCTTCGGTGACGAGATCGACGCCCTCAATGCGGTAGGCGGGCGGGGCGATCAGGCTCTGCTGGTTCTGCTCCATCTCGAGTGGCCGTCCGAGCCTCCGGGCGACGATCTGGGCCGTCGTGGCGCCGCAGACGATATGTCGTCCGGGCATCTGCATGAACCGACCGGCGATCTCCCCGTCGAGATTCTTCACGCAGGGCGGGCCGGTGAATATATTGAGAACGATACCAGACCGAACCCGCGCGCAAACCGTCGTGCAGTCATCGCCATACGGGCCTTCCCAGTAGATGCGGGCCTGGTCGTGGACGAGGCGGGCGAGGTCGTCCATCGGAAGACCGTCGGAGCGGCAGTCGTCGAGGAATCGCCGGACGCCTTCGGTCGTCCAGCCCAGTTTGAGTCGTTTTCCCAGGCCGGCCTGGGTGATGCCGTCGCTCATCAGCAGGATCCCTTCGCCGGGTTCGAGGAACAGGCTTGCCTCGCCGACGAGCTCGGTTTCGAGCGTGATCGTGCGCATCTGGACCGGGAGCACGGTGTTGCGTGACACGTAAAGCGGGGTGGGCATCTCGTAGACCAGGACCGTCGCCTCGCCCGTGTTGAGCAGCCGGATGACGCTGAGGACGGCGTAGGGCAGATCGGTGCCCCGGGCCTCATGCATCGTGTGGACGACCCGGGAGAAGGCCTGCCGCACGGAAAATCCGCGATGGAGCAGCTCGATCATCCGGGAGACGGCCATCTGGGCTGCGACCGAGGCTTTCACCCCCGAGCCGAGGCCGTCGGAAAGCAGGATCGTCGTGGCCTCGGGGGTCCGTTCGACGGTCCAGACATCTCCGCAGGCCGCGGCGTTCTTCTTCGCCGAGCTGGCGGCGTCTACTTCGACGTGAAGATATCCCATGGGGTGGTGCGGCGGCGGGGCAGGCCGTTTTCGTCGACATCCTTCGGGGCGGGGGCGTCGGTGACGAGCTTGAGCAGGTTCTCGACCAGCTGCTCGCCGCGTGCGCTGCTCTCGCCGAGCAGCTTGGCCATCTGCTGGGCCATCGCGACCTGGTGCGTGAGCAGCTCGCGGGCCTGTGAGACCGTCTGAAGCCGGAGATCCTCGAGCTGTTCGCGGCTCTTCTGGGCGATCGTGATGTTCACGAAGATGCCGACCAGTTGCTTCTCGTCGCGCAGCGGGTAGACGATCTCGTGGGTGACGAGGTTGTAGCGGTCATGCCGCACCGTCATCTCGACGAGCGGCTCGGCGCCGGTCAGCACTTTCTCGAACGGCTCGGGGTCGATCAGATACGAGATGTGCTTGCCGAGCGCCGCTTCCGAGCAGGTGAAGAACCGGCGGAACGTCGGGTTCATGCTGATGATGCGCAGCTGCTCGTCACAGATGACAATCCCGTTCGGGCTGGTCTCGATGATGCGGTCGGTGCGCTGTTCCGCCAGCCGCCGCATCCAGGGGATGCACATCTCGGCCTCGGCCATGCCGCGGATGACGGCGATCGCCTTGTCGCGGCATGACGGGTACCCGCAGGCGCCGCAGTTGAGCTGATCCTCGGGGGCTGCCTTGCCCGTCGCCTCGAGCACCTTGCGGATCTTCTCCTCGGTTATTTCAATATCTTCATCTTTATTATCAGACGTGAACCGGGCGGACGTGTCGGAATCGGCTTCGCGGGCACCCGGAAGCGTTCCGGGAGCCGCCGTCGCGTAGCTCAGCACCCCGTCACGACGCGAGAGCAGCGGCCGGGTCGCCGGCATGGCGGGACCGTAGACGCAGCCCTGGTTGCAGAACAGCGGCTCGACGAGCCGGGGTCCGGACGTTTTCGTGATGCCGTCGAGCAGCCGCCTCACGTCCTCGAAGCCGCTGACGGCCACGATATCCGCGACGAGGGCGTCGGCTCCGAGGGCTGCGGTCCGGGTGAGGCCGCCGGGCAGCGGGAAGAACCTGGCGTCGCCGGCCGGCTCCTCGTCGAAGCGGCTCTCCTCGAGCCGGTCGAGCTTGATTCCTTCCCGGTCGAACCACTCCTGGAGCTCCTCGAAGGTGAGCACGCAGTCGATCAGGCCGGCCAGTTCGGGCCGGTCCGCCTCGGCTTTCTTCGCGACGCACGGGCCGATGAACACGACCTTCGCCGTAGCGCCCAACTTCTTCCGGAGAAGCCGCGCATGCGCGATCATGGGGGAGCTGATCGGGGTGAGAGCGGCGACCAGCTCAGGTCTGTACTTTTCGATATAGGTGACGAAGGCGGGACAGGCCGTGCAGAGATGCGGTCGGTCGGGCTCGCGGGCGGCGATGGCGGCGGTGGCCTGGGCCGTCGGATACGCCCCGATCGAGGTTTCCGAAACGTGGGTGAAACCCAGCGCCCGCAGCGCCGACGGGATGCGCTTCTGCTCCCAGGGGGCATACAGGGCGACGAACGAGGGGGCGAGGCTGACCGCGACATTCTTCGACTCGCGCACGAGCCGGACCGCCCGTTCCAGATCGGACCGGTAGGTTTTCGCGTGCTGAGGGCATTCGCGGATGCAGGTGCCGCAGGCGATGCACCGCTCGGCGACGACCGACGCCTGGCCGTTTTCCATCCGGATCGCCTTGACGGGGCAGACCCGCAGGCACCGGTAGCAGTCGCGGCACCGCGCCTTGTTCGTGAACACCACCTGACCGGGCGTGGGAGACGGATTGCGCTTCGTTTCGTCCATAGGCTTCATTCTATCAGATCCGGCCCATTCCGGCATGCTCGAACATGCCTCACTCCGGGGATTTCCGACTCTCCCTCTGATCGTCCCCGGGAAGAGGGTGTTTCGACCAGACGTGCAGAATTGGCATTCCATCAGGGTCATCGATTTGACGATGGTGGATCTCGTGCCGATTCGGCGGAAGCTGACGGACCAGCTTCTGAAAGGGCCCCCCTTCGAAACCGATCAGAAATCGACGCTGATTCAGCCGCTCCACCACGTCGGCCAATACCTCGTTTGCCGGTCCGTCTTCAACGGTGATTTCCGGGGCTCCCTGTGCGAGATACCGCAACGGCATGCCGCACCACCAGTCTTCGGCGACGATCACGGCCGGAAGCGAACCTGCGGCCGTCCGGACGAGATCGAAAGCCCACTGCTTCGGTTCGCTGGGGCCCGAGCGAAAAGCCCGATGAGATGCCGATCCGTGCTGGGTCAGCTGTTTCCAGTACAGGTGATGAACGCAGGTGAGCTGGGTCGTTGCGATCCCGAGCAGGAGAGCGAAGAGGACGGTCGCTTTCCGATCGTGGGCAGACGGTGTTCCTACGGCGGCTGCTGCCATCATCAGGACCGGTGCCATCAGAAACTGTGCATACCGTTCCCAGTGGGGCTTCAGGCCGGTGCTCCCGGCTACCAGGAAAAAGCCAAAGATGGCCCATCCCAAGCCGAGCATGACATGGATGGCTGTCCGATCGTTCCGCTGGGTGAACTCACGCACACCGGCAATGCCGAAGATTCCGAGACAGAGCCAACTGGCGATATCGAACCAGATGAGGGGTGTTTTCCCGATGGGGCCCGCGACATACTCGATCAGCGTGGCACCAGAAAAGAGTCTGCCGAACAGGGTCGCGAATGCAGCCCATTCCCCAGGAGTGGTGAGATGGGTGATGGCCATGCCGAGCTTGGCGCCTGGCTGCCATCCCGATTCCCGAGCCACCCAGGCACCGAGAACGGCGCTGCCCATGAGAGCGATCGAAGTCACAAAGGCTTGCCTGGTCGTGATGCCCCGCTTTTCGAGGAGTCCGCACAGGAGCGGCACGACGATCACCGGGAGCAGAAACAGATTGGTCGGATGGACCAAAAGGGATATGAGGAGAACGATCAGGGCCTGGGCATACCTGCGTTCGAGAGTCCAGAAGAGGGCCAGGGCGCAGAACAGCGGAGATTGGGAGGCGTCCCACCCGAAGCGGGCGTATCCGATCAATTGCGGATTGGCGGCTGCGAGCAGAGCGCCGCCGATGCCGGCCCAGAGGCCGAACCGGCGCCGGAGCAGGACGAACGCGAGAAGAATGAAGAGCAGGCTTGCCGTCAGGGAGGGAACACGAAGGATCCAGAAGGCGGGCCGGAAGATGGCGAGCAGAACGAGAAGAGGCCCCGAATGGAACGGATTGATGAGATTTCCCGTCGGGGTGCGCCAAGCAGGCGCGTGGCCTGCCAGGATCTCGCCCATCTGGATTCCATACCAGGCTTCATCGCCGTTGATTCCCGGAACGGTCGACAGGTCGGTGATGCGGTAAAATACGGCGGCAAGGCAGATGAACAGGATGCCAGCTCCCGTGAAAAGGCGGAGGGCGGGACATTGCGAGGGCGGGGCGTTCGTGTCGGACGATGGAGGGGAGCCGGGATCGTCGACAGGCGTTTCTGATGCGACAACGGGCTGGTCGGAGCGGTTCGAGGGGCGCCATACGAGCATGACGGCGAGAAGAGCCACGCCGAATAGCGAAATGTTGCGGCCCCAGATCAGGCTCGAGGGGCGGAACTCCAGGCTGATCCGGTGGGTGCCTGAAGGAACGATGAGGCCCAGGAAATCGCCATTGATACGGAGGGGATCTGCCGCATGCCCGTCGATCGTTGCCTGCCAGCCGGCGTGGAAGCGGTCGGCAATGGCGAGCAGTTGTGTCGAGGAGGCCGCCGTGCGGATAGCAAGAATCCCGGGGGATTCGGCGAGAAGGGTTGCCGTGCCCGGGGGGCCCGGCTCGAGATCGATCCGGCGCTCCGTGAGCACGGTCGTCAACGGATCGATCTTCAGGATATCCCGATCGGGTCGGAGGCTTGGGACGGCGTTTGTCACGAGCCGGATGCGGGGCGCAGGATCGGGAACCTTGTACCAGTTTTCGGAAACTCGAAGCAGCAGTTCCGGTTGCGTTGGGCTTGCAATGGCCGGGATCCAGGCAACCCCCGCCGCGCGGAGTGCCGGAACCGAAGCGGCTTCTCCGAATAGCCGATTCGGTGGGATGAGAGCGGCGTATCCGTCGATCTGGGAGAAACCGGATGAGAGGAACCGGTTGCCGAGGCCGAAGAGGTTCCCCCGGCCGAACGTTCGGGGAGTCGCGACGACCCGCTCTCCGGGAGTGTGCATGGGTGCATCGGCAAGCAGGGGAACCGACTCTCCCGACAGCGCGGAGGGAAGCGTCCGAGCCATTCCATACCAACCAATATCTAACGCAGTGAACAGGATGAGGGCGGGGACCGCCCAGCCCGCCCCCCGGAAGCGAGCGCGGAAAAGAAGACCGCCAACCAGAAACAGGAGTGGTCCGGCCAGGCGGCGTGACAGGGTCGTGCCCGCATCGGGCGGCAGAAATGGGGCGATCAGGGAGGGGAGGAGCAGCGACAGGGTGATTCCGAGAAGTCCAAGCCCCAGGCAGATGCGATCTGGGCGATGGTGTGCATCCACGGCGGGTTTGCGCATGAGCGTTTCCCACCCGAGGGCGGCGAGGCCGGCCCAGAGCAGATGAACCAGGACCAGGGTGCGAGCCGGGACGCGGAACGAGCCTGCGATGGGAAGAAGCGCCTGAAGATAGGCAAATGGTCCGAATTTGCCGAATGCGAGCAGCAAGGCCAACAGCAGACCGATGGTCAGGAATCGGATGAGCCCACGAGCCGCGTCATCACGAAGTCGGGAGAAAATGCTCCACATTCCAAGGACCATGGGAATGACTCCCAGATACATGCCGACTTCGTGATGAAAGAAGCCGAGGCCGCCCTGGGGAAACAGGTAGGGATTCACGAGCTGGAAAAGATTGATGGGATGCCAGGAGCCTTCCATCAGGAACTCCAGTCCCGGTTGGTTGCGAGCCGAATCCCGAAGGGCTTCCCAGGTTGGCAGGATCTGGATCGCTCCGATGAGCAGGCCGAGCCCTTTCATGATGCCAAGGCGGAGCCATGCTTGTCCGTCGTTGCGGAGGACATAGATGGCCCAGGTCGTTTCTGCCAGGACCGAGAACCAGACGTATTGGGGATACCCGAGGAGTATTTGAGAAGCGGTGAGAAGGGCGATGCCGGCTTCCATGGATGTGCTGCGGATCGACGTCTTGCCCAGGTGATATATGCAGAGCAATATCCATGGGATATGGGAGAGGACGGCAATTGCATTGGGATGGATGATGTGCAGAAGGGTGAACGAGGAAAACGTGAAGGTCATCGCCCCGAAGGATGCGGCATCCCGACGTGTGACGAGCCTGCGAAGAAGCAGATACATCCCGACGAAAAGGAAGGGGTAGCTTGTGAGGATCTCGAGATGGAACGCCGTGGAGGCGGGAAGAAAACGATAGATAAGCAAATGGAACGGATGATAGGAGCCGAGTTGCCCTTCGCCGGTCACATAACAACCGCCGAACAAGCTGGGAATCCAGTCGAATCCGTAGCCCCTGGCGAGACAGTCCGCATAAAAGGAGCGAAGGGGGGCATGGAATGCGCCGAGATCATCCAGAGCATAGCTTCCGCCCGTCAATGCCGGTAGGGCGAGCACGAAGAGAAGGCCGAGCGATGCCAGGACGACCCAGATCGAGCCTTCCCGCTCTCCGGGAGATGCGTTGCCCATTTCCGGAGGAGGAGAAGGTTGGAACGAATGCTCATCCATGGCGGTTCAAGCGCCTTCGAGAGGTTTTTGCCAGATTGTCAGCAGGGATTTGCCGAGCGTGTATCCGAGGAGAGGATCGAGGATTTTTGAGCAGCGCACGAGAATCTTGTCCCAGAATGCAATCTGTCTGAGGGTGGGCATGGAGCTGTCGAGAAAAAAACGATTGCTGGCCGATGCCAGAAGCCCAACGCTGTCGAGATAGGCGGATCGGACGAACTCGAGGCCGGGGGGAGAAAGCCGTTCGAGCGTGCGGCGCTCGTATCTGCGCAGGTGACCGACGGATGCGTCGAACGGGGTGAACAGCTTTCGGTGTGCCGGGGCGAGCACGATCAGTCGCCCGCCGGGAAGAAGGCGCAGCGCGGCCCGGGCAAGTTCGTCGCGGTCGTCCGGGAGATGTTCGATGACATCTATATAAAGAATGGTATCGAACGATGGGGTGGCCGGGAGATCGGCGATGGTACCGGTGATGGTGTTGCATCGGGAAGGCAGCGAGCCGTCGCGGATCGAGGCCGCGATCCGTTCCGCCAGGGCCGGGTCTGGTTCGAGACAGGTCCAGGCACCGCAGGAGAAGGGAAGCAGGGCGCGTGTCGTTCCGCCGATACCGGCACCAACCTCGAGCACGCGTTTCCCGAGAAAGGGAGCGAGATGGCCTGCGAGGTACTCCTTCCAGACGGTGGCCGAGGCGAACAGATCGAGCTCGGTTCCCTGGTATGCCGTGGTGCTCACCGGGGAGGAGCCGCTTCGGCGGATCGGGGATACAGGCATTCGCAACGGTCGAGGAAATACCGGAAATCGCGGCAGGGGATGAAATCCGCCCGATTGCGGCCGTTGAGAATGAGGAAGATGAAGAACGTCGCGAGAATGCTTGCCTGAAGCAGCATCAGCCCGAGAATGCCCGTGCTCATGGTTGCCCAACCCGGAATTGCCAGCGGAGTGAACAGCTTCACGCCGACCACGACGAGAATCCCGACGATGGCGAGGGTCATGAGGACGAGGCAGACGAGAAGGAGGCGGGCGCCGACCTGGTCGCTGAACACCGAGATGGACGAAAGGCCGTGAACGACGAGCGAAACGAGGTTCATCTGCGAAGCCCCGTCGAGTCGCTTCGCCCGAGCTGTCGGGACCGAAACCCAGGGGATGCGGCAGTGGAAAATGGCCGCGGCGTAGTGGCTCCAGAGGTCCGAGGAGGTGACGAGCCGGGAGACGAGCGCGGACGGCACGAGGCTGAAGTTGCCCACGTCGACCGTGCTTCCCGTCAGTAAATAGTATAACGATTGATATATAAAATACCCTGTTCTGAATCCGTATCCTTCGGAGCGCTTCGCTCGGGCCGCGAACACCACGCTTCGACCGTTATCCTCCCGGAATCTTTCCCACAGGCGGGGAATCTCTTCGGGGGCGTCCTCCCCGTCCGAATCCATGACCAGGATGGGACAGCCGAGGTTCTGGGACTCGAGATGACACAGACCGATGCAGATAGCGCGCTGATGACCGAGATTGCGCTTCAGGGGAAGGACATCGACGCGGGGGATGGCGGCGAACGTTGGAGAAAGGGCGAGACGGTCGGGGCCGATGGGAGAACCGTCGTCGACCAGCAGGACCGAGGCTTCGAGACCGTGCTGCCGGAGCACCTCGTCGATGCGCGCCAAAAGGATGCCTGCGGCGCTCCAGTCGTTGAAAACCGGGGTCAGGATCGTGAAATGACGTCGTTCGCTGGGCACCTGCGTCTTCCCCTGATTCGAAGCAATCCGGTCTGCGGCGAGATCGCCGGGTTTTGATACCATAGCACACCCGATGAGCAGCGGCAATGAACCCGCGGGCGCCCAAAGGAAACCGCCGGTGCGGGGAATTCCCCGTACCGGCGGTGTGGAAGGATCTGTCAGCGGGAGAGCATTTTCGTGATCGTCTGGATGGCGGTTTCGAGCGTGCATTTCTCGAGCACGCGGTCGCCGATCACGACGGTCGGGCCCCGATCGCACCGCTCGTGGCAGAACGAGGCCTGCACGTCGACGGCCGGGGTGAGGCCCTGCTCCTCGAGGTGCTTCACCAGCTTCTGCAGCAGCGTCTGCGAGCCCCTCACGTAGCAGCTCGTGCCGACGCAGACCGTGATCTTGAGCTTGTCGGCGTCCGTGCCGGTGATCAGCGGGATGCCGGTGTCACCGAGCCGCCGGCGCGAGTGGTAATGGGTGTGGAGCAGCTCGTGGGCCTTGTGTCCGCCGACCTCGCCGAGGTTCTTCTGGTACAGCTCGGTGATATAGGGGTTCTCCTGGGCCTTGTGGAGCGGCTGGGTCTTGTCGGCATCATACAGCCCTTTCGCGCGGCGGCGCCGGGCGGCGACATCGCGGTTGAGCGGCTGGCCGGCGCCGCCGACGCAGCCGCCGGGGCAGGCCATGACCTCGATCAGGTGGTAGCTGCTCTTGCCCTTCTTGATCTCGTCGGCGACCTTGCGGGCGTTGGCGAGGCTGTGGACGACGCAGAGCTTCAGCTTCTTTCCGGCTACGTCCAGCTCGATCTCGCGCCGGCCGTCTTCCCCGCGGACCTGGACGAAATCGACGTTTTCGAGGGTCCGGCCCGTCACCTTCTCGGCGGCATATCGCAACACCGCCTCGGTCACGCCGCCGCTCGCCCCGAAAATCACCCCTGCGCCCGTCTTGAAGCCGAGCGGCATGTCGAGCGACTCGGGAGAGAGGCTCTTGAAGTCGATTCCCCGCTCCTCGATCATGCGGGCGAACTCCTGGGTCGTGAGCACGTAATCGACGTCGCGGATGCCTTCCTTCGCGAACTCGGAACGCCGCGCCTCGAACTTCTTCGCCGTGCAGGGCATGATCGAGACGACGACGAGGTTCTTGTTCTCGATGCCGAGAGCCTTGGGAAGGGTGTCGCGAGCGATGGAGCCGAACATCTGCTGCGGGGACTTGCAGCTCGAGAGGTTGGGCAGCAGCTCGGGGTGATATTGTTCTGCATATTTCACCCAGGCCGGGCAGCAGGAGGTGAACTGGGGCAGCTTCTCGCCCTTCGAGAACCGCGTAAGGAACTCCTCGGCCTCCTCGATGACGGTCAGATCCGCCGAGAACGAGGTGTCGAAAACCTTCCTGAAGCCCATCGCCTTGAGGGCGGCCACGGCCTGGCCGGTGACGACCTCGCCGGCCTCGAGGCCGAACATCTCGCCGAGCGCGACGCGCACAGCGGGGGCGATCTCGGCGATGACCGTTTTCGACGGATCGTCGAGCAGCTTCCAGACGTCCTCGACGTCGGAGCGGACGGTGAGGGCGCCGGTGGGGCAGACGGCCGCGCACTGGCCGCAGTTCACGCACTCGACCTGTTCCAGGTTCTTGCCGAAGGCCGGCAGGACGGCGGCATCCCGGCCGCGGCCGGCGAAGTCGATCGCGCCGATGCCCTGGATCTCTGCGCACATGCGCACGCAGTCACCGCACAGCACGCACTTGTTCGGGTCACGCACCAGCGAGGGGCTCGAAACGTCGATCGCGCGCGGCTGATGGATCGGCTTGAACCGGTTCGTCGTGATGCCGAGCCGGCGCGACAGGTTCTGCAGGGTGCAGGCGGCGCTCTTCGCGCAGGTGGGGCACTGGCCGTCGTGGTTGGCGAGCAGCAGCTCGACCACGATCTTGCGCATCTCCCGGATCTCCTCGGTCGTCGTCTTCACCTTCATGCCGGCCTCGGGCTTCGTCGAGCAGGCGGCCATCAGGCCGCGGCCCTCGACGTGAACCATGCACATGCGGCAGGCGCCGTAGATGCTGAGATCCGAGTGGTAGCAGAAGGTGGGCAGCTCGATGCCGGCCTTGCGCACCATCTCGAGAATGTTGCGTTCGCCCTCGATCGGAACGGGGCGGTTGTCGATCAGAACGGTTGCAGTCGTGTTGCTCATTGTCTTCACACTCCCATGACGGCGTCGAATTTGCAGGCGGCTGCACAGGCACCACACTTGATGCAGACGGCCGGATCGATGACGTGAGGCTTCTTCACTTCGCCCTTGATGGCGTGGACCGGGCATTTGCGGGCGCAGGCCGTGCAGCCCTTGCACTTCGCCGCATCGATCGAGATCGTGCGCAGCGCCTTGCACCGGCCGGTCGGGCACCGCTTCTGGAACACGTGCGCATCGATTTCGCTGCGGAAGTAGCGCAGGGTGGCCAGCACGGGGTTCGGGGCGGTCTTGCCGAGACCGCACAGAGAGCCCTTGCCGACGGCCACGGCCAGGGTTTCGAGGGTGACGAGCGTTTCGGCCGTGGCGCGACCCTCGATGATGTCGTCGAGCAGGGCCAGCATCTGGCGGGTGCCTTCGCGGCAGAGGACGCACTTGCCGCAGCTTTCGTTCTGCGTGAACTGCATGAAGAACCGGGCCACCGACACCATGCAGGTGTCGCGGTTCATGACGACCAGGCCGCCCGAGCCGACCATCGCGCCGACGGTCTTGAGCGAATCGAAGTCGAGGGGCAGGTCGAGATGCTCGGTCGTCAGACAGCCGCCCGAGGGGCCGCCGATCTGGACCGCCTTGAATCCGTCAGGCCACAGCGTGCCGTTGTCGCGGGTCACGCCGCCGCCGATGTTGAACACGATCTCCCGGATCGTCGTGCCGAACGGAACCTCGATCAGGCCGGTGTTCGCGACGTGGCCGGTGAGGGCGAAGTTCTTCGTGCCGGTCGAGCCCTTCGTGCCGATGCCGCGCAGCCAGGCCGCGCCGTTGCGGATGATGAGCGGGACGGTGGCGAGCGTCTCGACGTTGTTGATGACGGTCGGCTTGCCGTTGAGACCGCTCTGGGCCGGGAACGGCGGCTTCGGCATCGGCATGCCGCGCTTGCCTTCGATCGAGGCGATGAGCGCCGTTTCCTCACCGCAGACGAAGGCGCCGGCGCCTTCCATCACGTGAAGCCGGAACGACAGGCCGCTGCCGAACAGGTTGTCGCCCAGCAGCCCGAGCTTTCCGGCCTCCTCGACGGCATACCGGATGCGTCGCACGGCGAGCGGATACTCGGCGCGCACGTAAACGTAGCCTTCGTCGGCACCGATGCCGCGCGCGGCGATCATCATGCCCTCGATGACGCTGTGGGGATTGCCCTCCATGACGCTGCGGTCCATGAATGCGCCCGGGTCACCCTCGTCGCCGTTGCAGATGACGTATTTCTTGGGCTCGGTCTGGATGCGGGTCAGTTCCCACTTCTTGCCGGTCAAAAAGCCGCCGCCGCCGCGCCCGCGTAGGCCGGAAACCTCGACCTCCTCGCAGACGGCCTTCGCGGACATCTTGGTGAATGCCTTCTCTGCCGCCTCGTAGCCGCCGTGAGAAATATACTCGCGAATATCATCCGGGTCGATATGGCCGCACTCCTTCAGGACGGTGCGCTGCTGGCGCTTGTAGAAGGGGATGTCGGTGCCGTGGACACAGTGGGCGCCGCTGGTCGGGTCGGCATAGACGAGCCGGTCGATCGGCTTGCCCTGCTTGAGGGTCGTCTCGACGATCTCGGCCACATCCCCGACCTTCACCCGCGTGTAGAGGATATTCTCGGGGAGGATCGTGACGAGCGGGCCCATCTGACAGAAACCGTGACAGCCGCTCTTCGAGACCCAGACGCTGCCTTCGGCTTTTTCCTCGCGGAGCTCGGCGATGACTGGCAGCTTCTCGGCGGCGATCTTCTCGATCAGTGCCTGGTGCACCTTGAGGGCGCCGTTGGCGACGCAGCCGGTGCCGGCGCAGATGATGACGCGCCGCACCGGTTTGGCGGCGGCGGTGGAAAAGGCGGTGGCGATGTGCTTCAGATCGGGTGTGGCGGTCATTTCGCGGCCTCCTTGGTGGTGAGCTCGTCGATCAGGGCGACGGCGGACTGGGGCGTCATCTGGCCGTGGACGTCGTCGTTGATCACGATGACGGGGGCGAGGCCGCAGGCCCCGAGGCAGGAGACCGTCTCGACGGTGAACAGCATGTCAGGCGTCGTATGGCGCTTCTCGTCGAGGCCGAGCCGCTTGCGGATCGCCTCGAGAATCGGGATCGACTGCTTCACGTGACACGCCGTTCCGTCGCAGATGCGGATGACGTAACGGCCCTTGGGCTCGAGCGCGAAGTGCGCGTAGAACGTCGCGACGCCGTACACACGGGCGGGCGGCAGGTCGAGCGAGGTAGCGACGAATGCCATGACCTCTTCGGGCAGGTAGCGATACTCGTCCTGGACGGCCTGGAGAATGGGAATCAGCTTCCCGGGATCGCGGCCGTAACGGTCGAGGATCTCGCAGACCTTTTCGAACTTGCGGGTGAGCGTGACCGGTTCCATCGATTCGACTCCTTCGGTGATCTGTGACGTTATAGAATAACTAAATGTATATTATTCACGGGGGATATCGAGACCGGCCAGACGACCGATCTTCGCCGATAACACGGCGAGGCCCGAAGCGAGATTCTCGTTCTGGACGAGTATTTCCGGCGGCAGGGAAAGCGCGGCGGGCGCGAAGTTCCAGATGCCCGTGATGCCCCCTTCGGCCATCGCCTCGGCCACCTGCTGGGCGGCCGCGGCCGGGACCGCGATGATGCCGAGCCGGATCTTCATGCGGCGGGCGAGGTTCGCGAGCTTTTCCACCGGCAGGATCTTGTGGGCGGCGACCGTCGTGCCGATCTTCGTCTCGTCGCTGTCGAACGCCGCGACGATCTCGAGCCCGTACCGCTTGAACCCCTCGTAGCCGAGCAGCGCCTGCCCGAGATGACCGGTGCCGACCAGAAACGCCTCGGTCGTGTTGTTCCAGCCCAGGAACTCCTCGATGCACGTGAGGAGTTGGTCGATCCGGTACCCCACCTTGGGCAGGCCCCGGATGCCCGTGACGGCCAGATCCTTGCGCACCTGCGTCGGGTCGAGCCGCAGGTCGTTCCCGATATGCGTGCACGACACCACGTCACGGCCGCGCTCAGCCAGCGTCTTCAGATAATGATGATAGGTCGGGAGGCGGCGCAGCGTCGGCTCGGAGGCCACCCGCTCCTGCTTGTTCCCTTCCGTCTGTTCCTTCGTCATGGGGTCCTCCTCGGGGAATACGTTTCTCTGGTTACCCTGCTTCTCCAGCCATCTTTGGGAGCAAACAGGGGTGTTGTGAAAATAATAACGAGAAATGTTTCTCGATATGAATATATCGGCAGAAACCCGCGGCGTCAAGATAATTCGTGAAAATATTCTCTATATGCGTCGCATCCGCCGTGAATGCGGAAGACCGCGATCTGATGGGCGATCAGCTTCCCCTCCCTCCCGGTGACGGAGGGGCGCGATTGCCGTGGAGAAGGGCAACCCGGTGCCGGGTCCGGGAAAAGATGCTATCCTCTGGGACAGGATCGTTTACCAAGGAGGAGTTGCATGAACGAGCATGACGAGCACCATCACCATGAGTCGCACCCCGACCTCGACCGGCGGCTGGCTCGTATCTCTGGACATATTGAAGGCATCCGCCGCATGATGGCCGAGGAAAAGCCGTGCACCCAGATCCTGCAGCAGATGAAAGCCGTGATCTCGGCGCTCGAGAGTGCCCGGCGCATCCTGCTCACCGATCACGTCCAGCACTGTCTCGCTCACGCGATCCAGAAGAAAAACGCGAAAACCGCCGTCGACGAGATCGAGCAGATCCTCGCTCTGCTTCTGTAAGCCAGCCGACGCCATCCCCGGATGGGGGCGGGGCGGCTCATTCCTCACATCCGGTGGAACGCGTGCTTCCCCTGTAACCGGTTCCTGCGGGGGCGTCTCTCAATCGTCAGACAACGTTGCGGAGGTGGGTATGGATCGTCGGGGGTTCTTGCGGGGCTGTGCCGGGGCCTGCGTTCTCGCGGCCGTGCCGTTTCCGGCCGCCCGCTGTCTCGCCGGAGACGGTCTTCCCGCAGATGCGCACGAGGCGGAGTATTACGAGGTCCTCCCCGACGGCAGGATCCGCTGTCAGCTCTGCCCGAACGGGTGCGTCCGGGGGGAGGGAGAGAGGAGCCGTTGCCGGGTCCGGGAACCGCGCGGGGGAAAATACTATACGATGGCGTATACAAATCCCTGCGTCCTGGCGATGGATCCGATCGAGAAGTGTCCGCTCTATCACTTTCCGATCCCGGGAAATGCCTTTTCCATTGCCACGGCCGGATGCAACCTGAACTGCCGGTACTGCCAGAACTGGCAGTTTTCCCAGAAACCCCCCGAAGAAACCCGCACCTACCGCCTCGCTCCCGCCGAGGTCGTCGCCAAGGCTCTCGAATACAAGGCCGGCGGGATCGCGTTCTTCTACACCGAGCCGACGATTTATATCGAATACCTGAAGGAAATCGCCAGGGAGGCCCGCAAAGCCCACCTCGCGACGGTCATGGTGACGGCCGGATATATCCAGCCGAAACCGCTCGAGGATCTGCTCGGGCTGATCGATGCCTTCACGGTCGGGCTGAAAGGGTTCACCGAGGAGTATTACCGGGACGTGATCGGCGGCTCCCTGCAGCCGGTGCTCGAAACGCTGAAGCGGCTCGGCGCAGCGAAGAAGCACTTCGAGGTCGTGACCCTGCTGGTGCCGACGATGAACGATCAGGAGGCGTCAATTGGGGCCGAGGTGAGATGGCTTGCCGAAACGCTCGGGCCGGATGTTCCGCTGCATTTCACCCGGTTCAACCCCCAGTATCAGCTCAAGAACCTTCCGCCGACCCCCGTGAGCACCCTGGACCGGGCGAGAACCGCCGCCCTGAAGGCGGGACTGCGCTACGTCTATACCGGCAACGTGCCCGGCCACGAGGGGAACCACACCTTCTGTCCCTCCTGCGGCCGGCTCCTGATCGAGCGACTTGGGTTCCAGACCCTGAAAAACAGCCTTTCCGACGGAGCGTGTCCCTCCTGCCGGACCGGAATCCCCGGCCGCTGGGATGCGCGGCCCATCCCCCAAGGAGGATCAAAATGATAGTATATATATGTAAAAGGATAATACCCCTCGCCGTCCTGGCATGCCTGCTCTCCATTGCCGTCGTTCTCCCGGCGATGGCGGCACCGAGAATCCCGATCGAGCTCGAGGAGGTGCGCGAGGAGATTTCCCTGTTGAACCTGCTGCGCGGCCTGTATCTGTCGAAGGACCAGGCCGGGAAGATCCTGGAGCTTGCGCGAAAGGCCCAGGCGCTACGCGACACGGCGGCTGTGCCGTTCCTGAAAGACCGGGAGCGGATCGTGGAGGCCTTCGGAAAACTGCGTGATGCCTTGTATCTCCCGCCGGGAGCCGAGAAGGAAGCCCAGGAGAAGGCGAAGGGGCTCGATCACGAGATGAAGGAGGCGGCCGGAACCGCCCAGGATGCGATCGTCGGTCTCGAAAGGGAGGTCGATGCCGTCCTGACCGAAGCCCAGGCCTGTATCATCGAGGATTTCAAGCCCTGCCTGATCCCGCCGCACGACCTGCGGAACCCGGTGCGCGTCGGCCAGGCGAACGATACCCCGAACATGCTCGGGAAGATCGCCGATCTGATCCATGCCGCGCCGCCGGCTTTCTGGGAGGACCGCGGCGGCATCCTGCTGAACAAGGTGGCCGGGAAACTCGAAGAGGAGTCCGGGGCGATGAGCTCGACGTTCAAGGGCGATGTCCGCGGCCGGCTGAACGAGATTGCCTCCCGGATCCGCGCGACGTCGGATGTCGATTACGCCGTGAAACGCGGTGGACTGGCCCAGGAGCTGCTGCTGATCGATCCGCGGAAGGCCCTGAAACAGGGGCATCAGAAGACCGGGAAGAACGCCCGCTGGCTTCTGTCCGATGTGACCGTGCGCGTGCTCCCCCGCTGGATCGAAGCCATGGACCGCCTGTCGGTCTCGGACACCGGCGAGACGGCAGAGGATGCCGGCTTACGACTTGACCAGAAAGACGTCGCGGCCCGGGCGCTGGTTCAATTGCGAAAAATGTATAACAAGCGCTCTCAATCCGGGACGCTGCCGCCGTATGAGACCTTCATCCGACCGGTTGTGGACGGGGTCCGGCAGAACGACCAGCTCGCCTTCCTGCGGGGTGTGCGAAGCTGTGCGGCAACCCTGCTCGCGGTGAGGCCCGACAAGGATCTCGTCCGGCTACTGACCCAGACCGCCCGCGGATACGCCCGTTGGCTCGAGCTGCCGCTGTTCCATCCGGTCCAGGATCCCTACGGTCTGGCCGCCGACCTCGAAGCGGCCGGGCGCGAAGCCGATCCCGCGAAGGCCTGTGCCGGGCTGGCGAAGCTGACCGACCTTCTCGAGACATTTCGCAAGCCCTGACCGGCGCCCCATCGGCTGGCTGCGGGGGAGCCCCGCCGGGGCTCAGCGCACCGGAACCCCGGCGGCGGGTGCCCGGAGAGCCCGGAGGCCGTTCATGACGACGATGACCGATGCGCCGGTGTCGGCGAGGACGGCCATCCAGAGGGTCGCCCAGCCGGCCAGCGACAGGGCGAACACGGCGAGTTTGAGGCCGATCGAGACCGCGACGTTCTGACGAACGATCGTGTCCGAACGGCGCGCGATCCAGACCAGTTGCGGCAGACGGCGGAGATCGTCGTGCAGCAGCACGGCCCCTGCCGTTTCGAGCGCCGCGTCGGAACCGCGGGTGCCCATGGCGACGCCGACGGCGGCCGTGGCGAGGGCGGGGGTGTCGTTGACCCCGTCGCCGACCATCATGACCGGGCCGTGGGCCCGCGTCAGCTCTTCGATGCGGCGGCATTTCGCTTCGGGGGTGAGCCGGCCTTCGGCTTCGTCGATCCCGACAGCCTGGGCGTAGGCACGGGCGGTTTCCGACCGGTCGCCGGAGAGCAGGAAGGTGCGGATGATCCCGTTCTGGCGGGAGTGGGCGATCGCTTCCTTTGCCTCGGGCCGGATCGCATCGCCCAGTGTGACGATGCCCAGAAGCCGCGCGCCATCCGAGAGGAACGATGAGGTGACGCAGGCGGCCGAAATCTCGGGCAGATTCTCGAGGGCATCGGGGCAGTGTTCCAGCGCCCAGGCGGCCTCGCCGAACCGGTAGATCGTCGTGCCGATGCAGCCGAGCACGCCATGCCCCGGCACGGCGCGGAAGCCTTCGACACGGGGAAGCGCGATGCCGGCTTCGTGGGCCCGTTTCCGGAACGCGGGGGCGAGCGGGTGCTCCGACCCGGCTTCGAGCGCGGCGGTGATCCGAAGCAGCTCGGTTGCGTTCAGGCCGCCGACCGGGATGAGTTCGAGAATGGCCGGCTCGCCGACCGTGATCGTGCCGGTCTTGTCGAAGGCGACGGTCGCGATGCCGGCGGTGTCCTCGAGGACGCTGCCGCTGCGGACCAGGATGCCCGAGCGGGCGGCTGCGGCCATCGCCGAGACCAGGGTGACGGGCGAGGCCAGCACGAGCGAGCAGGGGCAGGCGATCACGAGCAGGACCAGGGCGGCGTAAACGGATGCGGATACCGTCCAGATACCGGTCAGCGCGGGAATGGCGGCGACGGCCAGGGCGATGACGACGACGGCGGGGGTGTAGATCGCGGCGAACCGGTCCATGCCGCTTTGAAAGGCTGTTTTCTGGGCCTGGGCCTTCTGGACTGAGAGCATGATGCGGGAAAACCGGGACTCGGCCGCCGGTGCCGTGACGACCATCACCAGCGTGCCGTCGAGGTTCTGCGTGCCGGCCAGCAGCTCGCTGCCGGAGCGCTTGGCAACGGGGGTGCTCTCGCCCGTCATGCTGCTCTCGTCGACTCCGGACGAGCCTTCCACCACCATGCCGTCCATCGGCACGGTTTCCCCGGGCCGGATGCGGATTTTCGAGCCGACCTGGATCTGGCTGACAGGCGTGGGGTGCTCGTGGCCGGCTTCGTCGACAAGGTGGGCGAGGGAGGGAAGATTGCGTCGCAGGGCCTCGATCGAGGCGCGCGCTTTTTCGCTGCTCATTCGTTCGAGCCACTTCGCGATGGCGTACAGGAACAGCACCATCGCGCCCTCCTGCCATTCCCCGAGAGCGGCGGCGCCGATGGCGGCGGTCAGCATGAGGGTGTTCATGCCGAGGGTGCGGCGGCGAAGCTCGGCGAGAGCCTTCCCCGAAACCGGCCAGCCGGCGACGATCAGGGCGGCGGCCAGCGGCGGGATCGTCCCGGTCAGCCAGGCGAGGCCGATCAGAAGACCTGAAACGATCATCACGGCTGCCTCGAAGGGGGCCGGCGCGGTTGATGGGGCGGGAGATCCCGCCTGCGATGCGCTTCCGGCGGGCATGACGGGCTGGAACGTGACGCCGTGCTCGTCGGCGAGGCCGTCGATGATCGCCTCGCAGCCGGTTTCGAGGGTGCAGGAAACGCGCACCGTGCCGCCCATGAAGTCGAGCTCGGCTTCGGCGACGCCGGTTCGCGCTCTGATCTCGGTTTCGAGCTCCTTTGCGCAGGTGGGGCAGTCGAGGCCGACGATCTTCCAGACGTGGGTGTGAGAGAGAGGCTTTTTCATGGCTGGAACATCCTTTCAGCAGCCGTCGCGCGTGACTTACTCCGCGATATCGGAAACGTGCCAGGTGGTGTGCGGTTCGGACGGCTCACCGGTGTGGGTGATGGCGACTTCGAGCAGATCCGAGACGTGCTGGTCGGCGAGCGAGTAGTGCATGTGGCGGCCCTCGCGGCGGACGCGGACGAGGCGCATGGCCCTCAGCAGCCGGAGTTGATGGGAAACGGCCGACGGGGTTGCGCCTGCCGCCGCAGCCAGTTCCCCGACCGTCCGCTCCGCCGTGACCATCGCCGTCAGAAGCTTCAGGCGGGTCGGGTCGGCCAGGCATTTGAACAGGTCGGCGACTTCGTCGAGCCGGTGGTCGCAGCACCAGTCGGGAATATGAATATATGAGCAGTTGTTCATATAATAAATATATCCCGTTTGCCCGAAAAACACAAGGCACCGGCTGCCTTTTCCGAGCCGGTGCCTTGAAGAGGGATCAGAAGTGTGTCGTCACGATTCGGCCATGAACGGGTACTCGAACGAACGCGGGGGAACGAGGGTTTCCTTGATGGTGCGGGGCGTGACCCACCGCAGAAGATTGAGAGGGCTGCCGGCCTTGTCGTTCGTCCCGCTGGCACGGCTGCCGCCGAATGGCTGTTGGCCGACGACGGCGCCGGTCGGCTTGTCGTTGATGTAGAAGTTGCCGGCGGCGTGGCGCAGCCGGTCGGCGGCCCGAGCGATCAGCGCGCGATCGCGGCCGAACACTGCCCCGGTGAGGGCATACGCACTCGTCGTGTCGACGAGCGTCAGCGTCTCGTCGAGCTTTGCATCGTCGTAGATGAAGACGGTCAGCACCGGCCCGAAGATCTCCTCGGCCATCAGCCGGAATGCCGGGTTCGTCGTCTCGATGACGGTCGGCTGGACGAACCAGCCTTTCGAGCCGTCGCAGCCCCCGCCGAAGACGATCTTCGCCTCGCCGGAGGTGCGCGTGAATTCTATACAGGAAGAAATATTTTTGAACGAGGCCTCGTCGATGACCGCGCCGAGATAATTCGTGAAGTCCGCCACGTCTCCGACTCTGACGCGGGACAGCATCCCGCCCATCAGCGACTTGACGCTCGGCCACAGCGTCGCGGGCAGGTAGGCGCGGCTTGCCGCCGAACACTTCTGGCCCTGATACTCGAAGGCCCCGCGCACCAGGGCGGTCGCGACGGCCTCGGGATCGGCATCCGGGCAGGCGAGGACGAAATCCTTGCCGCCGGTTTCCCCGACGAGCCGTGGATAATTGCGGTACACACCCCTGGCCTGGTTCTCGCCGATCAGCCGCCACATCTCGTTGAACGTCGAGGTCGAGCCGGTGAAATGCAGCCCGGCGAAATCGGGATGGGAGAAGACGATCTCGCCGATCGTCGAGCCGCGCGAGGGCACGAAGTTGATGACGCCGGCCGGAAGCCCGGCCTCTTCGAGGACGCGCATCAGGTGATAATTGCTCAGAACCGCTGTGCCGGCCGGTTTCCAGAGCACGACGTTGCCGGCCATCGCCGGGGCCGTCGGCAGGTTGCCGCCGATCGCGGTGAAGTTGAAGGGGGTGACGGCGAAGATGAACCCTTCGAGGGGCCGGTATTCGGTCTGGTTCCAGGCATCCGGGGTGCGGGCGATCGGGGGCTGGCCCGCGAAGATACCGTCCCAGAAATGCACGTTGAACCGCAGGAAATCGATCATCTCGCACGCCGAGTCGATCTCGGCCTGGTGGGCGGTTTTGCTCTGGCCCAGCATCGTCGCCCCGTTCAACAGCATGCGCCGGGGCCCGGCCAGCAGCTCGGCCGCCCGCTGGAACACCGCGGCCCGCTCCCGCCAGGGAAGCGCCGCCCAGGTGTCCCAGGCGTCCCGCGCTGCCTGGATGGCGAGCTTGATCTCGTCGGGGCCCGCCTGGTGATACTTCGCGAGCACCAGGTCGTGCCGGTGCGGGGCCCGGATCTCGACGAGCCGGCCTGTGCGGATCTCCTTGCCACCGATCAACAGCGGGATCTCGAGGACGGTCGCCGACTGGCGCGCCAGCTCGGCCTTGAGGGCTTTGCGTTCCTCCGTGCCCGGAGCGTAGGAGAGAACCGGCTCGTTCGCCGGCAGCGGGATCGAAAGGTGAATGTTATTCATAGTGATGCTCCTGAAACTTCGTTCTGATCTCCAGCTGTTCCGACCCGCACGAGGCGGGAAGTGGGCCGGCGGCGCCCGGATGGCGCGGTCCAGCCGGACCCGACCCGCACGAGGCGGGAAGTGGGCCGGCGGCGCCCGGATGGCGCGGTCCAGCCGGACCCGACCCGCACGAGGCGGGAAGTGGGCCGGCAGCGCCCGGATGGCGCAGTCCAGCCGGGACCCGGCATGGGTGGAATCAGCCGGTTGTCCCATGCGGTAAGATGAGGCATGGCACCCATGATGCCAGAACGGCGAGGAGCCGGGGCGTGAAACCTGTTGTGGTATGATATGAATGATATTCATGTCCAGGGAGATCCCGTGATTCCTCGGGAAAGCTTCGATCTGCAGCAGCTGTACACCTTTTACGTCGCGGCCGGGTCCCGGACCTTCACGGAAGCCTCGGAGCGCCTCCATGTCAGCCAGTCGGCGGTGAGCCACGCGGTCCGGAAGCTGGAGCAGAGCGCCGGGTTCCGTCTGATCGTGCGGGACCGATCGCCTGTCCGGCTCACCGACCAGGGGCAGCGGCTGTATGAAACCTGCGGCCGGGTGTTCGCCGATCTGCGCCGCTGCCGGGAAGCACTTCAGAAGAGTTCCGGCCGGAATCTCGCCGGGCGGCTGCGCATCGGGGCGACGGTCGAGTTCGGCAACAGCATCCTGGCCCGCGGTGCCGCCCCCTTCCTGAAGCGGCATCCCCGCCTCGAGGTGCAGTTCACCTTCAGCCATGACCTTGTGCGGCCGTTGCTGGCCGATGATCTCGATCTGATCATCGACTGCCGGGTTCATCCCCGTGAAGAGCTGTTCCGCGCCAGTTTGTTCCGGGAAACGTATGTCCTGGCGGCTTCTCCCGGTCTCATCGGCTCGGCGCGGCTCAGAGAGATCGGCGATCTGGAGCGGGTCCCCTGGCTCTCCCTCGATACCGGTGGGGAGTGGTGGCAGCGCTTCCTGACGCACCTGCCGCCGGGTGTCGGGGTGAATCCGCGCCGCCTGCTGCCGGTCAACCATTTGCGCGGCATCATCCACCTCGCGATGGAGGGGGCGGGCGTGGCCCTCGTCCCCGCCTACTGTGTGCAGTCGGAGCTCGCCCGCGGGAGTCTCCGGCAGCTGTTTCCCGAAGTTCATATCCCCGAAGACCGGTTCTTCCTCTACTGCCGCGAATACCGCCGGAGCGAGCCTGCCATTGCCGCGTTCACCCGGTTCGTGAAAGGCCTCCGGCTGGATCAGGGGCCGGTATCATCGGCCGGGGCCTGACAATGGGCGGATTCCTGTAATACAATCCAGCCCATGGGTCTGTTTCTCGAATTTCTCCAGCGGCTCTCCGTGATCCATCGCCCCGCGGTGATGGAGTTCCTCCGGTACGTCGGGCCCGGCCTGCTCGTCACCGTCGGCTTCATCGATCCCGGCAACTGGGCCTCCAACCTCGCCGCCGGATCGCAGTACGGCTACTCGCTCCTCTGGATGGTCAGCGTGGGGACGATCATGCTGATCCTCCTCCAGCACAACGTCGCCCATCTCGGCATCGTGACCGGCCTCTGCCTGTCGGAAGCCTCGACGAAGTTTTTCCGCCCATCCGTCAGCCGGTTCGTTCTGGGAACCGCCGTGCTTGCCGCGATCGCGACGAGCCTGGCCGAGATCCTTGGCGCCGCGATCGGCCTCCGGATGCTGTTCGGCCTGCCGCTTGCCATCGGAAGCCTGCTCTCCGCGGGGTTCGTCCTGTTCATGCTGTTCTCGAACTCGTACCGCCGCCTCGAGCGTTGGATCATCGGCTTCGTCTCCCTGATCGGCTTCGCGTTCCTGGCCGAGCTGTGGCTGGTCCGCGTCGACTGGCACGCGACCGCCGCGGCCTGGGTCGTGCCGGCGATGCCCCAGGGAAGCCTCATGATCGTGATGAGCGTCCTCGGCGCTGTCGTCATGCCGCACAACATCTATCTCCATTCCGAGGTCATCCAGAGCCGGCAGTGGCACCTCGAGGACGAAGCAACGATCACCCGGCAGCTCCGGTATGAATTCCTCGACACGCTGTTTTCCATGGGCGTCGGCTGGGCCATCAACAGTGCGATGATCATCATGGCCGCCGCCACCTTTTACGCCGTGGGGACGTCCGTGGACCAGCTCGAGGAGGCCCAGCACCTTCTCGAGCCGTTGCTCGGGAACGGGGCGGCCCTCCTCTTTGCCGGCGCCCTCCTGATGAGCGGCCTTTCATCCTCGGTGACGGCCGGAATGGCGGGAGGTACAATATTTGCTGGTATATTTTGTGAGGCGTATAACACCGATGACTGGCACACGAAGGTGGGGATCGGCATCACCGTCATCGGCGCGCTGGTCGCGATCCTGTTCGTCGGAGACCCGTTTCGCGGCCTCGTCGTTTCCCAGATGCTGCTCAGCATGCAGTTGCCGTTCACGATCGTATCCCAGATCCTGTTGACCTCTTCCGCCGACGTCATGGGAAAATACGCCAACAATACGGCGCAGAAGCTCGTTCTCTGGACCGTGGCCGCGATCGTCATCCTCCTCAACGTTCTTCTGCTCCGTTCCCTCGTGTCTGGATGACAAGCCTCGGAGGAGAGAGATGAAAGGCATCGCCAACCGACAGAACAAGCTCCTGGGAAGGAACCTCCTGGTGCGGGCTCCCCGTCCGGGCCGCGTGCC
Source organism: Candidatus Rifleibacteriota bacterium (assembly GCA_029565415.1). The sequence continues at coordinate 11,516 of JAKQOH010000103.1, read as the reverse complement.
GCCGCTGAAGAAGGATCCCGGACCTCCGGGGCCGCCGTTCCCGCAACGGGTGCCGAAGGGGCCACCGAAAAAGCCGGATCCGGAGGCCTGAAACCGGATCTTCTTCAGAGCCGGAGAATGAAGCTGTCCCGGCGATGAAAGTCGGGTTCGGAACCGGTGTGGGCAAGAGCAAAAAACCGCGGATCACCCCCGACCGGGAGGAGAACGGCCGTCACGGCCGCCTGGAGAGGAATGTCTGCCGGCAGAAGGGCCGAAAGGGAAACCTCCAGCTCCAGTCCGAACTGGCCGGTTGTCCGCCATGTCCGGAACGGAAGAGCCGGGATACGGTCCTCCCGGCGCATTCCTTTTCTATAGTTATCGAAATAATAGATGTTCCAATGGTGTTCCGGCGCGAGGTTGAACTCCCAGTAGCCTTCGCCCGAAGCCGGAGCAAGGAACAGCTCGAAGCAGGTCGACTCCCAGAGCCTGTCGAGCCGCTCCGGGACGGGATCCGGCTGGGGCAGGGCGATTTGCCCGATCGCCCCTGTCAGGAGAAAGGAGGCGTGCAGGCCGGTGCCGCTCCCGGTGACCGAGCAGGAGAGGCTGGCCGGGGCGGGCAGGAGGGTTCCCGGGAACGGAAGCAGAGGGCGGAACGAGGCCGGGAGAGGAGGCTGGGTCATGTGAGCTCCCGCACGATCGCGGCGAGGGCATCGGCCTGCTCGTCGACGGATTCACAGAGCCGGAACTGGACGAGAGCGCGCCGGAGGTTGTGGCCGGGAAAGGCCGCCTTGAAATAGATATCTCCCTGTATATGATCGGTGAGGAAGCGGAGGCCGAGCTCGAAGGCGATCAGCCCCGGAGCTTGGGGGATGAAGGCGAGCTCGTCGGAAGTGAGGACGGACCGGACCATCGAAAGATAGCCGCGAAGGATCTCCCGGGCCAGAGAAAGATCGAACCGCACGTTCCGCCAGGCGGCGGTTTCCTCCCCGAGCCGGTTGCAGCCAGAGCGCAGGCAGTCCCCGATGTCGTAATGCACGAGGCCCGGCTTCACCGTGTCGAGATCGATCATGCTGATCGCCCTGCCGGTCGCCCGCGCGAACAGGATATTGTTCACCTTGGGATCCCCGTGGATTGGCCGGAGCCGCAACCTGCCCGTTTCCCTGGCCTCTTCCAGAGTTCCTGCCAGGTGCCTCCGCCTCGTGACGAACGCGAGAGCCGCCTCGAGCTCCTCGGACGGGGACGGCGGAACAGCGCCATCCAGGCGCGTCCGGCCGGCTACCCGTGGGTTTTCCGCGCAAACCCGGTCGAAGCGGGCGAGATAGCCGGGGGTGACGTGGAACCCCTCCAGGGTGTCGGCAAGCCGGTCACAACCGAGGTCTCCGACGAGGGCATGGAAAATGCCGAGGGCGACGCCGGCTTCCCGGGCATGGGCCTCCGTTTCGATCGTGTCGCAGGCGATGGTGTCGGGAATGAAGCCGAGTGCCCGCCAGCAGGAGCCGTCTGCGCCGCGCAGGAGGTCCTCTCCGCCGCGGGTCCGGAGGAGGTCGGGAACGATCCAGTCCCGCCCGTCGGGAAGGGGGGCTTCATGAAGTCTGCGGCGTGCATGGTCCGTATAGCGTCGGATATTGGCCATGACGAGATCCGGGCGGGGAAAGACACGCGTGTTCAGCTGCTGGAGAACGAACGGGGCCGTTGTCCCGTCTGGCGTGACCAGCCAGGTGTGATGGATGTTCCCGTTGCCGAGCGGCTGAAGCCGTTCGATGGCACCGGTGGGAAGAAATTCGGCGGCGGCGTGCAGGGCCGCCGGGTCTGTTTCAGAAGGACGGGAAAACGTGCCGTTACTGGTCATGGGAATAAATATGTATCATAATATATATTATGCCGGCCGCCAGGAGAGGCCGATGCCGCGACGGCTGACGCCTCCGAGAAGCCAGAGAAGGGAGCCGCTCTGGTGGCCGAGCCGCCAGGGAGGCCGGGTGACGAGATTGCTGACGCCGCGGGCTTCGTGAAGTCCGATCGAGCCGTTCGCGAGGGGCCACCGGACCCCTTCGGAGACGATTCCCGACGTCAGGGGGGAAAGCGAAAGCAGTGCGGCCGCCGTTCCCTCGGGAACCGTGATTTCCAGGGAGCCCGGCCCCATCACGCCGCCGCAGCCGTCGGGGAGATCGAACGTGAACAGGCCGCGACGGGTTCTGCCGCCCAGCACGAGCAGGTTCCCGAACGACATGTCGGAGCGGCCTCCGGCCAGCCCGACGAGATGCACCTCGTCCGCGGCGGTCGAGTCGAGGCGATTCAGCGCCAGTTCGAAGTCCGTTTCGTCCTTGTCGCGCGGGTACCGGTCGAACACGGCTCCCCCCTGCTCGTGAAACGCCGCTGCCTCCTCCGTGATCGAGTCGCCGTCCCCGACCACGCGGTGCGCCGCGATGCCGAGCCGATGCAGCAGGTTGCCGCCGCCGTCGACGGCCGTGATGGTCGTCCAGCATCCGGGGGGGAGGGCGGTCGGGGCGGGGCCGCCGAGCACGACGAGGTGTCGCCGCAGAGGGTCGGGTGTGTGCATGCTCCATCCCTACCACCGAAACTCCTCTCGAGGCAATCCGGTTTCGTTGTGTGAGCCGATGGTTTTTGGTAGCATTGCGGCGGGAAACCACGCGGAGGTGAACGGTATGTTCTTTCAGGTCTCTTCGGTCGGCGGTCGGCAGGTGATCACGGCCGGCGGGGATGTCGCGGGCGATGTCGCCACCGAGCTTGCGGATATGATCCAGAACCAGTTCGAAGCCGGCCATGCGGTCGTGATCATCGACTTCTCGAAGGCGACGATCATCGACAGCATGGGCATCAGCGCAATCGTCGCGAATATCGGTCTGATGAAAGAGAAAGACGGTCACCTCGTTCTTGCCGGCTGCACCCCAACCGTCAAGAAGGTGCTCCAGTTGGTCGGTTTCGAACAGCACTTCCCGATCGTCTCTTCCGTCGAAGAAGCGGTCAAGCTGCCTTTCTGACAGGAAACGACATCGATGTTTGCGCTGAAAGGGTTTTCTGACAGTGATTTCGACCTTCTGCGGCGGTTCCTGAGCCGGCGGGAGGTTCTCAAGAACGAGCTCGTCTGCAAGGCTGACGAGGCCGCTCATCTGCTGTATCTCGTGGAAGACGGCGCGGTCAAGCTCGTGCAGCGCGCATCCGTCGACTCGGCCGACGATGTGACGCTGGGCGTCATCAAGGCCGGCGGGTTTTTCGGGGAAGAGGCGCTCCTGCGCGAAAACCAGACCTATATGAGCACCGTCGTCGCCGTCGAGAACTCCGTCCTGATGACGATGGATCGCGAGTCGCTCCAGAAGCTGATGGCCGAATCGATCTCGGTCGGCACGCGCCTGCTGCTGGCGCTTTCGCGTACGTACCGCGAGGCCCTCTCGACCCCCGAAGTCATGGGCCGGATCATCACCTTCTACTCGACAAAGGGCGGAACGGGCAATACGACGCTTGCCGTGAACACCGCCGCGATGCTTGCCCGTTCCGGCAAGCGCGTCGCGGTTCTCGATGCCGACATGCAGTTCGGCAACGCCAGTCTGCTCGTCGGTGCGCCGGCAAATCTGAATATAGCAAGACTTATACAAAAAGAGGAGCGGCTTGCGTTTGATCGCATCAAGGGATTCCTGACGCGCAAGGGCAACGTGGACTATCTGTTCTCCCCCGAACTTCCCCAGGATGCCGAGCTGGTTTCGCGCGCGAATCTCGGCCAGATCATCCGCGCCGTTGCAACGCATTATGACTTCATCGTGATCGACGCCAGTGCCGAGATCAACGATCAGACCCTCCTCGCCTGGGATCTGGCCGATCTCATCGTTCTCGTCAGCATCGCCGAGCTTTCCGGCATCACCCGGATGCATCGCCTGTTCCGGGTGCTCAGCCGGCTCAATTACCACAAAGACAAGTTCGCCGTTCTCGTGAACCGCTTCCGTACCACCCAGGCTTCGTTCGTCGAAGAGTTCCGCAAACTCCCCGTGGGCCACGTCGGAACGGTCGCCTTCGACGAACAGACCCTGAACGCCGAGTTTGCCGGGATCCCGCTGGTCGAACAAGCGGCCGGCTCACCGGCGGCGAAGGATCTGGCCCTGTTCGTCCAGCAGATGACCGGCGAGGAGGCACTGGACAAGACCCGCAAGGGCGGTATCTTCTCGCGGCTGAAATCCCTGTTTTCCTGATCCATGGCCGAGCCGCTTTCCTTCCAGGGGCTTCCCGACGCGATCCTGAACGATCCTGCGTCGGCCGCGGTGTTGGAGTATCTGTTCAACCTCCAGGCCGACCGGACCGACGGCAGCATCCAGAAGCGCCTCCAGGCGACTCTCGTCTACCGGTATGCCCAGGCCGAGCGCGAGCTGGTGCGGCTGAACCAGGAACTCGTCGCCAAGCAGGCGCGGATCGAGGCCGATCTGAAAGCGGCTGCCGGCATCCAGCTGGCGCTTCTTCCGAAGCCGCTTCCCGCATCGGTGAACGTGAAAGCCGCCTGGAAATTCCTGCCCTCCGAACAGGTCGGCGGGGATATCTTCATGCTCAAGCTGCTCGGTGAGCGGTTCATCCAGGTCGGCATTCTCGACATCAGCGGTCACGGCGTGCCTTCGGCCATGGTGACGGTTTCGATCAGCCAGGCGCTGCAGCCGCATCGGGGCCTGGTCATGCGCGCCGGCCCCGACGGGACGAGCGAAATCACGCCGCCGGTCCGCATCCTTACGGAGCTCGATGGCGAGTATCCCTACATGCGGTTCAAAAAGACGTTTTCGATGATCTACGGCCTGCTCGACCGTCAGGAGGGCACGTTCACCTTTTCCAACGGCGGTCATCCCTATCCGATCCATGTGCCGCGCTCGGGGCCCCCGGTGTATCTCGAGGAACACGGCGCGATCCTGGGAATGGGCCTCGGTGCGCGATTCCCCGAGAGCAGGGTGCGGCTTGCCCCGGGCGATCGCCTGTATTTCTACACAGACGGGCTGACCGAGTGCCGGAATCCGCAGAAAGAACTGTTTGGAGAGCAGCGGCTGCTCGCTCTGTCCGATGAGATCCGCGGGATGCCCCTCGACACCTCGGTGAAGAAGCTGTTTGCAGAGGTTGAGACGTTCTGCGGCGGTGAATCCTTCACGGATGATTTCACCTTTCTCGGCCTGGAATACGTGGGAAACGCCTGAGACGAACGAGCCACACCCATGCAACCTCTAACCCCGGAGCCGGCGCGGAAAACCGACGGCCCTGCCATCATCACCCTCGAGCGGGAGCTGTTTTCGTCCGTCGACGTGTTCAAACCGGCTCAGCTTTCCCGCCTCCTCCGGGTTCCGAGCTGCCGGGTGCTGGTGATGCGGAGCGCGGACGGAGAACTCGTCGCGGAAGTCGTCGGTCTGATGCGCCGTTTCCGGGGCCGGTCCTCGGGTCGGATCTACAAGATCGCCGTTCACCGGAGCCTGTGGGGAATCGGCGCGGCAGGCCGGCTGCTCGAGGCGATGGAGAGCGTGTTCCGGCGCGAAGGCATGCAGGCCGTCTGCGCCGAGGCCCGGGTCGGGAATACCGCTTCCCGTCACTTCTTCGAGAAGCACGGGTATCGCATGACCAACGCGCTGCCCCGGTATTACGCCGACGGGGAAGACGGCTGCAAATTCTGGAAGAATCTCTGAGAAAACGAAATCACGCCCCGAAACCAAGCCGGGGCGTGATTATATTAGCTACGGTATAATAGAGATGATTGTTATTCCCAGCGCACCTGGACCGAGGGCAGCTTGCCGAGGGACTCCTGCATTTTTTCGGAAGAGAAGCCGGGATCGGTGAGGTTGCCGGCCAGCATGTCGGCATACGAGCCCAGGTCGAAGAAGCCGTGGCCGCTGAGGCAGAACAGGATCGTCATCGGCTTTTCCGTGTCCTTGCACGAGAGGGCCATGTCGATCGCCGCCTTCACGGCGTGGGCGCTTTCGGGTGCCGGGATGATCCCTTCGTGGTGGGCGAACAGTTTGGCCGCCTCGAACACGGCGAGCTGTTCGAGCGCCTTGGCCTCGATCAGCCCTTCGCTGTAGAGTTGCGAGACCAGCGGCGAGACGCCGTGATACCGCAGGCCGCCCGCGTGGAGCTGGGACGGCATGAACGAGTGGCCGAGCGTGTACATCATCAGCAGCGGTGTGAGGCCGGCAACATCACCGAGATCGTAGCGAAACTCGCCCTTGGTCAGGGTGGGGCAGGAGGTCGGCTCGACCGCGAGGGCGCGCACGTGCTTTCCTTCCTTGAACCGGTCGTGCAGGAAGGGGAAGGCGATGCCGCCGAAGTTGCTGCCGCCGCCGCAGCAGGCGATGACGACGTCGGGATACTCTTTCATGTCCTGCATCTGTTGCCGCGCTTCGAGGCCGATCACGCTCTGGTGCACCAGGACGTGGTTCATGACCGAGCCGAGCGCGTAGTTCGTGTCTTCGCGGCTGGTCGCATCCTCGACGGCCTCGGAGATCGCGATGCCGAGGCTTCCGGGGCAGTCGGGATCGACCCCAAGCTCGGCGCGGCCGGCGTTCGTGTTTTCCGACGGGCTCGCGAACACGTTCGCGCCCCACATCTCCATGGCGACTTTGCGATACGGCTTCTGGGCGACGCTGGAACGGACCATGTACACCGTCACGTCGAGGTCGAAGAGCGAGCCGGCATGCGCCAGAGACGAGCCCCACTGGCCCGCGCCGGATTCGGTGGTGAGCCGCTTCTTCCCGGCCTGCTTGTTGAAATACGCCTGGGGAACGGCGGTGTTCGACTTGTGGCTGCCGGCGGGCGCGACGCCTTCGTATTTGAAGAAGATCTTGGCGGGGGTGCCCAGGGCCTGCTCGAGTCGCCGGGCGCGCCGCAGCGGCGTGGGCCGCCACATCGACAGGATCTCGCGCACTTCCTCGGGAATCGGGATCAGCCGCTCCCGCGACGCCTCCTGCTCGATCAGGGTCGGCGGGAACATCGGTTCGAGGTCGGTCGGCGCCACCGGCTGGTGCGTCGCCGGATGCAGCGGCACGGCCGGCGGTTTCGGCATGTCGGGCACGATGTTGTACCAATGGGTCGGAACCCCGTTCGAACCGATCAGGTTGTCGAGAGCAGCCATTGTCGTTTCCTCTCAGATAGGGATTGCATCAGTTCTAGCACAGAAGCCGCCCTCTCGGCAAACGCCCCACGGGAAGAAGAAAGCGCCGCGCGATGCGCGGCGCAACGGAGGCAACGAGAAAACGTCGTGACGGTCAGGCCGAGGTGTCGAGCTTGGGAACTGAAGCCAGGAGCGCCCCGGCCGGGGAGGCGGGTTCCGTGCTGGCCGATGCCGCCGGTGTCCCACCCTGCTGGAAGAACCGTTCGCGATAGCGAGCGATATATTTCAAAAAGCTCTGGATGAACTCCTGGTACTGGTCGTTGGTGATCATGCTGCCCTTCTGGGGCCCGATGTTCAACGGGAAGGATTTCTTGGAGCTCTTGTCCGGGAGGCTCGCGGGTTCCGGGAGGCTGGCTGCCGCTGCCGGAGAGGGCATGACGGCCACCGGCTTCGCGGCAACGGGTTCCGCGCCGCCGAGACCTTCCGGACCGAGGCCGGACTCCTCGCGCACCGTCTTGACGCTGTCGAAGAAGGCGGTTGCCTGGGCCTTCATCCGGGCGCTGATATCGTCGAAGGCGCCGCCCGCTTCGCCGTACGTCTTTTCCAATTCGCCGAAAAACTCGTCGGACTCTTTCAGGAAGTTCTCGAGCGCATCGGGAGAGAGTTCGGCAAGGCCGTCGACCGCATCCATGAACTCGTTCGCCGTCTCGGGCGAGATATCGAGCGACTTGTCGGTGCCGTTGAGGAACGAACCGACCGCGTCGATCTGCAGCGAGAAGCTGCCCTTGAACGTCTCCGAGACCGAAGCGGCGGTTTCGACGAACCTCTGCTGGCCGCTCTGGCCCATCCGGGCCTGGACTTTCTGGGAAAGCTGGTAGAACAGATCGAAGTGGTAGGCGATGCGCAGCCCGCCTGATTCCTGCTGCAGTCCGTTGGCTTCAGCCTTGTCGGCCGCCGGTGTGGCTTTGTCGAAGCTGTCGGAATCACGCAGCGGAGCCGGGGTGGTGAGCCCGGCTTCGGCGGGGCGCTGGCCGTTCTTTCCGGTAGAAAGATCCGTGACCTGGTCGAGCAACTCCTGCGGAGTCGGAATACGCGATGAAATCTGCATAACAGCCCTCCATGGCTTCGGTTGACCACCGGAAGATCCTTTTCCGGCTTTTCTTATCCTGTAAACAACATCGGCAGAAAGCTCCCGTTGCGTGATGGCTGAAAATCGGTGAATTGATCTGATTTATCCAACAGAAAAAGAAAAATCGAATGAATGAATCACGAGACGGCCTTTTTTCGAAAAATATCACGTAAAGAAAAAGGCACGGGGTCCGAACCGGATCCCCGTGCCGGGAACGACCTCGAGATCAGCGGCCCGGTTGGAGGGTCGTCTGATAGGCCTCCTGGGCGGCATCGTAGCTGGCCTTGGCGGCCTCGATGCCGGCCTTGTCGGCCGGATTGGCGGTCATGACGCCGAGATACGTCTTGTAGGCGCCGATCATCTTCTGATACGCCGCATCCGATGCGGCTTTGTTCCGATCCCGGGCGGTGCTCTCGCGCATGGCCGGGGCGGAACTCTGAGCGGCTGCCGGAGCGAGGCCGGCGCGGTTCCCTGCGTCGGCGCTGATGCGGCCCAGCTCATCGACCATGAAGCCGATCTCCTCGGAAATGCTCTTCGCCGTCAGCTTCTGGCCCTCACCGCCCGACAGGGGCAGGGTCGATTCGCCGGCAGGGCCCGACATCTTCACCCGCTGCTCCTTCGCGATGCGATCGAGCTGGTCCTTGCCGACCCCGTTGGCCAGGGCGAACGCCTCGAGCTCGGTCTTCACGTCGTTGAGAATCTCCATGATCTGGGTGTGGACGCCCTTGGCGGACTTGTCGGCCGCGACGAGGGCGTTGTTCGACAGGACCATGTATTTGCGGGCTTCGATCAGCTCCTTGCTGAGCTTGGCGCCCGAAAGGTTGATGTCGTGCAGCGTGACATCGCCGGCCTGCTTACCCGATGCCGCGAGCGCGTCGTCGATCGTCTTCTGGACGCGTTCGAGGCTGGAAGTGGTCTTCGAAGTGTTGTCGAGCGTCAGCCGGAAGGCGCCGCCAGCCTGGGAGGCTTCTTTTTCGAGCCGCTGCGCGACCGTCCGGGCGCCGTCACGGAACATCTGAACCTCGCCGCCCGCCGTGATGCGGCCAAGCTCGGTGCCCGTCGTGCGGGCATACTGCTCGATCTTGCCGGCGACGCTGCTGCCGCGGGTCGCGAGGCTCTGCACATCGCGGGCCATCGTGAGGCTCTTGTCGACCTGGCCCTTCACCTGGCTGACGGGGGTGGAGATGCTGTTCGTCACATACTTCGTGACGTTGAGCAGTTCGCCGCTGAGGCCCTCGACACCGTCCTTGGTCATGCCGGTGCTGATTCCGAGCGGCCCGAGCAGCAGCTGCAGCATGTTCGACATCTTCGAGCCGATCGACTGGACCAGTCCGACCGACTGCTTGCTGGTGTTGACGATCACGCTGACCGCGGCAGCGATCGAGGCGACCGTGGCGGCCAGGGCCAGAATCTGCGGCCCGTAGGTGATCAGCAGGGAAACGCCGACCGCGATTTCCCCGACGAACGGATTGATCGCCGGCACGTTCGCGGGCCCCTTCTGGGCCGTGGCACCCGGAACGACCTCGTGTGCCGGGACAACCTCGGCTGCGGGAACGACCTCGCCGGCCGGCACCACCTCGGCCGCGGGAACGACTTCCCGTGTCGGAACCACTTCGCCGGCCGGAGCCGGGACGACCTCGGCGGCGACCAGTTGCGCGACGAACGTGAAGATCAGAAGCCAGCTCCAGATACGGGCGGAGCGTTGTTTCAACATGCCGTACCTCCCCGGATGATAAAGAATGACCAAAGAAGCGAACCGTATTATCAAATTATACGAACCGGAACGCGGGAGGTGTCAAGCGAATGCCGGAAAACAAAACGCAGGAGCACGGCTTGCCGTGCCCCTGCGGGAGAGGGGAGATCAATACGAGTTCGCTGCCCTGCCCGAGGCGAGTCGCCGCTGGGCCTTCTTCGAAAGCCCACCGGCCGCCTGCACGCCCGACAGGTTGCCATACCAGGTATACGTCTGGGAGCCCGGGTTCAGGCCGGCATACATGTCGGGCCGCCCGTCCCCGTTGGCGTCGACGTAGATCTTGTCCGAGACGCCGTCGTAGTTGAGATCGTACTCCCACTGGTCGATGCGGCCGTCGAGATTCCGGTCGTACTGGTAATCATCGATCATGCCGTCGAAGTTGCGGTCGGTCGCCCAGTAGTCGCCCCGGCCATCGCCGTTGCGGTCGGCGACGATCAGGTCGACCCGGCCGTCGGCATTCCGGTCGTACCGGCCGGCATTTGAGTTGTACTGGGTGAAAGCGAACGCGGCATCAGGGCTGGTGCTGATGGTGGGAGAGGCTTCATAGGGCGCATTCTCGGGCGTGATCGCGACATTCTGGGTCGCAAACGCCGCGCTGGCAAGAACCAGCAGGCCGAACACGAACATCTTGATTGAACGCATGACGACACCTCCGTGTTTTCAACGCAAGGCAGAAATGTATAAAGATTGTCAGGTTTGGCAAGGAGATTTTTTTCTCATCCTCGGAAACCCGCTTGCGAAGAAGACAACGATCCGCAGATGGCGCAGATAACGCAGATGAAACAGGCCGTTTCACCTGGGAGACACCGAGACACGCTGTTGGAAAGAGTACATGAATTTCTGGCCAGAACACGTGGATAAAAGGCTCATCACAGAGGATACGAAGCACACAGAGCCACCACAGGGAAATCTCTGACTTCTCCGTGAATTCTCTGTGTCCGCTGTGCTCTCTGTGATGAAGCTGTTTTTCTGGCTGACCCGATGCTGAGGGGGCGGGTCTCTCAGGAGGGACGTGAGGATTTCTTTGTTCTGAACAGGTTCCAGAGGCGCTGGAGCTTCATGAAGGTGCGGATCGCCCAGGCCTTGAATCGGAACACCGGCCCCTCGAAGGTGCGCGCCACATCGGGAAGGACGTCGGGAATCGGGATCGACTGCGGGCACTTTTTCACGCAGGCGCCGCACCGGATGCACTGCGAGGCCAGGGCCGGCTTGTCGAGCGCACCCCCCATGCGGATCAGGTAGAATCCGGCGGCGCCGGGATCCTGGAACAGATGATGGCTGTTGTAGCTTTCGAAACAGCCCGGGATATTGACGCCGGCGGGGCAGGGCATGCAGTACTGGCAGCCCGTGCAGGCCACCTTCATCAGCTTCCGGTAGGTGTTCGCGGCTTCGCTCGTCAGGGAAAGCTCTTCGGTGGTCAGCGAGCCCGGTGTGGCCGCATCGGCGATCTTCAGGTTCTCGGTGAGCTGGTCGGGGTGGTTCATGCCGGACAGCACGACCGACACCTCGGGATGGTTCCAGACCCAGCGCAGGGCCCACTCGGCCGGCGACCGCTTCACCGGGGACTTGTCCCAGAC
>JAKQOH010000089.1 GCA_029565415.1 Candidatus Rifleibacteriota bacterium | reverse complement strand
GTCTGGGGGTTCCCTGCCGGCTTTCGTTGGGGCGCGCCGGGCGCGGGGGGCGAGGCGGGGAGGGGGGCTGGGTGTTCACTTCATCTGCTGGACGATCGAGAAGAGGGGCATGAAGACGGAGAGGGCGATGCCGCCGATCATGACGCCCATGAAGACCGTGAGAATCGGCAGGAGCGCGCCGGTGAGGCCGTCAAGCGCTTCGGCGGTTTCCTGATCGTAAAAATCAGCGACTTTTTCGAGCATTTTGTCGAGGTTGCCGGAGTTTTCGCCGACTTCCATCATCTTCTGGACCATCGTCGGAAAGATAGGGTTTCCTTTGATGCTCGAGGACAGGCCCTTGCCCTGTTGCACCGAAACCGCCATCTGGCCGACCAGATCTTCGAGAACCTTGTTTCCCATGACCGAACCCGTGATCTTGAGCGCATTCAGAATCGGAACCCCGGAACCCAGCAGGGAACAGAAGGTGCGGGCAAACCGGCTGACGGCGATCTTTTTTGTGATCGGCCCGACGATGGGCGCGGAAATGGCGAGTCTGGCGATGATCGCTTCCCCGAGTTCGGTTTTCATGAACATGTAGAACCCCAGGCCAATGCCGCCTGTCACGGCCAATACGAGGATATACTGCTCGAGAAGCATGTCGGATGCCCAGATCATGGTTTTGGTGAGGACCGGAAGCTCGGCCTTCATCTTTTTGAACATCTTCGTGAAGTTGGGGAAAATCTTCACCAGCAGAAAAATGACGCAGCCGACCGCGAGAACGAGCTGGACAACCGGCATGGTCAGCGCGCCCTTGATCTTCCCGCGCATCTTCGAATCGGCTTCGGCAAATGCCGCCAGGCGGGCAAGAACCTTGTCGAGGATGCCGCCGGCCTCGCCGGCCTCTACCATATTGCAAAATATATTATTGAAAACCTTGGGGTGTTTTCGCAAGGCCGCGGAAAAGGGCTGGCCTGAACGCAGGTCCTTGCCGACTTTGTCCAGAACGTCCTTGAAGTAGGGATTTTCCGCCTGGTCAAACATGATGCCGACACTGTCCACAAGGGGAATCGACGCGCTGATGAGGGTCGAAAGCTGCACCGTGAAAACCATCAGCTCCTTGGCGCTGACGCTGCCGCCGAAGGACAAGCTGAAGCCGCCGCCTTCTTTGACGGCGGTCGCCTTGATGAGATAAAACCCTTTGTCTGACAACATCGAAGCGAGCTTTGCCATGCTCTCGGCCTCGATCTGCGTCTTGAGAACCTCGCCCTTGGCGTTCTTGACTTCGCAATCAAACTTGGGCATCCATCCACCCCTCGCTGAAATCCAATCTCTGCATCAAATCTGACAGAAACCCGCTTCGCTGGATTTTATCATGAAGATACGATATTACGAAACCCCTGGCGAATGCCGGCAGACGCAGATTCGACCCGAGGTTGCATATATATCAGTGAATATACATTGCTTCGGCGATTCCGTCGTGCCGGCCGTAAGGCACGCTACCCTGCACGTATCCGAATCGATCATTCCGACCTGGAGAGAGCGAAAATTTCTTCCGGTGTGGTCAGCCCCTGGATGAATTTGAAGATGATATCCTCCCTCAGGGTTTTCATTCCACCCTCGATAGCGGCTTTCATCAGATCGTCGGGGCCGGATTTCTGGATGATCAGGCGGCGAATCTTCTCGCTCGTATACATGACCTCATGGACGCCGACGCGGCCCTTGTAGCCGGTGGATCCGCACTTGTCGCATCCTTTGCCCCGGTAATAGGTTCCGTTGATCGATTCGGGCGGAAGCCCGAGGTCTTTGAGTAATTCCGGCGTAATCGTCGTGTCGGGGGCCTTGCAGGTTTTGCAGACGCGCCGGGCCAGACGCTGCGAAACGATGCAGAGCAGTGCCGCCGAGACGAGAAACGGCTCGACGCCCATATCGACAAGGCGTGAGGCCGTGCTGGGCGCGTCGTTCGTGTGGAGCGTCGCGAAGACCAGGTGGCCCGTGAGAGCGGCTTCGACCGCGATCGTCGCCGTCTCTTCGTCGCGAATCTCTCCGAGCATGATGACGTCCGGATCCTGACGCAGAAATGCGCGCAGGACCGTCGCGAAATCGAGATTGATCTCGGAGCGCACCTGCACCTGGTTGATCAGCTTCAGCTTGTACTCGACCGGGTTTTCGACCGTACAAATGTTCATGTCGACGCCTTTGATGGCGTTCAGACACGCATACAGCGTCGTCGTTTTTCCCGATCCCGTCGGACCGGTGATGAGAACCATGCCGTTCGGTGCCGCGATGGATTTCTGGAGCAGTTTGTAATTGTCAGGCGTGAACCCCATCTGATCGAGGCTAACCTGGACGTTCGACTTGTCGAGGATGCGCAGGCACACCTTTTCGCCGAACGCGACCGGGATCGTGTTGACGCGGAAGTCGATCGGCTTGTCCATGATCGTCATCTGGATGCGGCCGTCCTGCGGAATGCGGCGCTCCGAGATATCCATGCCGCTCAGAATCTTGAGGCGCGACACGGCCGAGGCCTGGGCCTCGGGCTGGAGCGTCATCGCCACCGCAAGCGTGCCGTCGATGCGGTACCGGATGCGCAGCTCGCCCTCGTCGGGCTCGATGTGGATGTCGGAAGCGCCTTTCTGGACGGCCTGGGTGAGAATCAGGTTGACCAGCTTGATGATCGGGGTTTCCTCGCTGGCCTTCTTGAGGTTGTCCATGTCGCCGGGCTTTCCCCCCTCGGGGCCGTCGGCCGTGATCTGACTCAGGGCGTCGGCCATGGCGCCGGCCACGTACAGCTTGTCCAGTGTTTCATTGATCTGCACTTCGGAACAGATGGCGCGCACGACCTCGCAGTTGTTCTGGAACTGGATCTCGTCGATGATGAACACGTCGAGCGGGTCGGCCATGCCGATCATCAGACTCTTTCCGTCGAAGCTGATCGGCACGAGCATGTGCTTGCGCGCGATCTTCTCGGGCACCATTTTCAATACCTCGGGCTTTACATCGACCTTGCTCAGGTCGACGAACGGCACCTTGAGCTGCTTTCCGAGCACGGGCAGCAGCTTCGCGTCGGTCAGGTAGCCCAGCTCGATCAGGACCTGGCCGAGCCGCTTGCCGCGCTTCTTCTGCTCGGCGAGGGCGATGTTCAGTTCCTTGTCAGTGATGTGTCCGGCCTCGATCAGCATCTCGCCGATCTTTTTGCGTTTGAACATGGTGTGTTACCTCATCCAGCCGTCAACGGCGCAGATCATCGCGCCGATTCCCAGTATTTGCGCCGCGCTTCCATGTAGTGCGGATTGAGCCTGATCGCGATCTGGAACTCGTCCATCGCCGCATCGGATTTGCCCTGCTTCTTCAGCACCATGCCGAGGTGGTAATGCAGATCGGCATACTCGGGATGGTCGCGCAGCAGCCGCCGATACTCCCGCTCGGCCACGTCGAGCAGGCCGAGATCGGTGAAGACGAGGCCGAAGTCGACGGTGATCCCACCGGTTTCGAGCCGGTCGCCGAGGTGATCCTCGATCACCCGGCGGTACTCGACCATCGCCTTGTTGAAGGCGCCCTGGTCCTGGTGGATGCGGGCGACGTAGTAGCGGGCGGCGGCATACCGCGGATTGATCGCGAGCGCGTTCGAAAAACTCGCCAGGGCCTTGTCATACGAGCGGTTTTCGTAGAACAGCAGGCCGATGTTGAAATGCGCGTCGGCGAACCGCGGATTCAGCGTCAGGACCGACTCGTAGGCAGCGACGGCCTGTTCCCGGTCGCCGAGCCGTCGGTACGAGTGGCCGAGATGCAGGTAGTAGACCGGGTTCTTGGGGTTGATGTTCACCGCCTTGACGTGACAGAACGAGGCCTTGTCATACTGCTCCTTCAGGTAGAAGGCGTTGCCGAGGTAGAACAACACCTCGTGCTGCCTCGGGTGATCGCGCAGGAACTTGATACAGGCGTCGATCACCTCGTCGAGGAGACCCTCGTTGTAGGGCGCGGCTGGCGGCATCGGGGAAGCTCGTCAGCGGGGCGAGAGGACCGATTTGAGGTCCTTGCCGAGTTTCGTGCGCGGCTCGACCTGACGGAACGCCGGCCGGTCGGTGCAGTAACGATGCATCACCTCGAGACCCTCGTAGGCGCGCTTCCCGAGAGAGTCGAGAAGCCCTTCGAACAACGGGGAGAGATGGTGGATACCCGTGTCGATCGGCTGCTCCTCGCGCAGATGGAACCGGAGCTTGTACACGATCCCGTCGTCGCGGCGGAAAATGTCGAGTTCGGGATCCTCGAGATGCTGGCTGCGTGCGCTGTACTGGCGGACCGCGAAAAAATGGTCGCGCTCGTAATCCTCATACAGGTCGACGCCCCAGATATACGGGTTCTTGAAGACGCACAGCGGGAAGATCGGCGAGAGGAACCGCTTCATCGAATCGACGACCTCGTAGTTGTACTGCTCGGCGGGAATCGCGATCGAGAGCTCGTGGCCGCGCAGTTCGAACGTGCCGCCCAGTTCGAATTCGCCCCGGATCGACTCGATGCGGTCTGGTTTGTCGAGGTTGAGCAGGATCTTGCGCGTGCGGTCGTTGAACGTCGAGTACTGCTCGTCGGGCCGGTCGGACCACGTGACGGAGACGCTCCCGAGGGGCATGGCCAGGATCGTCTCGAGGACGTTCGCCTGGATCTCGCGGTCCTTGCGGCTGCTGAAGAAGACGTATTTTTCGAAAATGTCGCAGGTTTCGTTCATGAGCTTGCCTTCTCCGACTTCACGTAGACCATCGTGATGTCGTCTTCATGAGGATAGGTTTCCTTGAACCGGTTCATACCGGCCATGACATGATACACCAAACTCGATGCTTTGCCTTCGGGGGCATTGTCGAGGGCCGTCTTGAGCCGCTCGACGCCGAATCGCTCGCGCTCCCTGTTCAGCAGGTCGATCACCCCGTCGGTGTAGAGGAACACGCCGTCGCCCGGCAAAAGCTCGATGCACCGCTCGGGATAGGCGTTTTCCTCCTGCTCGAACAGGCCGAGCGGGATCCCGGCCTCGAACTCGACCTCCTCGACGAAGCCGCTTCCGGTGCGGACGACGAGGGGGCGGCAGTGTCCGGCGCTCGCGCAGACCACGGTGCGGCTGTCCGCGGTGAAGACGGCGATGATCATCGTGGCGAAGAGGGAGCCCATCTGGTCTTTCGACAACTGGCGCGACAGAAAGCTCAGGAGCTGGCCGGGGGAGGTCAGGGAGTCGGCCATGGCCCGGACCAGAGCCTGAATCTTCGAAAGGAAGAGGGCGGCGGGAAGCCCCTTTCCCGAAACGTCGGCGACAGCGACCAGCAGCCGATCGTTGGGAAGAGGCACCAGATCATAGTAATCCCCGGAGATTTCATGGCAGGGCATACAGGTGGCGTGAATGTCGAAGCCGCGCAGCAGGGGCGGCTGGCTGGGCAGCGAGGAGGTCTGAAGGGTGCGGGCGACGTCGACTTCATAGGTGAGACGCTCGCGGCGGATGTTCTCCCGATACAGCAGGTGGTTCTCGATGCTGATGGCGAGCTGGCGGTTGAAGAGGGAGGCGAGAACCTTCTCGTCTTCGGAAAGCGCCTTGCGTTCGGCATTCATGAAGACGACCAGGCCGAGAATGCGGTTCCAGACGAGGAGCGGTAGGATCGAGAGGTCGGCGGGCTCGACGCGCCGTTTGAGGGGCAGGGAAAAGCTCTTCCAGTCCTGGGTGGCGAGGCTGTCGAGATCGATCTCCTGTCGGATGATCTCGGCCGTCTGCCGGACGAGGGGATCGTCGGGGGCGAGTTCGGGGGCGATATCGCCGCGCCGGGGGCGTGTTCCGCAGGCGAATTCCAGGGGAGCCGTAGGGGCGTGGAGGTAGACCAGCAGGGTGCCTGTCGGAAAGAACTCCTGGGCGAACTGGAGGGCGATGCGGATCTGGCGGTGCAGATCCGCCGTGAAGTTCAGGTAGCTCAGCAGGTGCGAGATGCGCTCGACGTCCGCGAACTTGCCGTGGAGGCGGGAGAGATTGTTCTGGTACCACCCGACGATCGAGGTCGTCTGGAAAAACAGATCCGAGAGATCGAGCCGGGGTGTCGGAGCGGTTGCGGCGTCGGGCCGGGAGGTGTCCAGTTGCCGCAGCGTGTGCCACCAGAAGCTGACGATGCCCAGCAGGAGCGAGGTGAAGACGAGGAAGCCCAGGCTTGCCAGGGCGGTCCACGAAAGACGGGCATCGGCGGGAATGAAACGCAGGGTCGCGGAAATGCCGGCCACGACCAGGATGACCCCGGCCGTGAACAGGATGATCGGATACCGTTGAAGAATCGCGCGCATGGGTTTCTGACGCCACTTTACACCGGTGCGGAACACCCGTCAATCGCTCGCGCCGCCCAGGGAAGGGACTGCCTGCCCTTGAATGCCGTTGCCCGCCGGGAGAGCTGTCGCGTGAACGGCACGGCCCCGCATGAACTACAGTGTAGAATATGTATTACAAAATATATTTAAAATGTCGGGATGATCCGGCGCCGCCGCGGGATCCGAGCGCGGATCACTTGTCCGGGGAGGGTTGCCGGAGCCAGTGCCAGAGGAGCTCGAGGGGCGCGCCGAAATAGACCAGCAGCAGGAACTTGAGGGCCTGGTCGACGTCGGGATCCTCGGCATACATCGTCTCGATCTTGCGCACGATGGCGAACGGATCGGCGGATTTGTGCGTCTGGAGCTGTTTCACCGATTCCTGCACGAGGTGGTTGAGCGAGGTGCCGAGCCAGGCGAACGAGACGAGGAAGAGGCCCAGGACGATCCAGGCCGCCGTGGGCCGGCCCATGCGGCGGTGGCCGAAGCCCGGGCAGATGAACAGGCTTGCCAGAACGGCTTTCACCAGCCCGCCGAACGACTGGTCCGCCTGAACTGCGCCATCCGGGCGCCGGCGGCCCACTTCCCGCGTCGTGCGGGTCGGGTCGGGCTGGGGCGGAACGGGAGGGGGGGAAGAAGAACCCGCCGCCTCGGCGGAGGCGACGGGCTCGTGGGATCGGGATTGCGGTTCTGCCGACATGGGATCAGGCGGCTTTGTACTGTTCCCAGGTGCCGTCGAGGCTCGTGTCGAGCTTGCGCAGATGTTCCTGCATGGCATTGATCGCGGCGGGATCGCCGATCTTGGCGAGCGCCTCGCCGGCGGCCATGCTGACTTCCTCCTTCGGGTCGTTCAGGGCTTCGATGAGCGCCTGGACGACGGCGGTTCCGCGCTTGTCGCCGAGCTGGACGCAGGAGATGCGGCGGACGCGCCAGTCGGCATTCTTCAGACCCCGGATGTACCGGAAGGTTTGATCGAGGGGGGTGACGGATGCCAGGGTGGGCGTCCGGAGGCGGGACGAAACGCGGGGGGCGGCTGCGGGCTGGGCGGCCCAGCGGTCCCAGGCGGCGGTGAACACCTTCTCGAACAGGAACCATCCGGCGAAATATACCATCGTCAGAAGGAGAATCTTGATTTCGAGCTCGAGCATGGCTGTTGCCTCCGTTTTGTACAGATATCGTTCTTCGATATCTATCGGCAGGCGGGCGCCGGAACCGAAGAGGGGCCGGCGTAGTCCGCGGCGGATCACCTGAGACGGACGGGCCAGCCGTCGCACCGCGCCGGAAGCCGGCCCAGCAGCAGCCCGAGGAGGCTGCGGATGTCAGGGGAGCGGAAGCCGAACGTGGCGATGCGTGTCGTCGCTTCGGGAATGCCGGCCAGGTCGTAGGGATTCCGGAGTGCCGCGAGAATCGTTCCCGGCCGTTCGGCGGCAATGGCCCGGAACGCCTGTTCCTGGCCGGGAAAGATGTGGGCATTGTAGGAAAGCAGCACGACGCGGGCATCGGGGCCGGCCTGGGCGAGCGTTTCGCGCAGGCGCGGCAGAATCTCGTCCCGGCCGGCCTTGGGCTCGTACACCACGCACCGGGCGTGGGGAAACGCCTCGAGGAACTGGGCCGACGGGCCGGCGTCGCGATGCTCCTCCTCGACCTGGACGAGCGAGGCGATATGCGGACAGGCGACGACGAGCGGGGTTGCCGGCGCGAGGGGGAGATCCCCGGCGGCCGTCGTATCGACCAGCACCGCACGATCGTGGGCTTCCGACACGAGAGCCGCGTGCGACGCCGCAAGACGGTCGAGCGGCGCAGGCGGAGCGGATGCGGCGAGGCGGTCCCGGGCGGTCTCGATCCGGGCGAGGCTTTCCTCGAGCCGTCGCATCGCTGCCGCCGATGTGGATGCTTCGCGCAGAATGGCCTCGGCGGCTTCACGCTGCCGGCCGAGATCGTGGCAGATCAGCAACTGGTCGGCCCCGGCCAGGAAGGCGCGTCGGGCCGCGTCGGGCACACCGAACGCCTCGGTGATCGCGCCCATCTCGAGGTCATCCGTGATGAGCAGTCCCTTGAACCCGAGCTCCCGGCGGAGCAGGCCCGTGAGAACCGCCTCGGAAAGGGTGGCGGGAAGGTTGGGGGCCGGCTCGAAGGCGGGAAAGAAGACATGGGCCGTCATCACGGCGTCGATCCCGGCTTCGATCGCGGCCTTGAAGGGCGCCAGTTCGAACGAGAGCAGTCGCTCGCGGTCGTAGGGAATGACCGGCAGCGTCAGATGCGAGTCCACTTTCGCGTGCCCCTTTCCGGGGAAGTGCTTCGCACACGCCAGGACGCCGCCCTCTCTCAACCCGGAGATATATGGCTTGCTATATTTTATGACCGTCTCCGGGGTGTCGCCGAAGGAGCGTGCGCCGATGCCCGGATTGCCGGCATGATTGATGTCGAGCACGGGGGCGAGGTTCCAGTTCAGGCCCAGGGCGCGCATCTCGGCCCCGACGGCGGCTCCGATGCGCCGTGCCAGATCCGGATCCCCCGATGCCGAAAGCGCCATGGCGCCGGGGAACAGGCTGCCCTGGCTCAAAATGCGCATGACGAGGCCGCCTTCCTGGTCGATCGAGGTGAAGAGCCGCCGGCCCGCGGCGGACTCGAAGCGGCCGAGCACGCCGGGAAGGGCGGAAGGATCCGCGAGGTTCCGGGCGAAGACGATCACGCCGCCGATTCCCCACTCTTCGACGAAGGCGAGAACCTCCGGGGAGGGTTCGAGGCCCTGATACCCGATGACGAACAGATTGCCGATCCGGCGACGGAGCTGATTGTCCATGTGCTCACCTCGTTTGGAATTCTTTCTGGTTCATCGGCTGTCGGGAGGTTTTTTTCCAACGCCCCTTCCGGGCATGCCGTCGGCTGTTGTGGGAAACCGGGATGGTGCGGTATGATGCGGCCGTCCAAATTCATCAGGAGAGAGCCCATGTATTGTTTCCGCTGCGGCCAGGAGCTTCCGGCCAAATCCGTCAACTGCCCGGCCTGCGACACCCCCCAGAAGCGGCGACAGCGGCATCGGCAGCGGCTTCTCCTGGGCCTGTTCATCTTCCTTGCCGGCGCCTTCACGGGCAGCGTGTTCGACAGCCTCGTGTTCCGCGGCCGTTCCTGGGATCATTCCCTGCTCGACCTGCTCACGGGCGGCGGGGCTCCGAAGACGGCGACGGCGCCGGCCGAGCCCTGGTCGGATCCCTCCTGGGAGCGCGTCTCGCCCCCGGCCCCCGGGGTCCAGCCGAACCTCCCTGCCGGGAAGAAAGGCATCGTGCCGCCGGGCGCAATCGTATTCAAACCCGGTCAGCCCGGAGCCCCATCGATGGCGCAGCTTCCGCCCACCGACCGGACGGTCGCGGACGGCCTGCCTGTCCCGACTGCAACGGAGACGGCCATGACGGCTCTTTCTGCCTCGATGGCTCCCGACATCGCCTCCCCCGCCGGATTCGACGAAGCCGCGGAGGTTGCGGGAGACGAGGTTCCCGCTATCGGGTCCGAAACGGCTCCCGTTGCGGCTTCGGAGCCTGTCATGGCCCCGCCGGCCACGCCGGAGCCTCTTCCCGACACCGATCTCGCTCCCGGCGCTCTCGAAAAACTCGAAACGGGTGAAGGGAACAATTATCACGGAAGTCTCTGGCTCGACGGCGACAGCCTGCTGTTCGCCTCGAATCGCGCGGCCGGATCGGCCAACCCGAAATACCAGGCGTATTTCCGGTCGCTGAAGGGGAAGACCGGCTCGGTGCGGTTGTTCTCCTGGCCCGGCAACGTCTGGACGCCCGAGTTCTCGAAAGACGGAAAGCAGCTCGTTTTCTCCAGTGACAGCGCCAAGGACGAGCAGGTCTTCGTCTTCGACCGCATCACCCAGCAGCACCGTGCCCTGACCGATGGCGGCCACAAGAACATGATGCCTGCCCTGTCGCCGGACGGGAAGTTCGTCGTCTTCACCTCGAACCGCAAGGGCTCCAACGACATCTGGCTGGTCGGGATCGACGGGGACGGCCTCGTGCAGCTCACTTCCGGCCCGGAAGACGATCGCGAGCCGCGCTGGTGGCCGGATGGCAAATCCATCGTCTTCACCCGCATCGTGCAGAAAATGAAGGTGTCCCATATCATGAGGCTCGGCATCGATCCGGTGGGGAAGCCCGAACCGCTGGTGGGCGAGGCGAGCCGGAACTGGCTTGCCGACCCGTCGCCCGATGGCCGCTGGCTTGCCTACGTGCGCTCGGAAAGCGACGATGGAAGCCGGAACGTGATCCGTGTGCGCCGCCTCGACTCCGGGACCGAGTTCGCCGTTACGACGTTCGGCTCGGCCGATGCGTTCCGGCCGATCTGGACCCATGACGGCTCCGGCCTGATCGCGCATGCCGACCGCGAAGGCCGCAAGGGCCTCTACCTGATCAGGCTCGAGAAAAAGCCGAAACCTTGATCCCGCTCCCTCTTTCCAGCCTCCTGCTGACGGCATTGCCGGTCGGGGTGTTCGTCTGGCTGTTCCGGACGGCGCTCGCCGACCCCGTCCTTCGGGAAGGGGCGCTTGCGGGCGGGATTGCCGGCGCGTTCGCGATCCTGCCTCTCAAGTTCGTGTTCTATCCTGCGCTTCAGGCGGCGCTCGGCATCGATCTGCGATCGCTGCTCGCCGATTCCGAGGAGTTCTGGATGCGGTTTGCCGTTGCCGTGATCCTGGTCGGGGGGCTCGAGGAGACGATGAAGCTCGGCGCGGCCATTGCCGGTGCAGGCTGGATGGGCAGTCTCTGGCGGTCGACCGCGATCTTTCTCGCCTCGCTTGCCGCCGGTCTGGGCTTCTCGGCGGCAGAAAGCATTGACTATATATCGATCTTCGGGGCCGACGTGCTCCTGACCCGTATCCCGCTGAGTACCACGGGCCACGTCCTGTTTTCGGGCTTCGCCGGCTGGGCAGCCGCCCTCGCGCTGTGCAAACGGACGAAGACGGGAGAGAGCGCGGCCACCTGGCGCGGATACGTCCAGTTCCTCGGCGGCCTGCTCGGAGCCGCCGTTCTTCACGGGAGTTTCAACATGATCGCGATGCGCACCGTCGCCTCGACCTCGATCCCCCTGCTGGCCGCGATGCTCGTGTTCGGAGCGGCGCTGCTGCGGGAGGGCTGGGTGCGCGTTCTCGTACTCGACCGGGCCGAACGGGGGAGCGACGAGCCGTGCGCCCTCTGCGGCGCCGTTCCCGCCGATTCGCGCGGCCGCTTCTGTGCCGCCTGCGGGGCCAGGAGGCCCCTCGTCCGATGACCACGCACCCGACCCGCCCGGATAAACCCCGTATCATTGCCATCGCCGTCCAGACGCCCGAACTGTCCGACACCGAACTCGACGATTCCCTCGACGAGCTTGCCGAACTCGTCAGAACGGCGGGCGGCGTCATCGTCGGCCGCGTGGTCCAGAAACGGGCCCGGTTCGACCGTTCCAGCTACTTCGGATCGGGCAAGATGAAAGAGGTGGCGGAGCTGATCGAATCGACCGGCGCGGTCCAGGTGATCGCCGACGACGAGCTGACGGCTCTCCAGGTGCGCCGCCTGGAAGAGGGGATCGGCTGCGAAGTGCTCGATCGGACAGGGATCATCCTCAACATTTTTTCCGCCCACGCCTCGACTCGGGAGGGGAAGCTCCAGGTAGAGCTTGCGGCCGTCCAATACATGCTGCTGCGGCTCGCGGGCGGGTATGGCGGTTTGTCGCGGCAGCGCGGCGGTATCGGTCTGAAGGGCCCCGGCGAGACGAAACTCGAGACCGATCGTCGCGTCCTCAAGATCCGGCTGAAGCGGCTGGGCGACGAGCTCGACAAGGTCGTCCAGGATCGCGAGGTGCAGCGCAGAAAGCGCACCGACCGGTTCGCCCCGCTGTTCGCCCTCGTCGGTTACACGAATGCCGGCAAATCGACGCTTCTGAACGCGCTGAGCGGGGCCAGCGTCCAGGTGTGCGACGGCCTGTTCACGACACTCGACCCGACCGCCCGCCGCGTCGAGCTGCCCGGGGGGAGATGGGCGATCCTGTCCGACACCGTCGGCTTCATCCGGAAGCTGCCCCACGGTCTCGTGCGTGCCTTTCGCGCGACGCTCGAGAGCGTGCGGCACTCCCAGGTGCTGGTCCATGTCTGCGACGTGTCGAACGTCCAGGCCCGGGAACACATCGCCGCCGTCGAGCAGGTGCTCCAGGAGATGGAACTGGAAAGCCCCGACCGGATCGTCGTCTTCAACAAGATCGACCGGGGCGTGCCGCACAACCGCGAAGCCCTCGAGGCCCTGTTCCCGGGTGCGATCTTCGTTTCGGCGCGCACTGGCGAGAATCTCGACGAACTGCGGCAGCGCATGGCCGAAAAGATGGCCGTCTCGTTCGAAACCGTCGAACTCGAGCTTCCCGTCTCGGCCCCCGAGCTGAAGGAAATCCGGCTGTTGGGGCGAATCCTGAAGGAAGAGTGGGGGGAGGGCACCGTCCGCCTCACCGCCGATCTCCCGCGCACCTACCTGGCCCGCCTCGATCGTTCGCGCACGTGATCCCGGCCATGGCGCCCCAATCCGCGACTGTGTCGGATGGGCGCATCACGATGCGCCCCTACGCATCGCTGGATCGCCCCCCGTATCCGCCCCACACCCGTCATTCGTTCATGTAGGGGGCGTATACGGCGTGAAGGCTATACGATTTCCCATCGGCGCTCGTGTAGCCCCAACTGGCGATCGACTGGTTGGATTTCAGCGGATCGGTCGGAATCGAGAGAAGATATCCGTGCCTGGGGGTCGTGGTGGCCAGATCGCCGAACTCCGCCGTCAACGGGTATTTCCCCTTGTCGGCCCGGTATTCCATGAGGGCTTTGCGCAGCGCCTTGAGGTTCGCCTTCATGACGGCGACCTCGCTCTGGGCGACGTAGTCGGTGTAGTAGGGGGCCGCCAGCGCCACGAGCGCGGCGATGACCGCAACGACGATGATCAGCTCGATCAGCGAAAAGCCCCTGCTTGAAGAATATGATAACATATAATATTCCTTCATAGATTTCTACCAGGTCGAGTAGCGGGTGCCGTCGAAGGCCGTGTGCCAGCCTTCGATGAAAGCGGAATCCGTCGGAAAGCGGACGTCATAGAGATAATACCCGGCGCCATTCGAGACGGTGGTGAGACTCTGGTTCGTCAGCCAGACGCTTGCGGCCGGGCTCGTGGCGACGAACCTCAGATCCCAGCAGAAGATATCGTCCTTCGGCTTGAAAGGATTGTTGGTCTGGCCGAGCGTGAGAAAGGGCCCTTCCTCGGTCCGTGAACGGGTCTCGGTGGCGGGAAGGGCCACCAGCAGCGAAGCAACACAGGCCGGGGGCACGTTGTTCATGCGGGCGCTGCGATACCGGTCGATCGCGAGCCGCATGTCATACAGCCGGTCCCGCAGCAGCCGTTCCCGTGCCTTCATGTCGAACAGTTCCACCGTCGGCAGCGCCAGCAGGGCGAGAATCGAGATGATCGAGACGACGATGATCATCTCGAGAAGCGAAACGCCGAGCCGCGGCGCGCGGGAGGGGCACCCCCCGGCCGCCGAACGATTCCTCCGGCTTGGGTTCATACCCGTCCAATCTAGCCGAACCGGGGTGCATTTTCCAGTCCTGCGATGGTAGAGTGTCCAAAGAACGTTTCTGAAGGAGTGCAGAGGATGAGGTGTTTGGAAAGATGCGGCCGATGGTTCTTGCCCGGGGTCGTCCTGGTTCTCTTGGCAGCCTTTGCCCAGGGCGCCGTGGCGGGGGATTGGGAAGCATTCGAGATCAACGCCCAGTATCGCGGCTCGGTGAAACAGGCGTCTGAGCAGCTTGGCTGCGCGATCGGCTACTTCCAGGGACTTCCCGACGGGCAGAGCCAGATCATTTTCCATGCCTGCGTGCGCGATCCCGAAAAAGCGAAGAAATACTATGCCTTCCGCCTGAACCAGACCTGCTCCCGGGCGCCGTTTCAGTTGAAAACGACATCCGAGATCTACGCGCGGTTCGAAGGGTTCGAGCCGTCGCACCAGTCGGCGGCCAAGGATCTGCTGGCCCTTCTGACGGAGCTGCGCCGCCCGGACTTCGAGCCCAAGCCGGTCGAGAGCATCGAGATCAACGGCGTCACGATGAAGATGCAGGCGGTGCTGAAAGATCGCGGCCACAAACGCGAGATCACGGTCACCCGGCCGGGGAAACAGCCCGTCGAAGGCAAATTCTTCTTCCGCCGCAGCGTGGCGACGGGTCCGTGGGGGCTCGAGAAGTTCCGCCTCAAGCGCGGCAAGGTGTCGGTCTCGTTCGTCGTCGACAAGCTCGATGCCGTCAGGAAATCCTACGCCGTGAAATCGCCCTACGACTCGTGGGTCTTTGCCCGCTGACCCGACTTCTTTTTCCCCTGACGGCCGGAATGGCCGCCTTTCTCGCGTTCCTGCTCCAGCCCATGGCGGGAAAGGCCCTCCTGCCCGTTCTTGGCGGCGCCGCATCCGTCTGGACGCTCTGCCTGACGTTCTTCCAGGTAACCCTCCTTGCCGGATACGCCTACACGCATTATGGCATCGCCATCGCCGGCACGGTCCGGCAGGCCCCGGTTCATCTCCTGCTGCTGCTGGCCGCGACGCTGTTCCTCCCGGTCGATCCGGCGCCGGCCCGGTATCTCGCCGACCTTTCCTCGCCCCCCGAAGGGCGGCTTCTGCTCGGGCTGGTGACGGGAATCGGGCTGCCGTTTCTCCTGCTTTCCTCGACCACGCCGCTCCTCCAGCGCTGGTTCGTCGGCATGTCCGGCGTCCGGCCCGAGGATGCGTGGGTGTTCTATAGCTATAGCAATATCGGGAGTCTCGCGGCGTTGCTTTCCTACCCGCTGCTGTTCGAGCCGCTTCTGCCGCTCGAAAGCCAGGTGCGCGCCTGGAGCGCCGGCTTCCTCGTGTTTCTCGGCCTCGTGTGTCTCTGCATGGTCGCCCTGGCACGGCGGCACCAGCCCGAGGCCGATGTGCCGCACGAGCGGGATTCGGCGAAGGGCGAGGTTCCACGGCTGCGCCTTCTGCTCTGGCTCGGCGGCAGCGCCATTCCGGCGAGCCTGCTGTCGGGGGTCACGGCCCATCTCACCGTCGATGTGGCCTCCGTGCCGCTGCTGTGGGTCGTACCGCTCGCGTTGTATCTGCTCTCGTTCGTGATCGTGTTCGCCCGCCCGTCGGGCGGAGAGGGGACGGGGACCACGATGCCCGCAGCCTACGCCCTCCTGCTGGCCGTCGTGACCCTGGGGCCGTCCGGCCCGATCGGCCTTCGGATCCTGGTGCATCTTGGGGCCTTCTTCGTGATGTGCCTGGCCCTGCACGGGAAGGTCGCCGCTACCCGGCCTGCCCCGAATCAGCTCACCCTGTTCTACCTGGTCATCTCGATCGGTGGCGCCCTGGGCGGGATGTTCAACAGTCTCGCCGCCCCGTGGCTGTTCACGACGCATGCCGAGTATCCGCTCGTGCTGGCCCTTTCGGCCCTGTTTGCTGCGTTTGTCGGCGGAGGGAGTCGAGGTCCCGCTTCATGGGGCAGATGGGCGGGGCCGGTCATCGCTGGGGTTGCAATCGTGTTGATGTGGCTGAAAGGAGTTCTGGGGGTGGATCCTTCCGGGCTCACCCTGCTCCAGGCGCTGGGCGTGACGGGGCTCCTCGTCTGGAGCGCTCGTCATTTTCAGCCTCTCTGGGGAATCGCGTTCGCCGTCTGGCTTGGCTGCATCCTGGCTCCCGGGGGCGGCGAGAAGGAAGTCTTGTTCCGCGCGCGAAGTTTTTACGGCACGTTTCGCGTCGTCTCTGCCGATGCCGGGCGGTATCACCTCCTCGAACACGGGAACATCCATCACGGTGGCCAGTTGCGCGACGGCAAGGAAAGGTATTATCCACTATTTTATTATTCCCGGGAAAGCCCCGTCGGGCAGGTGTTCCGGGAACTCCGGATCGGACGTCGGGCGAAGCGCGTTGCGGTCGTCGGACTCGGCACCGGCGGACTGGCCGCCTATGGCCGCCCCTGGCAGCAGTTCACCTTTTACGAGATCGATCCCCTCATCGTCCGGATCGCCCGCGACCCTGCGCTGTTCACGCATCTTCGCGATTCGCCCGCCCGATGCAGGGTCGTCACCGGGGATGCGCGGCTGATGCTGGGGATGGCCGCAGATGGAGCCTATGACCTGCTCATTCTCGACGCCTACTCGTCGGATGCGATCCCCCTGCATCTGATCACGCGCGAGGCCGTTTCCCTGTATCTGCGGAAACTGGCGCCCGGCGGCCTCCTGCTGTTCCATGTCTCGAATCGGTATCTCGATCTGGAACCCGTGCTGGGCGCGATCTCATCGACTCTCGGCGCCCAGGCCCTCGCGGCGCGGTATGATCCCGGAGACGACGAGCAACTCCATTATGAGAAGGATGCCCGCTATGTTTTCAGCTCGAAATGGGTGCTCCTGGCCCGTCACCAGACGGATTTCGGGGGACTGGCCCGGAGCAGGCCGTGGAAGCGGGCCGTGGCGGGGCCTCCGGGAGCCGCCTGGACGGATGGATGGTCGAGTCTTCTGTATGCATGGCGTTTCGAGTGACCGAAATTCTTTGACACGCAGGATCGGCACGGGTAAGATGGCGCCGACCGGTGCGCATGAATCGCGCCGCGGGAGAGAGATGTATGTCCTGGGTGAATGCCGTTCGATGCCTGATCCTGTCAGGATTCTTTTTTGCGGGAGTCGTCTGTGCCGAACCGGTTTCCACGACAGACCCGGCCGGGGACGAGGTCGATCCGGCCGTTGCCGTGGAAAATGGATTTTACGACGCTTTATCCCGGGGACAGGCTTCCGAGGCGCGAACGATCCTCGAGGGGGCGCTGAACGACCGCACATCGGCTTCCCTGGTGAATATTCCCCAACTGATGCTGGCTCTGGCGAATTTTCTCTGCGATGCCGGTGATCTCGCGGCTGCCCGGCCTTGGTATGAACGGCTCGACACCGAGTTCGGGAAGCAGATTGCCGACGAGGAAAGCCAGAAGACGTTCCACGAACTGATCAGCGCCAAGCTCGACTGGATCACGACAGGCGGCAAGCGTCCCTGGGCCCGGCCGGACCCGCAGAGTCTCGCCCGCGAGATTGCCTCGGCCCTCACCGCGACCGACACGAGGCTTCTCGGGGAACTCCTGGCCGGAGTCGACGTGTATGTCGGCTGGTGGCAGAGCGAGCTCGAGACGACGGCCCGCGATGATCTGCTCGGGTTTCTCGCCAAACACCGGGCTGCTGCGATCACCTGGTCCAACCAGACCGAAGTCGCCTCCCGTGCCGTCGATACCGAAGAAAACGTCATCTATCTCAACACCCACGGCTGGACCGAGATGGAAGGCGGCTTCACCAATGTCCAGTTCGCCATCCACCGGTTCCCTGGCGGATGGGAATGGCGCGGCATCGTGCTGGGGGAAGCCCGCGAGCCCTGACCCCTCTTCCTGCTCCGCTCTTTACGGCTCCGCGTCCGGCTTGAACGGCCGACGAACCACCGAGACACCGAGACACCGAGACACGAAAGAGGGGACGCACCGCAGAGAACCTCCTGAAAAATCGGAAGGTTCAGGGCCGTCCCCGAAAGATGGAGGGCAGAGAAAGGGCCGGTGGGAATGACCATCAAGAGCGAAGGAACGGTCTTCTCCATCCGAACGATGTGACGACTGTTTTCATCCCGTTCATCTGCGTCATCTGTGTCATCTGTGGATCGGTTCTTGGAATAAAATCCCTCTGCCAGACATAGAGGCACTGCGAAACCGCCGGGTCACGGCGCGTCTGCGTGGGTGAACCGACCGAACTGATCTGGAACGGTCGAGAGGGTCAGAACTGGAGATTGTCTTCCCGGGTCCAGCCTTCCTTGCGGCCGTTGTTGAAGGAAATATTGAACCACATATATTTCCCAACCTGCTTTGCCGAAAGGATCTTCACCGCGACGCCCTTCGGCACTTTCCCCAGAAGCTCCGCCCGGGTGTCGGGCTTGATCCGGATCTTGGCGGCTGGATCGGCGGTGATCGTTCCCTCTTCCGGGAGTTTGCCTCCGGCGACATACCCCTTCACCGTGTCGGCGGGTTTCGCCGGCTTCGCGACGGCGGAGCTGACGGTCTGGGCAATCGCCTGGGCTTTCTTCGTCGCCGCCTGGATGCGCGCGGCGGTCATGCTGGCGACCGCGGATGCGGTGGCGCTGGCGACCGTCTGGTCCGAGAGGAGCTTGCCGTTGTTGTCCACCATCGTCGACAGCACTTCCTGCGGTCCGATCAGCAGCAGATCGTCACGCGTCCAGCCGATTTTCTTGTTGAAATCCCATTTGATTTTGGTCCAGCCGTCCTGGTGCTCGATGACGAAGCCCTTCGTGCCCTGGTTGACCCGCATCATCTCTTTCGAGGTCAGGGAGGGCTCGAACCGCACCTTGACGCCCTTCACGAGGGCATATGCGACCTCGTCGCCGAGCAGGGGCTTCGTAGGGCTTGCCGCAGATGCCTGCGGAGCTTTGGGGGTCTGGGCGGTTGCAACGGCCGACGCGGCACGATCGGCTGGGGTCGCCAATGGAGCGGACGAGGGGGCGGTAGCTTCAGGCGCCGCCTGGACGGTTTTGACATCGGTCGGGGAAACGGGTGCCTGGCTTTTTTCCTCGAGCATGCGGAACATCTGCTTGCCGGCATAGGCGCCCAGAGCCACGACCGAGGCGATGATGACGATGATGGAGACGAGTTTGATGATTTTCACAATAAAAATACCCCCGAAGTGTTCCCGATTCTAGTACCGGGCACGGGGGCTGTCAAGGGGGGGAGGGGAATCGTTCAACTTCCGGACGGAACGACCGAGTCGAGGATCTTCCCGAAATTGGCCAGATAATTACTGTTGATGATCTGACCGACGACCGTCAGGATGGAAATCAGCGCGAGCGCGACCAGCGCGATCACGAGGGTGTATTCCACGAGACCTTGGCCGGATCGGGAGCTCCGCCGGATATATGGTTTCTTTTTCATAGTGATCTCCCCAAATAACAGATAGCAAATCCGATGCCATCTCTATCGGTCACTTGTGTAAAGTAACACAGAAGCTCCGGCCATGGAATGTGGATGGAAAGATTTCCGGGGCAGACGGGATGGTCGGTTTTTGGAATGGGGATTCCGGAACAGTTATGCTAGAATCACCCCGCATGCCGAACGTTACCGAACTCTGGAAAAGCCACTGGGGGCGTCTGCTCGCGTTACGGCGCCCGGAAGGCGGCTTCCCGTATTTCGAAAACGGCCCGGCCTCGGTCGAGCCGACGATTCATGCCGTTCTTGCCGGACTTTCGGGAACCGTCGATCCCACCGAGCTTGTCGCTTCGCTCGACTGGCTTGCCACGGTCGTGAAATCCGATGGCTCGGTGACCGGTTCGCCGGCAGCACCGGTCGAAGGAGCCTGGCTCACGGCTCCCTATGCGCTCGTCATGACGAAGGCGGGGAGGACAGCCCAGGCAGCGGCCGCGCTGGCATTTCTCGAGCGGTTCGCCTCGATCACCGTTCAGAATACGAATCAGAGCGAACTCGACGGCTCCCTTGTCGGCTGGCCCTGGACCGACGGCGCTTTTTCCTGGGTGGAGCCCACGGCCTGGGGCGTTCTGGCCTTCGAGGCAGCCGGGAAACGCGATGCTCCACGCGCCGTCGAAGGCCGGTCGCTCCTGCTCGATCGCCAGATCCCGAGCGGCGGCTGGAACTACGGAAGCAAGAAATCCTTCGGAAAGGAACTCATCCCCTTTCCGGATACGACAGCCTATGCTCTGATGGCTCTGGCAGGCCATGTCCCGGCTGAAACCCTGCAAAATTCCATCGGGTTTCTCGAACGGGACGCCGAAGCACAGGAGTCTCCCTATTCCCTCGCTTTGAGCCTTCTCGCTCTCGATCTCTGCGAATCCGGAGCCATCTCCCACATCCGCTCCCGGCTTGCCGAGCGATTCGATCTCATGACCGGCGAGCGTCTGAATGCCGTCCATCTTGGCCTCGCCCTTCAGGCGCTGGGGAACAGGAGGGTGATCAGGGAATGAATCGGCGCTCGTTCCTGAAATGGACTCTCGCCGCAGCCGGCGCTGTCGGGCTGGGAGCGGTGATCGGAAGATACTGGCACCGCCGCTGCCGCGTCTGGGTGCTTTCCGCGCCCGATTACCGGAAGGAGTATGCGAAAGATATCGGCTCGATCATGCTTCGCGAGGAGCTGGCCCTCAAGGGGAAAAACGTCCTGATCAAGCCGAACTTCGTCGAGTGTCACCCCGGGCGCCCGATCAATACCGAGCCTTCGCTGATCGCCCAGGTGGCGGATGCCTGTTTCCGCCTCGGCGCCGCCTCGGTCACGGTCGGCGAGGCGCCCGGCCATCGCCGCGATCCGTGGTTTTCGATTTACAACCGTACCCTTCGTGAGGCATTGCCGACCCAGGTGAGGTGTATTGACCTCAACCATGGGGAGCTCGTGCGCATTCCGAATAAGGGATGGTACACCGGCCTCGATGCATTCTATGTGGCTGCGCCCCTTGCCAGGGCGGATGTGGTGATCAGCATGCCGAAAATGAAAACCCATCACTGGATGGGGGTCACGCTGTCGATGAAGAACCTCTTTGGCAATCTGCCCGGGATCGTCTACGGATGGCCGAAAAACGTGCTCCATTTCCGCGGCATTCCGCACTCGATCGTCGACCTGGCCCTGACCATGCCGCCGCATTTCATCGTCGTCGACGGCATCGTCGGCATGGAAGGTGACGGACCGATCCTCGGAACTCCCAAGCAGATGGGCGTTCTGGTGCTGGGCACCGACCCTCTCGCGGTGGATGCGACCGCGGCCCGGATGATGGGCTTCGATCCCGCGCTCATTCCCTATATGTCGCTTGCCCTGCCGCATCTGCCCGGGATGCTCGATGATATGAACGATTACCCGGCCGAACATCCGCGCCGGTTCGCCTCGACGTTCTCCTGCATCGACTCGTTCAAACCCTGGCAGTGCGGGAACTACTGGAAATGACGACAAAAAAACAGGGGGGGATTTCTCCCCCCCTGATTGGGCCTTTGCAGGCCTTGTGATCTATTAGGAGCCAGTGGTGAGCTGGGTGCCGATGTAGCCGAGCATGCCGCTGACCTTGTTGCCCGCGAACGACAGAGCAACGATGGCGAGAACGGCGATGAGGCCGATGATCAGAGCGTACTCAACAAGGCCCTGGCCTTCTTCTTCCCGAACAAAGCGCTGAATCAGATTCATATGAGTTCCTCCTGCTTCGATTTTGGCTTGCGTGCCACTTTGAGTTAGTGCAACCCGTGTGCCAACCTTGCGGCAACCGGATCGACCTCTCAATGAGAACTATACCATAGGACGAATCGAAAAAACCACTGTGGCTGGAAAATACTTGCGAGGTATTTATGCCGCGAAATTTGGGGAGATATTCCGGTGCGGTATTCCTCACTCCGGTGCCGAAGTTCGCTGAATTCCCCACTGATCGGTACTCGACGGGAAAGGCTGCTCGAGCCGGTAATCATTCGCTCCACCCCCGAAATCCTTGACGAACAGCGGGGCGGAAGCAAGGCTTCCCGATGCAGAGGCACACCCGATATGGCTGCTGCCGTCGGGAAAGCCGTACACATCGTTCGGGCCGAAAACCGGAGGTGTGGTCTGGCCGCCGATATTCTCGATCCCCTTGAATCCTTGGCCGGTGTAGCTTCTCTGGGCCACGAGGATATTCTTCTCAATGATGGGAATGCCGTTCACGACCTGGATGCCATACGCCGCATCGAAGGTGTTGTACCGAATCGTCGATGCCTGCTCCATCACGCGCAGCCCGAGCCCCGTGGCAGTCACGAAGAGATTGTTCACGATGTTCACGGTGCCGCCGGTGTCCCCACAGGACAGACCGACCCCTGACCAATCGAAGAAGTTGTTGCCCGAGTAGGTCGAGGTTTCGTTCCGGCTGGCATCGACACCGGTCTGCCCATGACTGAAACTCGAGTCTTGCAGGGTCAGTCCCGTGTTCTCCACCAGCTTCATACCGGTCGGGGAGTAGGTCGATCGGAACCCGGCAAGCGAGAGCCCGTCGCAGGA
Source organism: Candidatus Rifleibacteriota bacterium (assembly GCA_029565415.1). Next base: position 14,939 of record JAKQOH010000089.1, on the reverse strand, counting down.
TCGAGCTTCGAGACCAAGCGTGCAATGATCGAGGGTGACGTTCCGGAAGCTGCCGAGCGCTTTTTCCAGCTTCAGGCCGGTGCCCGCATAGGCGATCGTGACGCCGCACAGGGCCGTCGACGCGTCGGCGGAGTCGGTGATCGTGATGCCGCCCCAGTTGCCGGCAGAGGGAACGGGGGCATCGGAAGTGAAGACGATCGGTTGTTCCCGGCTCGTGCTTGCGACAAGAACCCCGCCCTCGACCCGGATCTCGACCTTCGCCGAGTCGTTTGCCCGTAGAGAATCGGCTTCCGCCATCTTCACCACGACGCCGGGATCGATCGTCAGTTTGCCGATATCCGTCACCGTCAGGTCGCCGGGAAGGACGAACGGGCTGTTTGCGAGCGTCCATGCCACATGCTCCGTGACCTGGCCGGGGATGACCATCGAGACGATCTCGGACGGGCCGCTTTCGTTCCCCGCCTGGTCGACCGCCGTGACGCGGTAGTGATACTTCATCCCGGTCTTGACCGTCGTGTCGATGAACCGCTCCTGCCCTTTGGCGATGAGCGTGTCGGTCACGAGCGAATACCCGACGGACGGCAGCTCCGACCGGTAAATGCGGTAGCCTTTCAGGTCCGTTTCGGAGTTTGCCCCCCAGAACACCGTGACCTGGTTGGGAATTTCGGAAACGGCGATCGCGGCATCGGCCGGCGGCGCCGGCACGGTCGCGTCCTCGAGCGTCGAGAGGGTCATGAAGCTGCCCGTCACCGAGGTTTCCGACTCCCGTCCCTGGCGGGAGGCGACGATCCGGAAGAAATACTGCTTCGCCGCCTTGAGCCCGGGAATCGTCACCCGATGCGTCGTGGCATAAACTCCCTGGGGCTCGTTCACATACCTGCCGAACGCGTCCGACTCGCCGTACTCGACGAGGCCGTTGGTATAGTCGGTGGTTTGCCACGAAATCACGGCGTGGGTGGCGGAAACCTCCTCGACCTTGATGTTCCGGTAATCGAAGCTGGCCGTTTCCATCTCGACCTTCGAAATCGTGGAAATGGCCCCTGAGAAAATATTCGCGCGGAAACTGGTCGCGCGGTAGCCGGATTTCTGCGCGACGAACACCTGTTCGCCGAATCCGACTCCCGAGACATGGAACGTGCCGTCGGTGCCGCTCTTCCCCCACCTGGTCGGGTCATATGCCCAGCTGACGAGCACCTCGGAAAGGGCTTTCCCTGCTTTGGAATACACCGTTCCCTGGAGTTCGCCTTCCCGCGGGGTGACGTTGTTGTCGGCATCGCATCCGATCAGGGCGGCAAGCGCCCCCAGGCCGGCGAAAAGCACGACCAGGGCATGATTCCTGAGGAATGCGCGCATCCGGTTTCCCCCCCGTTATTTGAGCCGAGCCACGGCTTCCTGGACGAACCGCGAGATCTGGCTGTTCTTCGGCGCGTGCTGCTGCGCCCGCAGATAGCAGGCCTTTGCCTCGGGCATCAGGGCTTTTTCCTCGTAGGCCTGGCCGAGGTTGAAGCAGGCATACGGATCCTCGGGCGCGAGGTTCACGACCTTCACGAGCACCTCGATCGCGGCATCCGTGTCGTGCGCATCCATCAGCGCCATGCCGAGGTTGTAGAGGGCATACGTGTCTTCCGGGTTGATCTCGACCGACCGCCGGAACGCGTTGATCGCATCGCTCAGTTGTCCCTGCTCATAGAGCGAGAGGCCGAGGTGGGAGAACGAGTAGCCGTCGTCCGAATCGAGCTCGATCGCCCGCGAGAACGCCTTGATCGCCAGCGGCAGCCGGCCCGAGTTCTTGTAGATGACCCCGAGGCTGTACTGCGAGAACGCATCGTCGGGATTCAGCGTGATCGACTTCTTGAACGACTCCTCGGCCTTCTCGAACACCCCCAGGGCACGGTACACCGTGCCGAGCAGGTAGTGGGCGAAGAACTGCTTGTCGTCCAGCCGCACCGCCATCATCAGGCAGTTGAGCGAGTTTTCGAGCTGATTCAGGTTCTTGTACACCGCCCCGAGGTTCACGAGGCAGGGCACGTGGTCTTCCTTCACACCGAGCAGCGCCTCGAACGTGTCGCGGGCCTGTTCGATCATGCCATTGTTCTTGTAGATCAGGCCGAGGATGAACCGGCTCTCGACGTCGTCGGGCTTGAGCCGGATGATCTTCTGGATCGCCGTCACGGCCTCGTCGAGCATGCCCTGGTTGAGATACGCCTTGCCCAGGTGCATGAACGCTTCCTGGAACTCGGGATCGATCTCCACGGTGCGTTTCCAGGCCTTCATCGCCTCGTCCGAATGGCCGGTGCTCTTGTACGCGATACCGAGCTGCAAGTGCGCGTGCGAAAAGTCGGGGTCGAGCGCGATCGCCTTTTCCCATTCGCGGATCGCCTCGTCCAGCATGCCCTTTTCCTTAAACGCCAGGCCGAGCCGGTAATGGGCGCCGGCATTCTCTGGATTGATCGAGACCGACCGCTTCCACCGGACGAGATTCTGGTCGTCGATGCCTTTCAGGCGATATATAACTTCAAGATTATAATGCGCGAACGAGTCGTAGGGGTTCAGCGAAAGCACCTTGCGGAACTCGATGATCGCCTCGTCGAACATCTCCTTGTTCTTGAAGGCGGAGGCCAGCTTGTAATGGGCCTCGGCATTGTCGGGGTTCGACAGCACCTCGGCGCGGTACCGCTCGATCATCAGGTCGAGTTCGGACCGGGTCTTCATCGGAACCGGCGGCTTCTCGACCGTGTCGCGCGCCTCGCCCTTCTTGCGCAGCTCGGCGGCCTTGCGCCAGTGGGAGACGGCCTGGTCGCACTGGCCCTTCACGTCGTAGATCTCGCCCAGCATATCGTGGGAACGGGAGAGACCGGCGTCGAGATACAGCGCCCGCTTCAGCTCTCCGACCGCCTCGTCGAGCATGCCGCGATCCTTGTAGGCGAGGCCGAGATTGAAGTGCAGCTCGGCATCGTTCGGGTTCACGGCGTTCTCGAGTTTGAACTCGTCGATGGCTTTCTGGGATTCGTTCTTTTTGCGCAGCACCGTCCCGATGTGAAAATGAATCCGGGGATACTTCGGATCCGTCTTGAGCGCCCGCCGGAACTCCTGCAGGGCCGCGTCGTCCATCGATTTGCGCAGGAAGGCCTGGCCGAGCATCACCCGGGCCTCGACCAGGTCGGGGCTGATGTCGAGCACGCGCTTGAGCGCCTCGATCGCCTCGTCATGACGTCCGGCGTGGAAGTGGGCGAGGCCGATGTTGAGGTGCGTGAACGCGTTGTCGGGATTCAGCTCGACCGACTGGCGCAGCACCGAGACCGCCTCGTCGTACTGCTTGAGATGGATCATCGCCCGGCCGAGCTGGCTCAGCGAATACGAGTCCTGCGGGTTGAGGATGACGGCTTTCTTGAACTCGACCGTAGCCTTGCGGGCGCGGCCGATCTCGAGATACGTCGAACCGAGCGCGAAATGTGCGTAGGCGTAATCGTGGTTCAGATCGATCGCGTTCCGGAACCGGATGATCGCCTCGTCGTACAGCTTCTTGAGCTTGTAGATCAGGCCCAATTGCAGATGCGAGAAGGCGAAATCCGGCTTGAGCGAGATCGCCTTCTTGAACCGGATGATCGCCTCGTCGAACATGCCCTTCTGCTTGTAGATGATCCCGAGGTTCGCATAGGGGAAGGCATAGTTCGTGTTGAACATGATCGCCTTCTTGAACTCGGTGAGGGCCTCGTTGACCATGCCCTTGTTCCGGTAGGCCAGGCCGAGAAAGTTGTGGGCATACGCGTCTTTGGGGTTGATCGCCAGCGCTTCACGATAGACGCCGATCGCGTTGTCCGTCTCGCCCGTCATTTCGAGCGCACGCGCGAGCTGGTAATACGCGAAAAAATCGCGGGGATTGGCCGCGATGCGCTTCTTGCAATCGGTGATGATCTGTTCGTTTTTCCTGTCGATCATACGCGCCTCCAGGTGCTCAGGGAACCCATTCCAGGGTGCGGAACGGCGCTATCCGCTCTCCGCGCGCCAGCCTGAGGATGTCATCCTCCATGTTCGGGAAGATCGGACGGTTGGCCAGCTCTTCCGCCGTGAAAAAGTCGATGCCTTCGACGCGGGGGTCCTCACCGGGCTCCAGCGTCGAGAAGTCGGGGCCGACGGCCTCGAAGATCGGGAATTGGATATGCCGGCCGGCCGCGCTGCTCATCGTCTCGCGCATCGCGAGGAAGTTCAGTCCGGAAACCGAGATGCGCAGCTCTTCGTGAATCTCGCGCCGCGCTGCCTCCTCGAGAGGCTCGAAGGGCTGCTGGCCGCCTCCGGGCAGGAGCCAGTACCGGCGGCCCTGCTTGAGATGCCGCACGAAACACAGCCGGCCGTCTGCATGGCGCAGCACGACCGTCACACGGACACGGACGAACGGAACGGACGGTTCGAGCATATGGTCCCCCTTTCCCGTTTATCGGCAAAGGGGGCCGGAGGGTGTAGGGTTATTTCCGGAACTCCTCGCAGCCGGCGCTGCGGAGCCGGGCCTCGTCGAACATCTGGTCGATCTTCGGCTGGAGCACCTTGGGCACGAACAGCGCCTTGCGAGGGGAGGCGGGGGTCGGCTGCGGCACGTTCAGAAGCTGGTATTCGTAGTTGTATTTCACCAGCAGGTTCAGGGCGCGCAGCAGATCCGACGGCGTGTGGAACCGGTACAAGACGTAGCTCTTGCTGGCCGGTCGCTTGTGATAGATGTATTCCCCGTGCAGGAACAGCTTCTCGAACTCGTTCTCGCCCTTCCAGTGCAGGGTTTCGGTGGCGCTGGTGAAAAAAACGCCATCCGGCTCGAGAATCTGGTAGAACCGCTCGGTCAGCGTCGCCTTGGTCGTTTCCTTGAAGTAGATCATCGTGTTGCGGCAGAAGATGATGTCGAACCGCCGCTGGGGCCAGGTGTCGAGCAGATTCAGCTGCTCGAAGCTCACCATCCCGGCGAGTTCGGGCTTGATCCGGAACTCGCCGGAGCCGGTCGGCATGAAATACCGGGTCAGCAGCATGCTGGACAGCAGCTTCAGTTCGAGGGCCGAGTAGATGCCTTTACGGGCGCGCTCGAGAGCCAGCGAGGAGATGTCGCTCGCGACGAGGGTGATCTTCCAGGCCGATGGATCGCGCAGGACTTCCCGGAGCGTGATGGCGATCGAATACGCTTCGGCGCCGATGGAACAGCCCGCAGACCAGATCGCAATGGCTTTCTTCTGGTCGCGTTCGCGGGCCCGGATGAGCGGCGGGAACACCTCGTCGCGCAGAATGTCGAAATGCCGGGGGTGCCGGAAAAACCAGGTCTCGTTCGTCGTCAGCACGTCGAGCAGTTCGGTGCGCCGCCCCTGGTCGAGCTGGATGGCCGTGATCAGGCCGTTCATGTCGACGCAGCGCAGCTTTTCGAAGAACGGCATGACCCTGTTTTCCAGGAAGGTGACCTTGCTGGCGTCGAAGAACAGGCCGAACTCGCGCGCGAGAAAATCGCGCAACTGCGCGTATTCGTTGGGGGTGAGGGAGCGGCTCACCGCGGCCGCTCAGTCATTCTTCGTGCTGCGGGGAAACACCCGGCCTGCGACGATCTGCCAGGTGGGGCGAAGGCGGTTCTCGACTTCCTTCGCGCAAGAGTCGCACACCAGACGCTCGGTGTTCTGGAACCGGTAATACGTCTGCTTCGAAATATCATATTGTTTGATGCGCATGCAAAGCGGGCAGCGTTCTTCCTGCATATGTCCGTTTCTCGGTGCGATACTACCACGCCGGGAGCGGATCCGGCAAGGGGGGGAGCGGTTGAGCGCGGCCTGGGATCATTGTTCGGAAACGGAGTGGGACCGCTCGTGCCAGATGCCGGCTTCCGCCGTCGCGATCACCTGCCAGCCGGACGCGGTTCGGAACCAGCGGTCGTAGGGGGAGTCCGGGGTCGTGAGGGCGGCCCGGGCGCCGAATCCCGCCACCCAGGAGGCGATGAGCCGCGTATCCGAGGCCGAGGCGGCGTATTCGCGCATCAGCGCATCGCCGGCCAGTTCGCACCGGTCGTCGATCGAGACCCGCAGCCGGGGTTCGACGCCGACGGCCCACGAGCCGAGGTTGAACTCGGTGTAGACCGAGGCGGCGGGCGCCGTGCGATCTGCGAAGACGCGCATGGTCGGGATCAGCTCCATCGGCCACCGGTCCGTCGCCGGAACCGCCCAGCCCCGGCCGAGCAGCGGCAGCGCCGAGCCGGATGCCTGGAGCCAGAGGCCGACGGCGAGCAGCACCAGCGCCGTCCGGAATGGCAGACGCGGGGCGGGGCGGCCGTACACTCTGCCGTAGAGAGGCTTGGATGAGCCGATGCTCTCGGGCCAGGGCGAGGCCCGGTACATCTCGGCGAAGGCAATGACGGCGGTGATCCCGAACAGCGGCGCATGGCGCACCCGGCCGACGGCGAGCAGGAACCAGACGACCGGCACCAGCCACGAAACCCGGACGGTGCCGGCTGGGCAGCCCCATTGGGGCTGATCACGATCCGCCTCGGCGGCGCAGGTGCCGGCGCGAGAATCCGTAGGGGCGCATCGCGATGCGCCCGGATTGCCACTGGAAAGGGGATCCTCCAGGCGGGAACGCCCGGAGAAGCAGATGAGAAACACGAGATACACGATGGCCAGCAAGGTCGGGGCAAAGGCATTGGCATCGCTATATAACGGCAGGTGTTCCACGATCAACTGCCGCACGAGGGGCGAGTCGACGATCGTCGCCCAGGTGCGGGGCAGATCGATGCCGTAGGGGCCCAGGACCGACATCAGGCCCGCCGCCGGAACGACGGCCAGGGCGGTGAACAGGTGGCGGCCGTTTCCGATCGGGCCGCGACGGCCGCTCAGATACAGGATCCCCCAGCCGGCGACGCACAGGCCCAGCGTGCCGAACCCGCCGAGATACCCCCCGTGAATGTTGGCCCAGAGCCAGAAAACGGGGAGCGTGCGCCAAAGGTGGGAAACCGGCCGGCGCTCCGCCTCGACATCGACGAGCAGGGCGAACAGCCACGCCAGGGCTGCCATCGTGAACAGCAACGGCCGCACCAGAAACTGCATCGAGGCAGATGCCAGGCCGAACGCCAGCAGCAGGCCCGTCAGCAGCAGGTGCATGCCGGATTCATAGAGTCTGAGCCAGAGAAAGCTGAAGATCAGCGCGACGAGCAGGCTGGCGGCCAGCAGAAGCGCGTCGAGCCCGGCGATCCGGTGCAGCAGGGCCATCACGATCTCGCCGAGCCACTGCTGGGCAATCCAGGGCTGGCCCTGGCGGCTGCTGGTAAAGATGTCGGCCCGCAGCAGGCTGCCCTGTCGCAGCATCGCTTCGCCGTAGGCGGTGTGAGAGAACGTTCCCGGATCATTCAGAAACGTGGTCCGGCAAAACACATGCAACCCCAGCCAGAGCGCAAGAAACACCAGCCTCCCGGCCTTGTGCGACAAGATCTCCCTCACACTCGATCCCATAGATGAAATGATAATACGAACACCCTTTGAGATACCCGATGTTTTTCCGTCCGGCTCCCCGTATCGCCTCGAATATTTGATGGGGTGGGCGGATGCCACCCGGGCGGATCACGATCCGCCCCTACGGCTCAGGGGGTATATCAAGGACGTCATTCCCCCTCGAGTGATCGATGAGGCGGGCGGATCACGATCCGCCCTTACGGCTCAGGGGGTATATCAAGGACGTGTAGGGGCGCATCGCGATGCGCCCGGGTTGCTTGGATCGTTCAAAAAAAAGATGCGACGAGGGTAATGTGGGTCGATAATTGGCGAAAAACGGCGGAAAAAAGGTGTTTGCGCGAGAAAAGATCGAATGATCGGGTTGGGTACGGGTATTGGCGGTGACGATGATAATCATAGAGATAAGGAGTTGGGGATAACCCCCCTCACGGCCCGAAAACAAGGAGGCAGGTTATGGTGCGAACACGGATGATCGCAAAATCCCGGGTGACCGACTCGCCCGACCAGCACGAGGCTGGAAATGGACCGGCAGCGCCAGGATGGCGCGGTTCCGCCGGGTCCATCCGGGCGATGGTGAACGGAATCAATCCGTGTCGCACGGCGGGCGCCTGGGTGCGGGGTCGCTAGGAAGGCGGCTTCGCGGATTCACGGAAACCGGAGGGGCGTGCGCAAGCTCGCCCCTCCCGGGTTTCTCAGAAGTTCGTGTACTCGGCTGGGGAGCCGCGCAGATCCTTCCATGTCAGGATCACGAAGGCGGCGATATCCCCGCTTCCGTCGCCGATGTCGAGCGAGGGGAGGGTGGGGTCATACAGTTTCCGGCGGGTGGGCGGGGCGTAAGAGGGGCCGGTGATGCGGGGAAGCGTCTTGTTGGTCGCGTACCGGACTTCGGAGCCGTACACCCGGTGGATCATCTCTTTCATGTCCGAGTGCTGGAGGCCCACGCCGGCGCTGACGCAGGCGAGCGACCGGCCCATCTCGTCATACCGCTTCGAATAATCCGGTCCCATATAGAACAGATTCGATCGCACCCCGCAGCTCTGGAAAATGCCGTTGGTGGTCATCTCGGGGAAGTGCAGGTAGTCGTCGGCCTTGTCCTGTTTCGGCTTGCCGCTGGCGTCGCAGATCTTCGCGCGGAGCTGGGTCAGCAGCTTGTAAACCCCGAGCTTCGGCTTTCCCGCTTCCCGTTCGAGGTAGTTGGTCTCGTAGCTTTTCCGGTAGGCGTCCCACAGTTTCTCGTTGCAGAACTTTTCGTAGTCGGCATCCGTGATCTTGTTGGTGTTGAACGTGTCGGAAAACTCGGTGGCGAGTTCCTTCTCGCGATTCTCGTCGCAGAGGGGGAACTTCTCGAAATACGAGGCGATCTTGTTCTTGGTGGCCGCCTTGTCGGTCAGGTCGGCATCGATCTCGCCCGAGCCCGAGATGTTGAGCATGTTGGTTTCGGCATCCGATTCGGGAATCAGTTCTTTCGCGAGGGCGAACTTCATGTACGGGTAGATCTCGTTCTCGAAACAGTCGATCGGGCTGCGGTAATCGTAGACGATCCGTTCGTTCGCGATGACGTTCGCCGCGAAATGGTGCTTGAACTTGGCCGGATCGTCGGGATTGGCACCCGCCGACAGATCGTCGAGGAGCAGATTCTTCGCCGTCGTGGAATAGTCTTCGCTATCCATGGCGTTCACGTCGTAGTTCTGGGGGAAGCTGTACCGCTCTTCCTTCCGGGTTTTGTTGTTGCGCTGGTTGAAATCGCCGGCGACGAAGATGCTTTTCTTCGAGACGATCTTCACGTCGCGCGGCGGATTGCCCTTGATGACGAGGTTCGAGTCGGAGAAGATCACGCCGTTGAAGTTCGAGGGAAGGGTGACGTTGCCCTTGTGGATGCCGTTTCCGAAATCGAGGATGGCCGCCTTCACGTGATCGCCGTCGTTCGGGTTCCAGCCGGGAGTGATTTTATATTGTGTCGTACATTCGGCCGCCGGGATGTATTTACCGCCGTTCTGGGCCTGCATCATCAGATCGGCGAACTTGGGCGTGCCCGGCGACAGGCTCACCATCGCGTTCTTGTCGAGGATGCGGCCCTTCAGCTTCTCCTTGACCGAGTCGGGGAACGTGGGCACCTTGCCCGCGATCTCGGCCGGGACTTCGCCGTACCGCTCGGCTTCCGGGGACGAATAGGTGCCGTGGGACGGGAAGGGGATGTTGCTGGGCGGGATCGTGACCGTCTCGGCCGGCATGCCGGGCCGGGCGCGGAACTCGACCTTGGTCGGCTGCCAGAAGAAGATGCCGCCCGCGCCGCTGATGATGCTGTGCATGTCGAACAGCTCCTGCTTCGTGCCGGGCGTGGTCGGGCTGTGCGCGTCGAGCAGGATCTGGCCGATCTCGACGCCCTTGTGACCATACAGGTTGCCCGTCGAGAACTTGTTGATGTTGGTCTCGCCCGGTTCGCCGTAGACGATCGAGAGGAACTCCATGTCGAACATCAGGAACTCACGGCCCGGAAACCGTCGCTGGACGATGCAGCTCACGCTGCGCGTCGTGTCGCCCACGCGGCCCATCGCATCGATCTTGAAGTAGCATTTGCTCTCGTCGATGTTCTTCGACCGCGGATCATCCTCATACGGGATCAGACCGACACGGAACCGGAACTGGCCGTCCCCCAGCGTGCCCTGATACGAGCCCTTGCCGCTGGTGTTCTGCTGGCTGAACGAGAAGTCCGCATCGTTGGCGACCGAGGTCTGCCAGTCTACCTGCTGGTCCCAGGCCAGCTCTTTTTTTGCCGCGTCGATCTTGATGGTGTGCGTCCGGAACGAACTGTCGAGGCCCAGTTCCGTCATCGCGAACGAGATGCCCGCCTCGGCGAGGGCCAGGGCTTTCAGGTTCCGGTTTTCCATGATCGAGTTCTGGATGCGGTAGGACGAGAAGGACTGGAGCGAGGCGATGACGACGAGCAGCACGAAGCCGAGCCCGAGGGCGATCAAAATGGCGGAGCCGCGCCGGCGGGCGGCGCACCCGGAAATCACGTGACCGTTCATTGCGGTTCGGCCCCCCTTTCCTTGATCGAAGTCACCAGGGTCGAGTCATACCGGCTGTCTTTGCCGCGGCCTGCAAGCCTCGCCCGTATACAGACGCTTCCATTCGTCGGCAGGTTCGGTTCATCCAGGCGGTAGAACACCAGCTCGTCCAGTCCCTCCATCAGGACCTTGCGGGCGCGCTGCGCCGGAACCTGCTGTCGGCGGTCGTCGAAGGGCAACGTCTCGCGCCACAGGATATACGGCCCCGTCGCCTGTCCCGGATCGGCCTTCTCGAGCTTGTAGGTGACCCGGAGCTGCGTGTAGTTGCACTGGTCCGTGGCCAGGTTCTTGGGCTCGAGGGAAAAATCGTACGTGACTTTGTGGAACGAAATATAGTTTGCCGGATCTTCGGTCTTCAGATTCTTCGCCTGGGCCATCGATGCCTTGGGAGGGGTGCCGTCGAGAACGAAGTTCGACTCGCGCAGGTCGTCCGTGATCCGGTCGAAGAGGCGCTGGAGCTCGTCGTTCGTCTGGTGCGCCTGCATCACCGCCTGCGCCTGCTTGCGAGAGCCGGAATACGTGTAATACAGGGCGGTCATCAGCAGGGCGAGGATGATGACGGCCATCATGATCTCGATCAGGTTCGTTCCGCGGCGGCGCATCGGGTCGTGCTCCTTTTCCGTCACTGGCGTTTGCTGATCGCCGTGAAGACGTCGAGCGTGTGGGTCTTGGTGTCCTGGCCTTTGTACTCGACCCGGAACGAGAGATACACCATGTTCGGCCGGTTCGAGGCGTCGCTCTTGTCGGCGGCGAACTTGATCTTCGGCTGCTTCACCTCGTAGGTGATGCCGTTGATCGTGCCCTTCCGGATCTCGTCGTTGGTGTTCAGGGCGTATTCGAACGTTTTCTTCTTTGTGTTTTCGTCGGTATTATACTGATCGGCATCGAGGAGGTCGAAGGGGCAGGCGCGGGCGGCCTCGAGGATCTGCTGGGCGAAGAACGAGGCCTGGGTGTGGTCGCGGGTGGCCGTGACGGTCTTCGTCTCGGAGATGATCACGTTCAGGGAGGGGATCAGGATCAGGGCGAGGATGATGACGCCGATCATGATCTCGACCATCGACATGCCGCCCCGGGGGCGGTGTGCGGCGCATTTCATCGGAACATGGCCTCCGGATAGATGAGGAATTCGCGCCGCCGGGCGCGGTATTCCGTAAGCGTCGCCTGGATGAGGCGGCGGATCTCGTCGGCATCCTTCTCCGCATCGATCGCCTCGCGCACGGCCGGGCCGCCGAGCAGGGTGTCGAGCCCTTCCGCGGCGGCCCGGTTCGCGAGGGGGATCTTGTCGGGATACAGCGAGCGGAGACTCTGAAGGAGCAGGACGCCGGTCATGACGGGGTCGTAGACGGCGGTGTCCGTGACGACGATCTCGATGCCGGGAACCCGCTTCTGTGCGAACAGTCCGTAATGCGGTCGGGCCTCGACGGGAAGAAAGGATACCCCGGCGAGCCGTTTCGAGAGCAGGCGCGAGATGAGGGCGTCGGGATCGATCCAGGGGGCGAGGATGTAATGGAAGGGGCGGGTCGTTCCCACGCCGGTCGAGAAGATGCCCAGTTCGCCCAGAAAGCCGGTCGTCGCGTAGTAGAGCGGGGCGTCGGGGTCGGGCAGATGTTCCGACGGAAGAGCCCAGTGGAGGCCGGTTTCCCGGAACGTCATGCTCCGGCGGTAGTTTTCCATGCCGATGACGGTCAGATCGGCATTCAGGCCGAACACCTTGTTGAAATACAGGGCCAGTTCGCCGATCGTCAGGCCGTAGACGAGCGGAATCGGGTAGACGCCGAACCTGCTGCGATACTGGACGTCGAGCACCGGGCCCGAAATCGTGCTCGCGCCCATGGGGTTCGGCCGGTCGAGCACGATGACGGGGACGCCTGCCTGCTTGGCCAGTTCGAGGAACTGGGCCAGAAGCGTCACCCCGCTGAAGAACCGGATGCCGATGTCCTGGATATCGATGACGAGAACGTTCGCCCCGTTCAGAAGAGCGGGGTGGGGGCGCTGGAGCGGATCGCGGATCAGATGGACGGGCGCCTGCGTCAGCGCATCGATCTCCGACGTCGCCGAGGCTTGCCGGATGAGCCGGCGGGGCCAGGGATCGGCGGTGAAGATGGCGGTGATCGTCGCGGCCCGCGCCAGTCGGTCGACCGTGTGGCGCAGGGACTGATCATACGATGCCTGGCCGGTGAGCACCGCGACGTTTTTCCCGGCAACCATCTCGGGATGCTCGCTTCCGAGGATCTCGATGCCGATGCGGATTTGCGGAACGGCCTGCGCGCAGCAGACCGCCGTGCAGAACAGCACGAGCAGCGCAGCCGTTTCCAGATGTTGTCGGATTCTCTGAATCATGATCTCTCTTCCTAGAGTATACACCTTCTCGTATCATTTCCGGTGCCTTCAAAAGAACCACGGAAATTCCCTTCGGTTTCAGGAACGCATCCGCAGATGGAGGGCAGATGCCGCAGATGGACAGCTCTGGGAGGAAAAGAGGGCTTCATAGGGATTGCAGAGTATTCCGGGGGGAATGGTAGTATGATGGGACAGCGCCATGAGAGAGAGGTGTGCGAGAGATGCGTGAACCGACCGTGAGCGGGCGTTTTTATCCCGACGATCCGACCGAGCTCGAGGAGACGATCCGCCAGTGCTACGGGCACCGGCTCGGCGTCGGCGACCATCATCACCCGGCCCAGGGGCGCCTGGCGGGGATGATCGTGCCGCATGCCGGGTACATCTTCAGCGGCCCGGTCGCGAGCTGGGGCTACCGTCGGCTCGCCGAGGAGCGGCCGCAGCCGAAACGTCTGCTGATGCTGGGTCCCAAGCATACACCCTATGGGGCCCTGGCGGCGCTGAGCGACGAGGATGCCTGGCTGACCCCGCTCGGAAGTCTCGAGACGGATGAGCCGCTGCGCGCCGCCCTCGAGGAGACGGGCTGCTTTGCGCGGGATGACGCGGCGCACGAGCTCGAACATTCTATAGAGGTGCAAATACCATTCGTCCAGCATGGGATGAAGAAGCAGCTTCCGAAAATCGTGCCGCTTGCGCTGGCCTTCGCCGAGTTCGAACAGTGTGCGCGGTGGGGGGCGGCGATCGCCGGTGTGCTGGCCCGACCGGAGTTCGCGGACACCGTCTGCGTCGTCAGCTCGGATTTCTCGCACGACACGCCCCGGAACGAGGCCTACCGGCTCGACGGGGAAGCACTCGAGGTGATCGGGAAGCTCGATGCCAGGGCGTTCCACGAGATGGTCGTCCGGGAAGACCGCAGCATCTGCGGAGTGATTCCGATCACCGTCTTCCTGCACGCGCTCGCTTCACGCAAGGTGCGCGCGACACGGCTCGCGTATGCGACGTCGATGGATGTGATGAACCATCCGCGCGGCGTCGGGTATGCCGCGGTCATCTTCGAAGAGGCCGTCTGAACCGTCGTGACGCCGCTCGAGATCGGGATTCTTGCCGGCTTCGTCTGGTCATCCATTCTCACCGTCTGGGCCCTGGCCGAGATCACCAGCGGCGAGCCGAGCCCCTGGCTGCTGCTCGTGGCTGCCGTCTACGAAGGCTTCGATCTGACCCCGCGCGGGATCCTGCGCGGGGCGGTGTGGGCGTTCGCCGACGGCTTCATCAGCGGGTATCTCGTGACCTGGCTGCTGTCCTGGGTCTGGTAGCGGCGTTCAGAAGTCGAAACTGCCGTAGACGCCCAGCATGCGCTCGCGGGTGAAGTCGCGCAGCGTGTTGCCGAACTCGGCATGGATCCGGCCGGTGTCGAACCGGTAACTGGCGTGGAGGGTCAGGCCGACGCCGCTTTCGCGATAGGTTTCGGGGGAGACGTTGCGCCAGGTGTTCGTGACGAAGCGGGTGTCGAAGCCCCACCACCAGTTCGAGCCGACGCCGCGCTCCCAGCCGACGAGCATCTCGGCGCCGCGGAAGTCGCGCGGAGCCCAGTAGGTGTACCCGTTGCCGAGGGCATCGAGCTGGTTTTCGAAGCTGGCCTGGGAAAGTCGCAACTGGAGCGAAAGGAACGGAATGCCGCGCCGGTTGATGAAGTGCAGGATCTCGGTATCGAACCGCCGCCGCGCGTTTCCGTCGGAGATGTCGGACGTCGTGAACGACTGCTGCAGCCGGGTGCGCTCGTGGAGATCGCCGAACACGGTCAGGGTTGCGTACTCCTCGGACATCTGAAGCCGTGCCGTGTCGAGATTCTCCTTGTAGGCGCCCTTGCCGGTATAGGCCGCGAGGTTGAGCTGGCCGTTTCCCGTCACGCCGTGCAGCCGGTACCCGCCGACGGTCCTGCCGCCGGTGAAGGTTTCGGGCGCGAACGTGGCGGCGATGCGGCTGCGATGATCGAGCGCGTATTCCAGCGTTCCCGAGAGCAGGCGGCTGTCGGTGGTCTCGTTGCGGTTGCGATCTTCGTAGGCCCAGGTTTCCA
>JAKQOH010000067.1 GCA_029565415.1 Candidatus Rifleibacteriota bacterium | reverse complement strand
GACCTTCGCGTATGCCGAACAACCGAAACCGGAGGGGCTTGCGCAAGCCTTCATCATCGGCCGGGAGTTCATCGCAGGCGAACCGTCGTGCCTGATCCTCGGGGACAATATTTTCCACGGTGCCGGCCTGTCCGGCCTGCTTCATGAGGCGGCCCATCTCACCAATGGCGCGGCCATTTTCGCCTACCCCGTCAAAGACCCCGAACGCTACGGCGTTGTGGCTTTCGATCAGCGGGGAAAAGCAACGAGCCTCGAAGAAAAGCCGAAACAGCCGAAATCGCCCTATGCCGTTCCCGGCCTGTATTTTTACGACCACACCGTCGTCGAGCATGCCTCGACGCTCGAGCCTTCTGCCCGCGGTGAACTCGAAATCACCGATCTCAATCGCATCTACCTGAACCAGGGAACCCTCCAGGTGCTGAAGCTTCCCCGCGGCCTGGCCTGGCTCGACACCGGAACCCACGAATCCTTCATGGCCGCCTCGACCTATGTCCAGACCGTCGAAGCCCGTCAGGGCCTGAAAATCGGTTGTCTCGAGGAAATCGCGTTCCGGCAAGGGTTCATCGATGCCTCACAGCTTCTTCGGCTCGCAGAGCCTCTGCTCAAGAACGAATACGGCCAGTATCTCCAGCGCATTGCAAACGGCTTGCTATGAAATTCATCGAGACGCCGATCGAAGGTCTCTGGATCATCGAACCCCGAGTGTTCGAGGACGAGCGCGGATTCTTCATGGAAACCTATCACCATGAGCGCTTCAAAGCCCACGGCATCGCCGACGTTTTCGTCCAGCAGAACCATTCCCGATCGAAACGCGGGGTTCTGCGAGGGCTCCATTACCAGACAGCCCCGTTTGCTCAGGGGAAACTGATCCGCGTCGTCCGCGGCGAGGCGTTCGATGTCGCCGTCGATCTCCGCCCCGATTCGCCAACCTTTGGGAAATGGTTCGGCACGAACCTCTCGTCCGAAAACAAGAAACTCCTCTACATCCCTCCAGGCTTCGCCCACGGCTTCTGCGCCCTCACGGACGATGTCGACTTTTCATATTCATGCACGAACGTCTACTCCGCCGCCCATGAAACCGGCATCACCTGGAACGACCCCGACCTCGCCATCTCCTGGCCGACCTCGGCACCGCTTGTCTCAACAAAGGACAGCCAACTGTCTTTGTTCAAAATGACGCCGGAGTATAAAAAGCATATCGCTATCATATCTTAAAATACATAAATAACGAGCCGCGTTTCCTGGCATTCTGATCCGCAGGCTCGGGCGGTTCGTGAACCGCTCCTACGGTTATGTATCGCGTGTTTTGTGCCTTCATGGTGAGCTGCTCTCAGCGTCTCTGTGACTCTGCGGTGATTCTGTCTTCGTGCCTTTGTGTCTTTGTGTCTGGTATGTTGGTTTCGTCATGAGAACCGATCCGCAGATTTCGCAGATTGCGCAGATGAAAAGCAGATTTTTTTGTTCAATGGAGTATCCAGGATAGAAAATCAGGTTTTTCCCGGTGTTCGTTCCGATCTGCGTTCATCTGCCCTCCATCTGCGGATGCGTTCCTGAAACCGACGGATTGTCCTACGGAGTATCTTCGTGGTGAAATGTTCTCTGTGGCCGGTAGAAATAATCAGGTGTGTGTCCCGGATTTTTACTCTATACTGTGATGCGATTTCGTTTGATGCAGGAGAGAACGATGGCACATCCTTTGTCACGGCCGAATGGCGGGTTCACCTACGCCGACTACCTGACCTGGCCTGACGACGAGCGTTGGGAGATCATCGACGGCGTCGCTTACAACATGT
>JAKQOH010000171.1 GCA_029565415.1 Candidatus Rifleibacteriota bacterium | reverse complement strand
AAGAAAGGCCGCCTCGTGGCCCGTCTCAACCCCGTCGATTACGAACGGACCTCCGGCCCCGAAGGAAACGACCCGGAAAAACTCGCAAAACTTCTCAGCCGGTACAACCTTCCGTAACCGACGAGCCGGATATCTGAAAGGAATGGATTCGATGAGGAATACGCTCTTCGCCGCCGCACTTTCCGCCACGATATTGCTGTGCCAGGCCCCGCTCCGGGCCGTCGCGCCGGCTCTCCCCCCGGGAGGAGTGCAGATGGCGCCGTTCGAGACTCCAACGATGTATGCGATGAATTCGGAAACGGCGATGAATCGTATCCGGAAGGGCTTTTTCGACCAGGTCTACCGAGGGTTCGGAGCGCGGAAAGCCGATCGGATCGGCCGCGACGAACTGCTCGGCTTCCATTTTCTGCTCGATACCGACTGCCAGTCGCACGGTCTGCGCACGCTCATCAAGAAGCACGAGATGGCGGGCCGCCCGTCGGCCGAGGCCCTGGACTTGGCGCGCAGAGAGCACGTCCAGGTGCTCCGGCAGACGTTCACGAAGCTCGAGTCGCTCAGGAACCTGTTCGAGAACTACAATGGCAAGGCCGAGATGCTCGAGAAAACGGGCATTCCCGACCCCGAGTCACACTTCATCTTCACCTCGCCGAATCTGGGCGTCGCGAAATTCTACGGTCCCATCGTGCTCGTCATCGAAGAAACGCGGCCGCGCGGCATGGATCTGAACAGCATCGCGCGGGACTCGAAATACTACACGGTCGCGCGGTTCCTGAAGAACCTGGCCGAGTTCCAGTTCCGGTCTATTTTGTCCGACTACGTTGCCGACCGCGACGAATACGTGCTGCCCTCCTATCTCTCTCCGGCCGACGTGAAAGGGCTGATCGTGCACGATCCGTCGCCCATCGTGATCGCGAACCGGGTCGTCATTCCGCCCCCGGCCGTGCGGCGCGTCTACCGCAAATACATGCGGAAGGGGGCGATGACGATCGACGTTCTCGACGGAAAGGACCGGCTGATCGCCCGCCTCTCCGCGAGTCCATCCGCTACGGATATAGAAGAGTCTATAGAACGATCCCCCGAAAAACTGCCAGCAGACATTGCCGCCGCGTGGAATGCGTACGTCGAAAAGCTGCGCCGCCGCCGGTGATTCGCTGAAGGGGACCAGCAGCCGTTCGCGCTGAGCCTGTCGAAGCACGAGAGACCTCCGCCCTTCAGCCCTTCGCCAGGCCTGGGGCGAACGGGCGGTTTCGTTCTGCAGGACTCAGTACGCGGTTCTCAAGCGGTCTGGGCGCGGGAGCGGGCGTTTGCGAGAAACAGGCAGAAGGCCGTGAACAGAAGACCCAGGACAAAGCCTGGCAGAGGCGCGAGGCCGAAGCCCAGTTTCGGGTTGGTGAGAATGAAGACGGATGCGACGATGCTCATGAATGCCGCCGGGATCAACGTTATCCAGTAGTTGCGGCCCAGCCGGCGCAGGTAGACGGTGCATGCCCAGAGGGTGAAGACCGAGAGGGTCTGGTTGAGCCAGGCGAAATACCGCCAGACGACACCGAAGTCGATCGTACAGAGCCAGCCGCCGATCAGAAACAGCGGCAGGGACAGCAGGATCCGGTTGATGAACGGCTTCTGCGTCAGGCCCGTCAGCTCGGCTAGAATCAGGCGCGCCGATCGAAACGCGGTGTCGCCCGTCGTGACCGGCAGGGCGACGACCCCCAGCAGAACGAGGATCATGCCCCAATGGCCGAGCTTGTTTCCCACGGCCCGCACGACGACGACCGCGTCGCCTGACGGGCCGAGCATCTTCTGAAGCTCGGCGGTCGACCCGTGGCAGATGGCGATGGCCGCCGCGGCCCAGACGAGGGCGATGAACGTCTCGGTCAGCATGGCTCCGAAAAAGACGCGGCGGGCGAAGCCTTCGCCGGTGATCGTGCGCGCCATCATGGGCGACTGGGTGGCGTGAAACCCCGAGATCGCACCGCAGGCGACGGTGATCATCATCACCGGCCAGATCGGAGTGCCGGCTGGGTGCAGGTTCTCGAACGTCAGTTCGGGGATGACCCAGATGCCCGAAAACATCCGGTACACGATCAGAATCACCATCATCAGCAGAGCCAGGCCGAAGATCGGGTAGATCCGTCCGATCAGCTGATCTATGGGAAGAAGCGTCGCCAGAAGGTAATACGTGAAAATCAGGACCGCCCAGAAAAGCGGTTTCGCAAGGAGGCCGCGCTCCGCCGACGACGGAACTGCCGATGTTTCCGATGCGCCGCGCGCGAAGGGATCCTCGAGCTGGGCGCCGGATGCCGATGAGCCGGCCGTCTCGGATGTTCCGGGAACGTTCATGTCGGCGAGGATTTTCGCCGGGCCCATGACGAAGACGGCGCCGACCATCACGAGCAGCACCATCACCAGCAGAATCATCACCCGCTTGGGGCCGTTTCCCAGATATGTGCCGATGATCTCCGGGAGCCCCGCGCCGTTCGATCGGATTGATATATATCCAGAAATATAATCATGGACTGCGCCGATGAAGATGCCGCCGAAGACGATCCAGAGAAAGACGACGGGGCCCCACAGCGCCCCGGCGATCGCTCCGAAGATCGGTCCGAGACCGGCGATATTCAGAAGCTGGATGAGGAAGACGCGCGGCCAGGGCATCGGGATGTAATCCACGCCGTCCTGGTTCGCGATGGCGGGCACCTGGCGGTTTCGGTCGATGCCCAGCGTCCGGTCGAGGTATGCGCCGTAGACAAAATACGCGGCGAGCAGAAGAAGCGAGGAAAGACAAAATGTGATCATGAATCCCCCTCCACGACATATTGTCCGCCTGACGACGCGGACTGTCGATACGGTTCCCGGTTCGATTTTGGCCGGGACATCCCGATTTCTAACGTTATTGTGCCGCGGGGCGCGAAAATCTGCAAATCGTGTCGGTATACAAGGGTGCGTCACGGTCATAGAGCGATGTGCCCCACATGCAATTGGCCTGCGCCGCGTGCGCAGGGGCGGATCGTGAGTCACCCGGATCGCCTGTGATGAAGCTTGATGTTTCCCCCGTACGGGTATAAGATGCGCCCGCGAGAGGAGCGAGGCATCGATGGTACTGATCGTGGACCTTGGTAACACGGATATCGTTTTCGGCCTCCGGAGAGGCGGAGAGATCCTGTCGCCGTTCCGGATGTCTTCAGTGTCTCCGAAAACAGCCGACGAGATCGGCGTTTTCGTCCTCCAGATGCTCGGCCAGCATGGCGTTCAGCCGTCGCAGGTCACCGGCGTTACACTCTGCTCCGTCGTTCCCGACCATCTGGCCCAGGCCGTGAGATTCGCCGAGGAATACCTCGGGCGGAAACCCATCGTGATCCATACGGGCATGCCCGCGCCAGTCCGGGTGACGGTCGATGTCCCGGCCGAACTCGGAACGGACCGGTTTGCAAACGCTGTCGCAGGCTTCGTGAGGTTCGGCGGTCCGCTGATCGTCGTCGACTTCGGCTCTGCCACCACCATGACCGCTGTCACCGCCGCCGGGGAACTGGTGGGCGGAACGATCATGCCGGGCCTGAAGACATCGGCCCAGGCGCTTTCCGTCAAGGCGGCGCGCCTTCCCTTCATTCCGCTGACGGCACCGAATACGTTCCTGGGGAAGAACACGCTGGCCGCGATGCAGTCTGGCATCGTTCACGGCCATGCCGGCGCCGTCTCCCACCTCGTGGCAGGCCTCCGGGGCGAGCCCGGATTGTCGGGGGCGAAGGTCGTGGCGACGGGCGGGTTGTCGGCCCTGCTCGCCCCGCTCTGCCCGTGTATCGACTCGGTCGAACCCCTGCTGACGCTCGAAGGGATCGGGATCCTGGGCGAAGCGGCAGCCGCTGCCGAACGGGGCGGCCGGTGAACATCGGCGTCGGCATTCTCGGAACGGGCAGGCTCGCGACCGCCCTCGTTCCGTATCTGCTCGGAAAGGGGATCTCCGTTTCCGGGATCTGGGGCAGGAATGCCGCCGAGACACGCCGGATCGCCGATGCGCATGCCATACCGACGGCCTCCGGCCCGGGAGACCTGACCGGCCGGAGTGAAATAATACTTCTTGCTATACGTGATGACGCCCTGACGTCTGTAGCCGAACTGCTGGCCGAGTTTCCGCTGTCCGGCCGGGTTGTTGTCCATGCGAGCGGCTGCCGGGGCCTGGCTGTGCTCCAGCCGGTGGAGCGGGCGGGAGGGATCGCGGCCTGCGTTCATCCTCTCATGACCATCGTCAGCGAGCCGGATGGACCGAACCCCCTCGAGGGGGCCCCCTGCGGGGTGGCCTGTCGGGACCGCCGCTGGAGTCGGCTTCTCGCGATGTGGCTTGCCCGCGCTGGGAATGTGCCGTTCCCCCTTGCCGAAGGCGACCGGCCGCTTTATCATGCTGCCGCGGTCCTGGCGTGCGCCGGTCTCTCGCAACTGGTCGCAACGGCTTCGGGCATCATG
>JAKQOH010000011.1 GCA_029565415.1 Candidatus Rifleibacteriota bacterium | reverse complement strand
GAGTTTGCGGCGCATACTGGATACAAGGGGGGGCCAGGCGTTCGTTCCTCTCTGGTTTTTCATCTGCGTTCATCTGCCCTCCATCTGCGGATGCGTTCTTGAATCCGAGGGAAATTTCAACGGAGTATCTCTGTGGTGCGTATTCTTTCGTGTCTTTGTGTATTTGTGGTGTAACCGGTTTCGGATCGGGTGTTCGAGCGGAAGAACGGGGCAGGGAATCAAAGAGGTTGCAGGAACACGCCCTGTCAATCTATACTCGCCCGTGTCGAAATCCACGCCGAGGATGTTCAAGCGATGATCGATCTGAAAACATTTCCGTTTTTCAGCACGCTTCCGACCCGCGAAGTCGAGAAGCTGAAGAAAACCTGCCGGATCCAGAAGTACACGTCTGGCACCCGGATTCTCAACGAAGGCGAGGAGATCAAGGACGTTTTCCTCGTCGTCGAAGGACAGCTTTCGGTCATCAAAACACACGACGGGCGCAAAAAGACCCTGTTCACCCTCGACCCGGGTGACACCTACGGAGAAGTGGAGATCCTCAACGGGACGCCGGCCCTGACGACCCTGGTGGGATACCAGGAGTTCCAGATCCTGTTCATTCCGAAGGACGACGTTCTCCGCCTGATCGGTCTTCACGCCGGCTTCGCCCGGGAACTGCGCGAACAGTACACCCGCCGAGCCACCGTTCTGCTCGAACAGGGGCTGACCAAGACACCCTTCGGCCAGATCGTCACCTTCTTCAACGTGAAGGGCGGGGCCGGCAAGTCCGTGCTGTCGGCCAACACGGCCGTCATGCTCGCGAAAAAGTGGCGCAAGCGCGTCGTGCTGGTCGATCTGAACCTGTCGTTCGGCGACCAGGCGATCCTGCTCAGCCTTCCCAACGACCGGAACATCTACGAACTGTACAACGCTCCGGGGCCGCTCAAGTTGGAGAAAATAGAAGCCCAGCTGACGACCCACAAGTCGGGGCTCAAGATCCTGCTCCCGCCGCCGCTTCCCGAGATGGCTGAGCGGATCCGGATCGACTTCATCGAGCAGATCATCGAGATCCTGCGGGCGAACTACGACTACGTGATCCTCGACACCCACAACCAGCTCACCGACCTGGAGCTGCGGCTTTTGGAAATCAGCGATCTCGTCATGCTGATCATGACGATGGAGCTGACGTTCGTGAAGAACACGAAGCTGCTGCTCGAGCTGTTCCAGCGGATGAAAATTCCACGGGAAAAGGTGAAGGTGGTGCTGAACCGCGCCTTCAAGACCCTCGGTCTGGAGCCGTCGCGCGTCGAGAATTCGCTGCGCTATGCCATCAGTTACTTCATTCCGAGCGAGGGGGACATCGTCATCCCGTCGGTCAACAAGGGAACCCCGTTCGTTCTCGACGCACCGGAAAACTCGCCGCTCGTCGTGTCGGTGGAGCGGCTGTGCCGCTGCCTGGTCGGCGAAGAGGCCGACAAGGGCACCTGGAACATGTTCTCGATGATCAAGGACGTGTTCGGGCTCTGAGGCAGTTCAGAGGCCCCGGGCACCGGCCCGGGGTCACCAGCCGAGCAGCTTTTTGAAGAAGCTGGTTTTTTTGCCCGTCACTTGGACGACGATTACGGAAACGTTGTCGCGGCCGCCGTTCGCAAGCGCCTCTTCGATCAACCGGTTTGCGGAGGCCTCGGGATCGGCGTTCTGTTCGAAGATCTCCTGGATCCGTTTGTCGCCAACCTCTTCGGTGAGCCCGTCGCTGCACAGCAGGAACACATCGTCGTTCCAGACGGGGCCCGAGGTGATATCGACTTCGAGCTTCGCCGAGCAGCCGATATACCGGG
This sequence comes from Candidatus Rifleibacteriota bacterium, assembly GCA_029565415.1. The sequence goes on along the minus strand of JAKQOH010000011.1, from coordinate 10,773 downwards.
TGATCTGGTTGCGGTAGGGGTGGCCTTTCTTCTCTTCCTCGTTGATGAGGCCCCGGATGAACAACTCCTCGACATAGGAGTGATCGCGGGTCACCTGTTTGAGCTGGCTTTTGCGGAAGAGATAGACGCGGCTGTCGCCGACATGGGCGATGAAGAAGTTCTGCTCGCGCAGCATCAGCAGGACACAGGTGCACCCCATTCCCTGCTGATCGGTGTTCGTCGAGGCGGTGTTGCGGACACTCTCGTTCGCCGCGAGAAACGCATCTCGAATAGACGCCTCTATATTTGCACCGTTATCCAATTTCGCGAGCTTCGCGCCGAGCACGTCGCGGGTCAGGCCGGAGGCAACCTCGCCGGCCTTGTGGCCCCCCATGCCATCGGCAACGAGGAACACGCCGTCACGGTCGGCGGCAAAATAGGTATCTTCATTGTTCGATCGCACCTTTCCCACATCGGAGCGGCCGAATACCTTGTATTCCACGTTCCTCCCCCCTCTCCTCTCGCGGCTACAGGTCTTTCAGGGTCTCGAGAATTGCTGTCTGCCCGGGGTCGAGATACAGCGACAACTGGTAGTATTGTCGCGCCCTCTCGGTGCTTCCCTCTTTTTTGAAGTAGTCCCCGAGCGAGTTCAACAGCAGGATATCGTTCGAATCGATGGCCCAGGCGTTCGACAGGGTGTCGAGAGCCTCTTTCATCTTCCCGCGGGCCAGCAGGATGCGCCCCAGCATCGTCATCAGAAGGACATTGCGCGGCTGTTCGGCAGACCGCTGCCGGTAGTAGCCTTCGGCCGTCGACAGATAGCCGAGCCCGCCAGCCTGGCGCTCCCAGGCGAGATGGGCCGCCGGCACCTCGTCATACTGGGAAAGGAACCGTTCGATCCGGCGTAGGGCGTCGGTCTGCTGGGCCACCTGCCGGCTCTTGCGGGAATCGACGTCAGCGGCGCGGGGAAGCCCCTCGAAGGCGTTCCCGGCCAGCGCGTCGATGTTGGGAACGAGCTTTCGCAGATCGCGACGCACGGTGACAGCCCCATGCTCGGGGAGATCCGCTTTGACGGCCGCCGTGGCATATCCCGGGAACGAGAAGACGACCCGGTATGAGCCGGGCGGCAGCGGAAGGGTGATCGGACTGGTGCCGACAAGCCTGCCGTCGAGGGCGATCTCGGTGCCCGACGGGCTCGTTTCGATGGAGATGGTCCCCTGGACGTAGGCGTTGTATCCCTTGAAGATGCCCAGGAACAGGACGGTGAAAAAGATCACCAGGCCGAACATGAACATCGAGTTCCGGACCGGCTTCGAAGCGAGGCTCTGCGTGATCTTGGTCGTGGCCCGGGAAGCCAGCCCCTCGTCGCCGGGTTGAGGCACAGCCTCCTTGTCTTTCAGGCCATCCTCGGGGAGCTCGGGCTTCATCGAGGCCAGATCGACCGTCTCGACATCGGCCGTGACGGGGGTTTCCGGCTCGTCCATGTGACGGAGCGCCTCGATCATCTCCTCGCAGGTCTGGTAGCGGTCTTCCCGCTTCTTCTCCATCGCCTTCAGGATGATGTGATTCAGCCGCGGAGGACAGGCGGGGTTGGCCTCGATGGGCGCGACGGGCGGTTCCTGGATGTGCATCAAGGCGACGGAGTTGGGGTTGTCGGAGATGAACGGCAGCTTTCCGACGACCATCTCGTACAAGGTGACCCCGATCGAGTAGATGTCGGAGCGGTGGTCGAGATCGCGCTTCCCCAGAGCCTGCTCGGGAGACATATAGTCCGTCGAGCCGAGCGTGAGGCCGCTTCCCGTCTTGCTGGTGTTCAGCTTCGCCTTGGCGATGCCGAAATCCGTCAGTTTGACCTTGCCATCGGCGGTGAGAAGAATATTGCTCGGTTTTATATCTCGGTGTACAACGCCTTTGTCGTGACAATGGGCAAGAGCCGCGAGGGCCGTGGAGATCACCTCGGCGATGAACTCGAGCGTGAACCCCTCATCCGAATGGATCTTCGCCTCGAGCGACTTCCCGTCGATGTACTCCATGATGAAGTAGGGGGGAAGCCCTTCGCGATCGCAGATCTCCTTGCTGGCGATGTCGATGATCTCGACGATGTTGGGGCTTTCCTTCAGTCGCTCCATCGTCCGGGCCTCGTCGAAGAACCGGCTCACGACGTCGGGTTCGTTGACCCACTCCTCGAGCAGGAACTTCACGGCCGCCCGCTTCTCGAGCACGGTGTGCTGGGCGAGGTACACGGTGGCAAATCCGCCATCTCCCAGTTTCTGGGTGATGGTGTAGTTGCCGGCCTTCTTCCCGCAGTAGTCGGTCACGGAAGTCTGTTCAGAAGCCCAGGATTGAGCGGAGCTTGCCGAAGATGCCGCCTTCGACCGCCGCAACGGTCTCCTCACCGCAGATCGTGCGCTGAATGTTCATCACGGCCTGGGAAAGAGCTGACGATGGCCGTTCCTTCACATACAACTGGCCGCCGTGGGAAGTCAGAACCGCATCTTCGGGGGCGAACGGCAGGCTTACGAAATCGCGCTTGATGATCGCCTTCACTTCCTCGGCCGAGAGGGTGCCGGGCCGGCCGAGGCGGTTGATGAGCACCTTCACCTTCGACTCGGGATATTTGAGCTGTCCCATGATGTCGAGAATCTTCTTGAGGGCGAGCATCTGGCCGATTTCCGGCTGGGCAACGAGGTAAATCAGGTTCGAGATCTCCCAGGTCGTGAGGGAGACGTCGTCGATTTCATTCTTCAGATCGACGATGACGAAATCGTGATTCGCTTCGAGGCTCCAGAGGATCTTCTTGACGTGATCCGCCTTCACCAGCTCGGCGTATTCCGTCTTGACGGGAGCCGTGAGGTAATTGAAGGAAGGCCCCTGACGGAGGAACTTACCGATCGTTTCGCCCGTGATATTGGGATCCTGGATCAGTTCATGAATACCAAGGCCGGGCTTTCCGGCCATATAGGTCAGTACGTCGCCGAACCGCAGATTGAAGTCGGCCACGGCGACTTTTTTCTTGGTGCTCGTGGCCATCGCATGGGCCAGGTTGCAGACGACGCTTGTCAGCCCCGTGCCGCCCTTTGGACTGTAGAAGGTGACGATCTGGGCGCCGGTGCGGTTGAGCGGCTTGAGGGTCTCCCACAGGTCGGCGCGGGCAGAATCGATGAAGATGAACTCGTAGGTGTCGACCTTGACGACGTCCTTGTGATTGAGCTGAATCGGCGTCGCGGCGGCAACCTGGTTGTTGTTCAGGAACGTGCCGTTCGAGCTGTCATTGTCGACGAGGTAGTAGTTGCCGTCCTTGAAGCCGATCGTCGCATGCAGGCGGGAGACCATGTCGCTCGGGATCTGGAGGGAACGGCCCTCTTCGCGACCGATCGTGAAATCCTCGCGCGACAATTCGAACGGTTTGCCGAGAAACGGCGGCGTGTTGCCGACGAGGTATTTTTTCTTCTCCTCGTCAGGAACCACGATCCTCCGGAATACGGTTTTCTTCGATTCGTCGGCCATGCGGCTTCCCCCTCAAATTCTCAAGAGTCGCTGGAGTATACCACAGGGTCCCTCGTGCTTCAACAAACAGCTCAAATCCGCTCCGCCAGCACGATTCACCCTCAGACGCGGCGCCGGCGGCACGAGACCGGCGCAGATCCGATTGACACCTCGCTCTATGGCGGGTAAGATGTTCCGTCACGCACGTGGACAGTCACCAGAACGAGAACCGGCAGTCGATCACCCTCAGTCTGCATACGCGGTTGGTATGCGGACCGGTTCTTTGTTTCCTGGCGTTCGCCCTGTTCCTGTGCGGCTGTGGCGGAGTCACCCCCCCGGAATCCACCCCACGCACAGCCCGGCCTGCCCAGGCACGACCGGCCACCGCAACCGCCGGAATCGCCTCAGGCAGCGTGTTCGAGCAGGTGCGCTTCAAGGAAGTGCATACCGAGTTCCAGCAGACGTACCTGAACCTGATCCAGAACATCAACGCGTTCAATACCCCGAGCGTCGACATCAAGACCCATCGGTCGATGTTTTCCGAATACGGCCGGGCGCAGCGCCGCTACCAGGATGTCCTGAAAAAGATCTCGAGCTACGCGGAAGACCAGAAGCTGCGCTGCTTCTCGATCATGAAGTCGATGATCCTCGCCATCCTGTACTACGACAAGAAAACGGGCAAAAAGATGTTCAAGTTCGATCCGGACAAGCTCAAGTCAGAAAAAATACTTGTCGATACACCACGATGTCCGGATGGCGGCGAGTACTCGATCGTGTATAAAGACGGGCGGCGTTTGTTCCGCTGCTCCCTCCACGGCATTCTCCGCCAGAACTGATCGCCGGCTCGTCAGTTCCCCTTGCCGGTCTGCCCGTGATGCTCCCGCTGCGAGGGGGATTCCGTGAAAAGAATCTCCAGCATCTCCATGATGGTTCGGACGAACAGCACGCCGACTCCGACGGAAAAGAAGAGGGTGAGTGCGATGGCAAGGACGACTTCCTTCATCATGTGAGGCGACTCCTGATCAGCGACGGTCGGTTCACGACCAGTTGGATGGACGGTGTATCGGCTGATCAGGCAAGTTCGTTAACGATTCTTGTCCGAAAATGAAACCGGCCGCTTCCCATAGAGTGGAAGCGGCCGGCGCAGGGACAAGGGTTAGTGTTCCGACGGCTCGGCAACGACGAGAAACAAGGGTGCCCCATTCCGCTGCACGACCAGAACCGAACTCTTCTTCGTGCCGGAAGGCTGGTTCAGCGCCTCTGCCAGCGATGTTTCATCCGTCACGGCCTTCCCGTTCACCTGGGTGATGACATCCCGGGGCATCAGGCCCGCCTCGTCGGCAGGACTCCCCTCTTTCACGTCCTTCACGATGATGCCCGACGTTTTGCCGAGCTTCAGGGTCGAGGCCAGATCCGATGTCACCGGCGTCCATGTGAAGCCGAGCCGGCGGGCAGCCGTTTCGGCGGTTTCGGCTTTTTCCTTCGTCCCTTCCTGCTGCCGGACGAGGTCTTCGGGATCACGCAGGCCGAACGTCCGGGGCATCCGCTCGAGCTTGACCGGGATCTCGTGTTTCACCCCGTTGCGCCGGATTTCCATCGTGACGGTGTCGCCCACGTTGCGGCTCAGGATGTATTTCTGGACGTCATTCGTGGACTTCATCTCCTTGCCGTCGATCGCCCGGATGATGTCCATCTGCTTCAGGCCGGCCTTGGCGGCGGGGGCGTCCGAGTTCGCATCCATGACCACGGCGCCGGACTTGTCGGGAAGGGAGTAATGCTCGGCCAGCTCCGAGGTGACGGCCTGCATGGTGATGCCGATATAGGGCCGCTCGACCGAGCCGGTTTTCACGATCTGGGTGGCGACCCGGGAAGCCATCGACGAGGGGATGGCGAAGCCGATTCCCGACCCCGGGGCGGTGAAGATCAGGGTGTTGATGCCGATGACCCGGCCGTCGAGATCCACGAGGGGGCCGCCCGAGTTGCCGGGATTGATGCTCGCGTCGGTCTGGATGAAATCCTCGATGGCCGTGGCGCCGATGCCGGAACGGCCGACGGCGCTGACGACGCCGACCGTGACCGTCTGCTCGAGGCCGAGCGGGCTGCCGATCGCCATGCACCACTGGCCGACCTCGACCTTGTCGGAATCGGCGAACGTGGCGGGCTGCAAGGGGAAGTCGACATTCACGCGGATGACGGCCAGATCACTTTGGGGATCCTGGCCGACGACCTTGGCCCGGGCTTCACGGCCGTCATGGAACTTGACGGTGATGCTCGAGGCCCCTTTGACGACGTGGTTGTTCGTCAGGATCGTGCCGTCGGCAGCGAAGATCACGCCCGACCCCGCGCCTTCGGTCTTGTTCGGACCCCGCGGACCAAACCGGCGGCCGCGCGGCATGTTCCGGAAAAAGTCCTTGAAGAGGTCTTCGAACGGGGTGCCCTGAAACTGGTCTTCACCTTCTTCTTCGTCACCCTGGGCCCCGCCGCCGATCGTGCGTTCGATCCGGATATTCACGACGCTCTGCTTGAGACTCTTCGCGACGCTGGTGAAGGCCGCCTGGAGCTCGCGGGCCGCCTGGCCGGGTTCGGCCTGGGCCGTTGCGGCAGCATAGAGGAAGCCCGTCAGGACAAGGACGAGCAGGATGAGGCGCAGCCGGGCGCGCCCGATCAGCGGATGGTTCATGTTGATGCCTCCTGAAGAATCGATGGTGTTGAGGAGATCGTTCGGAAGATACAGACCGCGCGGCCGGGCAAAAGTTCCCGAAATCGCGATTGATTTTTCCCTGACCGGATGATTGAATAGGCACTTCCAATCACGCAGACAGGAGATCGCTGATGCGCATCGTCGTTTCGGGTGGGGCCGGCTTCGTCGGCTCGCACCTCGTCGACCGGCTGGTCGAGCTGGGCCACAAGGTCATCGTCCTGGACAATTTCGTCACGGGCAGCCGGGACAATCTGGCGCGTCACGCCGGCACCGACGCCGTCACGATCGTCGAACACGACATCAGCAAGCCCATCTATTTCGGCGACCGGATCGACCGGGTGTATCACCTGGCCTCGCCGGCGAGCCCGATCGATTACCAGAAACTGCCGATTCCGACGATGAAGGTCGGTTCGCTCGGCACCCACAACATGCTCGGCCTCGCCAAGCAGCACAAGGCGCGCATGCTCCTGGCATCGACGTCCGAGATCTACGGCGACCCCGAAATCCATCCGCAGAAAGAGGACTACTGGGGCCACGTGAACCCGGTCGGACCGCGCTCGTGTTACGACGAGGCAAAGCGGTTCGCCGAGGCACTGACCATCACCTACCGCGATTATCACAAGGTCGACACCCGCATCATCCGCATCTTCAACACCTACGGCCCGCGCATGCGGCTGAACGACGGCCGGGTCGTGCCGGCCTTCATCTCCCAGGTACTGCGCGGTGAGCCGCTGACCATGTTCGGCGACGGCTCCCAGACGCGCAGCTTCTGCTACGTCTCGGACCTCGTCGAGGGCATCATCGCCGTCATGGAGCGGGGCGACCAGCAGCCGACGAACCTCGGCAACCCGGTGGAACTGACCATCCGGCAGTTCGCCGAGCGCATCCTGGCGCTTTCGGGCTGCACGCTGCCGATCGTGTCGAAGCCGCTGCCGGTCGACGACCCCAAGCGCCGCCGGCCCGACATCACCCGGGCGAAAACCCTCCTCGGCTGGGAACCAAAGATTCCGCTGGACGAGGGGCTGCAGAAGACGATCGATTGGGCGCGCGGGGTGATGCTGCCGTGACGTCGACATCACCGCATCCGGACATCGAGCGGGTCCTGATCGGAACCGGGGAGATCCAGGCCCGGATCGCCGAGCTGGGCCGCCGGATCACCGCCGATTACGCCGGCGAAACCATCGTGCTGGTCTGCATCCTCAAGGGCGCCTTCCTGTTCATGGCCGACCTGTGCCGGCACATCGAGCTGCCCGTCAACACCGAGTTCATGGCGATCAGCAGCTACGGCCACGCCACGAAGAGCTCGGGCGTGGTGCGCATCCTGAAAGACCTGAACGAGAGCATCGAGGGCCGGAACGTGCTGATCGTCGAGGATATCGTCGATACGGGACTGACGCTGTCGTATCTGATCGACCTGCTGTCGGCGCGGCACCCCAAGAGCCTGAAAGTGTGCTCGCTGTGCAGCAAGCCCCAGTGCCACCAGCGGCCGGTGCGGGTCGACTACTGCGGCTTCGAGCTGCCGAGCGAGTTCGCCGTCGGCTACGGTCTCGATTATAAAGACTACTATAGAAACGTTCCCTTCATCGGGGTGCTCAAGCCCGATATCTACGAGAGAGAGCGGTGAGGCGGCCGATCCCCATGAACAAACGGTACACCATCGGCAGTCTCGAAATCGAGTGCCTCGTGCTCGGTTCGCTCGAGGTCAACACCTACCTGGTGTACGACCGGGAGGCAGGGGACGGTCTGATCGTCGATCCGGCCGACGACGATCCTCGTCTGATCGGCCGGCTCGAGGAGCTGGCCTGGAAGACGACACGGATTTTTCTCACGCACGGCCACGCGGACCACATCGCCGGCCTCGAACACGTGCGCACCCACACCGGGGCACCGGTCCTGTGTTCCCGGGAAGACGCCCCCATGCTCGGGGATGCGCGGCTCAACCTTTCGATGTTCCTCGATGCCGCCTTCACGGCGCGACCGCCCGAGACGTTCGCCGGCCACGGCGACACGCTGACGGTCGGCCGCGCGACGGGCACGGTCATCGCGGTGCCGGGGCACACGCCGGGCGGTCTGGCCCTCGCCTTCCCCGACGTGGTGATCACGGGGGATGCCCTGTTCGCAGGCTCGGTCGGCCGGTCGGATTTTCCCGGCGGCGACGGGGCACTGCTGGTCCGTTCGATCCGGGAACGGCTGCTGCCGCTCGGCGACCGGCTCGTCCTGCCCGGACACGGGCCGGCGACGCGCATGGCGCACGAGGCGGCGCACAACCCCTTCCTCACCGGAGAATGGGAGTAAACCCGGCACCGGCGGCGGTTTGACAGGTTCCCGGGGCGATGCTACCATTCGTCCGTTCTCTCCCGGTGTCATGACCCGATCACCCACCGCGGGCGCACGAAGGGCCCCCGTACAGAAAGAAGCCGCTTCCGCCCGTCAAAGCAAGGAAAGGAACCATGAGCTCTCCCATTCGAATCCTCGTCGTCAATCCCGGCTCCACGACCACGAAACTCGGTCTCTTCGAGAATGAAAAGCAGGTGACCACGGCGAAGATCGACCATTCGCCTGCCGATCTCGAAGCCTATCCCAAGATTCTTGACCAGTATCCGATGCGCCGGGACGCCATGCTCGCGTTTCTCTTCCGGCAGGGCATCGCCCCGAAGGAGCTCAGCGCCGTCGTCGGCCGGGGCGGCCTGCTCAAACCCATGGTCAGCGGCACCTACAAGGTCAGCCAGCAGATGGTCGACGACCTGCGCAGCGGCAGATACGGCGAACACGCCAGCAACCTGGGCGCGGTGCTTGCCTTCGGCTTCCACACCGAGTTCGGCATGCCCGCCTATATCGTCGATCCGGTCGTGGTCGACGAGATGCTCGATATCGCCCGGTTCTCCGGCCTGAAAGAGATGCCGCGGCGAAGTATCTGGCACGCCTTGAACATCCGCGCCGTGGTGCGCCAGACCTGTATCCGGGAAGGCTGGGATTTCAGCAAGGACAACTTCGTCGCGACCCATCTCGGCGGCGGCATCTCGGTCGTTGCCCTCCAGGGCGGCCGGTGCATCGATGTCAGCAACGGCCTCGAGTCGGGCCCCTATACGCCGGAACGCGCGGGCACGCTGCCCACGCTGGATCTCGCGGCCCTGTGCTATAGCGGCAAGTATACCCATGCCGAGGTGAAGAAGATGGTCGTCGGCCGCGGCGGCCTCGTGAATTATCTGGGCACCAGCAACCTGATCGAGATCTCGGACCGGATCGACAAGGGGGACGAGTATGCGCGAAACGTTCTGCTCGGCATGGCTCACCAGGTCGCGAAGGAGATCGGCTCGTATTACGCGGCCCTGAAGGGCAACATCCGGGCGTTCGTGATCACCGGCGGCGCGGCGAAGTGCACGCACCTGGTGGAATATATAAAAGAGTATATCGAGCCGATCGGCCGTGTCGTCGTCGTCCCGGGCGAGGATGAGCTGGCCGCGCTGGCGATGGGCGGACTCCGCGTCCTCCGGGGCGAGGAGCAGGCCAAGGACTACTGACCCGAACCGGCCGGTTCGGGCCGGGACGCAACGAGACAAGAAAGGATCGCACCCCTGTGAACTTCGAGTTCGAAGAGAAGGATTTGCAGCGCCAGACGGCCTGGCGTGCCCTCGCGGACGAGGAACTCGCCCGCTTTGCCGCCGGCATCGACGAGACCGGCCGTCTGCCGGACGATCTTCCGGCCGTCGTGGGTGAGCGCGAACTGTTGCGGCCATTCCTGCCCACGGATCTCGGCGGTGAAGGGCTCGGGCTGTTCCAGCTTTCCGTGCTGCTGGAGGAAGTCGGCCGGCACAGCCCGGCAACGGCCCTCCTTCTCGCACAGCAGGTGGTCCTCGGGATCCGCCTGAACGGGCGGGCGTTCAACTTCGCCTCCAAGAACGAGCTGGCCAAAGCCGCCGCCTCGGCAAAGGCCCTGTTCTCGATCGCCGCGACGGAGCGGGAAGCCGGCTGCGACCTCGGCGCCCTGTCCACCGTCTGCAGGAAGCTGCCCGACGGCGCCTTCGAGGTCACGGGCGGCAAGGCCTATGTGAACTGGGCCGGCCGCGCGGCGTATATCGTCGTCCTGGCACGGGCCGAGGACGCCGGGGATACCGCGACATCCCTGTTCGCCATTCCCCGCGAGACGGCCGGCATCCAGATCGGCAACCCCCATCAGACGATGGGCATGAACGGCCTCGAGGCGGCACCGGTGAGTTTCGACAAGGTGCGGCTCGCCCCCGAGAGCCTGATCGGCGCCTACGGCTTCGGTCTCGACCTGTATGACCAGCTCATGGACGAGCTGCGCATCGCGGTCGCCGCGATTGCGACCGGTCTCAGCCAGCAGGTCTACGACGATGCCGCGCAGCATGCCAAGGGCCGGAAGCAGTTCGGCAAGCCGATCGGCAGCTTCCAGAGCATCCAGTGGCGGTTCGCCGACGCGGCGCTGCGGGTCGAGGCGTCGCGGCTGCACGTCTGGCGCGCGGTCGAGCAGGCGGGCGGCAAGGGTTCCTCGTTCGTCCAGACGGCCATCGCCAAGGTGTACTGCACCGAGGCGGCCTTCGCCGTCGCGGATTTCGCGGTGCAGGCGATGGGAAGCCAGGGATACG
>JAKQOH010000002.1 GCA_029565415.1 Candidatus Rifleibacteriota bacterium | reverse complement strand
GGGAAGCGCGATGAGAAGCACGGTTCCGAGAGTTCCATACCCCGAGAACGGCCACGTCGGCATCTCCTCGATCGCGCGAACGGCGCTCCGGCGGCGGTCGAACAGGTCGAACTCGGCTTCGGGCGCGTCGGGCGTGAGGCGGCGCTCGACCTCGTCGAGCCGGCTGCGGACGCCGGCCAGTAGCGCCTGACGGCGGGCGTCGAGCAGCTTGTGGACCTCCCACTGCGGATAGGTGAAATACAGCAGCGGAGCCAGGGAGGCGAGGGCCAGAAGGCCGAAGAAGATCGCCAGTTCGAAAAACAGCGGGTCTTTCAGCAGCATCGTAAGCTGACCTGCGAGGCCGAGGCCCGGCCGCCAGCGCAACAGGGCATAGGCGGGCCACATCAGACCGCGATAGGTGTAGACCAGGTGCAGGGTATAGATGATGATGACGCAGAGGCCGAAATGCACCGTCGCCAGGACGGCGACCTTCAGATAGAAACGGCTCAGCAGGCCCGTTTCGGCGCGACCGAGCTTGCCGACGGCCACCTCGTGGGCGATACGCCGGACGAGCTCGGTATACCGCCCGCACAGCACCGTCGCGTTCAGCATGAAGAAAAATCCGACCAGCAGCCAGCCCGAGAACAGGAGATCCACGGCCAACGTGTCGAAGGGGGTGAACTCCAGGGCCGTGACATACCGGATCGAGATGGCCACGGCGCCCAGCAGCAACGGGCCGGGAACGAGCCACCGCCAGTCGTGAAACCGGTCGCGAAGCCCCGAGAGAAGTCCGTGCATGTCGGGGTGATACCCTGAGAGATCGACGATCAGCTGGTTGAGCAGACGGGCCAGGAAAAGGCTGGTCACGCCCGCCACCGTGAAGGCCAGCGTCAGCGTCATCTCGTGGTTCCAGTAGAACGGATTGCCGGGAAACAGGTGCTTTCGGATCACGATGAGCACCAGCCACAGGGTGGGGCAGAGCACCAGCGTAGTGGCCAGAGCCGTCGAAAACCGCGTGAAACACCACGACCAGGGAGCGACCAGTTCCGAAGCCGGCCCGCAGGAATCCTCGACCGTGCGTGGAACGGGAAGCGCCGGCCGGGGTGTTTTCTTCGGGGGAAGGACGGCGGACGGCGCCGGCCCAGATGCTTTTTTCCGTTTCCTGTTCGACACGCTCAAAGTGTATCGGCGCCGTGCCGGGTTGTCCATAGTATACTGACGGCAAAAGACGGCCCCGTCGCCGGCCCGGTGGGCACGGCCCGGGGACCGGATCGAGCGAAGCGCCCTGTGGCGCGGCAGAGGAGTCGCAGAGATGAAACGCATCCGTCAGACCCTGGTGTTCGTGGTGTTGAGCCTGGTGGGGGCCACGGCAGCCGTTGCCGGTCCGCTGCTCGACAAGGCGATGCTGTTCGAAGCGGCCATCCGCGAGCTGCACTGCCCCGCCGGCATGGTGTTCGACGCGGTGCCGGGGCCGGACGGCAGCTTCGAACGGGCAGCGGGGGGCGGGGACTCGACGATCTGGACCGGGGCGTATATCGCTGCCGAGGTGTTCCGGTGGCGGGCGACGAACGATCCGAAGGCTCTGGAGGCCGTCGAAACATCGCTGAAGGCGTTCCACCGGCTCCACCTGCTGGGGGGCGGGGACGGATTTCTCGGCAGGTTTTTCGGCCGGCGCGACTGGTTTTCCGGGCGTGGTGATGTGCGGCCGTGCGCCCCTCCCGATCAGGATCTCGTCTGGAATCCCGACACGTCACGCGACCAGTACACGGGGATATTTCTCGCCTGGAGCCTGGCCTGGCCGGTGATTGCCGACCCCACCTTGCGGGCGGCGGTTGCGTCGGATGTGCTCGCCGTCGGGCGGAATCTGCTGCGGAACGATCTCGCGCTCGTCGCCCGTATCGACGGACGGCCCAAAAGCATGTTCAACGTTTCGGCCGGGTACTGTTACCAGGACCGCATCACGCCCGAGGAGTGGGCACGGGTCGATGACTTCCCGGTGAATGCCTTTTGCCGGGCGGTTCCCTGGAATGCCACGATGGCTGCGGTTCTCGCGACGTTCCAACCCCCGCCGATCCGGGGCGGCGAGGCGCTGAGGGCGCTCCTGATGGCGGGGACGACCGCACGGATCACGAAGGACGCCGAGCTCGAGGCATTTTTCCGAGACGAGCTGTGCGGTCGCCGGCGGTATCCCGTCGTGGCCTCGGAAACGTCCCAACTCCTGAGCGACCTGTTCCTGGGCATCAACGAGGACACGGCCGTCCGCCTCGTTGCCGGGCTTCATGTCGCCATCACGGATCTGTTCATCGAAGCCGCGGCGCGGTTCCGGCCAGGATATAAAAATATCGTATCATTTATATCTCCGGCAATTCATCGTCTGGCGTTCGGGGTCGGGTATCTCCGTGGGAAGATTCTCGTCGGGCTCCTCGACTGTATGCGCGGTCCGGAGGGTTTTGCCTGGATCGGCCGGCTGGCCGAGAATGTTGAAAAATGGGCCGGGGCGGCGCGTGGTCTCGGGTTCGGGAAGGCGGCCGACCGGCTTGTCGCGCGCGCTGCCGGCTGGCGGGCGATGGCCGGTTCGAATCTCGACGAGCTGTCGGATGCCCTCCGGAGCTATGTCGGGACGAACATCACCCAGTTCGCGCTGCTCGGGCTCATGGAGACGCTACGCGAGAACGGGATCGAGGCCGCGGCCCGGGACTCGATCGACCGGGCTTTCCTGCCCATCGCCGACGAGGGCAACTCCCTGTACACCTTCATCCGGCATATCCACGGTACGGCATCGCTTTCGGCAGACCTGATCGCCGCGGCGAAGAAAACCCTCGAGCTGTATCCCGCGGATCAGCGGCAGCGGCGCGTCGACAACGGCAGCGAACCGGGGCTGCGCATTCTTCCCTGGCCGGATCGGTTCGAGCGGTATGGCAGCAAGGCGGACCGGGTGTTCCCCATCGATCGGCGGGCGCCCCACATCTTCATCTGGCAGGAGTGTCCGCGCCGCATCGTCAGCGGCAGCGACGGCCCCGGCCGGATCGCCCCCGTCGGATACCTTCTGGCTTACTGGTTCGGCCGCTGCTACGGCATCCTGACGCCGGAGGACTGAGACATGGACGAGTGTGTGACGGATTCCCCGCGATCGGTTACCCCCGGGATGTTCCGGTTGGGGCTGGCTGGCCTGGTCCTGCTGCTCATCACGCTCAGCACCCCGGCGTGTGCGACGCCCCCCGTCGCCGCTTCCGGGCCGGATGCTCGGTATCTCTACCAGTGCGGGTATCTGCTCCTCCGCTGCAGCGGGATCAACCTGATCCGCGGGCTGGGGCTGGACCGCCGGCAGCTCCTGGCTCTTCGTGAAATAGCCGTCATGATAGATGCTGTCGTGCCGCCACCGGTGATCCGGGAAAACCGGGATCCGCGATGGGGGCCGCTCCTGGGAACGTTCCTCCGGCTCGAGCGTGCTCTCCGAGCCGGCAGGGAGATTCCGGAAGTGTTCCGCGAGGAGGTTCTCAAAGCCCGGCTGGAGGAGTCGGCGATGATCAACGCCGGCCTCAGGTTCGACCGTGCGGCAACTCCCATGAGCTGCGGCCGCTGCCACGGGGAGACGGACGATCCCCGCTGGGGCAGGATTCCATGGCTTGGCCCCGTCGCGCATCATCCCGGCATCCGGCGGGAACAGGGGATGTCCCACGCCCTCGCGGCATACGGGATCACCGGCTATATCCTGGTGGCCTGGAATGCCAACCGGGTCGATGCCATCCTGCGGAACCCGCAGAAGCACCTCGTCTCGAGCTTTTCCTGCTGCCTTCTTCCGACGAAGGATATGGCCGACCCGGTCCGGATCGGTCAGGCGGAAGAGGGCGACTGGGAAGCTCCTCTGCTCGACAGGCTCCGGCAGGCATCGGGCGTGACGCTGCCGTTCCTGCGCTTCGCCGCCAAGCGGTTCCTGATGAAGCGCCAGCGCGTGCTCCACCCCGGGCAGACGAAGCCCGACGCCGATGCAGTTCGAGCGCGGATCGACACGGTCATCGACGAGGCACGCGCCCTCTCGGAAGTCGATTATGCTTTGCAGCGCCACGAGCTTGCCGTCCGGCTTCGCGGGGATGAGGAACATCCCCTCCTGACGGCTGCCGCGAAGCGGTTCAAGACGGCGATGTTCCTGCTGATCCCTGGTTCGACGGGCGTTTATGACGAGGTGCTGCGCGAGACTCCCGAATGAGCGGACCGCGGGAATCCATCCGTGGGGGTCCGCGTTTGGTATACTGTCCGACAATCCGCCCCGGCCCGAAGCCGATGGTGAAGAGGAGAGGTCTCATGAAACGTCTGCTGCTGATTCTGCTGTTGCTTGCCGGCTGTGCCATTCCGGCCATCGCCCAGGAAGTGCCATTGATCCGGCTTGCGATCGGAGAGGGTATCGAGAAACCGATCCTCATCCGCTCGGTCGAGGCGAAGGTCGTCGTCGAGGGGATGCTGGCCGAGACCCGGCTGACGATGACCTTCTTCAATCCCAACGGGCGCAGACTGGCCGGGGATCTGACCTTTCCGCTCCCCGAAGGCGCGACTGTCAGCGGCTACGGTCTCGATGTGAACGGGATGCTCGTCGACGGCGTTGTCGTCGAGAAGCAGAAGGGCCGCGAGGTGTTCGAGACCGAGATGCGGCGCGGCGTGGACCCCGGCCTGATCGAAAAGGTCAAGGGCAACAGTTTCCAGACCCGCGTCTATCCGATCGAGGCGAACGGCACCCGCACGGTGATGGTGAAATACGTCTCGACGCTGGCCGAAACGGGCGGAGAATCGCTCTTCGTGCTGCCGCTGGCGTTCGACGGCACCATCGAGAAGTTCCATCTGCGCGTCGAGGTGGTGCGGGGGAGCGTGAAACCCGAAATCCGCGCCGGAAGCCTTGCGAACTTCGGCTTCGACAGCTGGAAGAGCGGCTTTGCCGCCGAAACCACGCTGGATCAGGCCAGCCTCTCCCAGACCCTCCGGATCGCGATCCCCGATGCGAAAACGCAGCGGGTGCTTGTCGAGAAAAGTCCCGAGGGCGAGACGCATTTCTGCCTCAGCGAGATCGTGGAACCCCCGGCCGATCTGCCTTCCATGAAACAGCCTGCACGGGTGGCGATCCTGTGGGATGCCTCCGGCTCGCGCG
Organism: Candidatus Rifleibacteriota bacterium; assembly: GCA_029565415.1. Next base: position 14,597 of record JAKQOH010000002.1, on the reverse strand, counting down.
CGAAGTCGGATCACAAGGCCGAGTTCGAGCTTCTGCGGGCGGCGTTCGCCGCATGGAACACAGCGCCCGTCACGGTCGAACTCGTTCCCTTCCGGAACGAGCCCGGAAAAGTGGAGACGCTCACGATTGCCGGCGGGGATGTGAAACCCCTGCTGGCCGCGATCGAGGCTCTCGCCTATGACGGAGGAACCCGGCTCGGTGCGCTTCCGCCGGCCGGGGGCGCGGTTCCCGACGTGTATCTGCTGTTCACCGACGGCGTCTCGAATTTCGGGAAGGACCAGCCCGCGAAGTTCGCTGCTCCGCTGTATGCCTTCAGCGGGGATGCCGGGGCGAATCATGCGTTTCTCGGTCAGCTTGCCCTGCAGAACGGCGGGGAATACGTGAACCTGCAGCGTGTGAAGCCCGAAGAGGCGGTGAAGGGCATCGGCCGCCCGGTTTACCTGTTCCTCGGCGCCGAGGGCACGGGCGGCGATGATCTTGTGCCCCAACTGCAGAGGTCGGCCCGGGGCCGGTTCGAGGTCGCGGGGCGGTTGACGGGCCCCGAAGCGAAGATCACCCTGAAATTCGGCACCGTCGGAAAGGTTCTCAAAACCGTCACGTTCGACGTGAAGCAGTCCGACGCCGGAGCAGGCGATCTGCTGCGCCGGTTCTGGGCGCAGAAGAAGCTCGAAGATCTCGAGGCGTTTCCACAGAAAAACGAGAAGGAAATGGTCGCGCTCGGCAAGCAGTACGGCATCGTCACGCCCCAGACCTCGCTGATCGTTCTCGAACGGCCCGAGCAATATATAGAGCACGAAATTGTACCGCCGGCCTCCATGCCGGAGTGGCGGAAGCAATATTTCGAGGTGATGGAAAAGCGCGTTTCGGATCTCAAGGACGCCGAGCGGGGCAAGCTGGAGGAGATGCTGGGCCTCTGGAAAAACCGTATCGAGTGGTATAAAACCGACTTCGCCTGGAATCCGGATGCATTGAATAGGCCAAAGAAGTCCGCGGCCCGGGAACAGATGATGGATGTGGGGGGGGCCCCCGAGTCGGATGAAGGGATGGCACGGCCGATGCCCTCCGAAGCTCCGGGGCAGATGAGGTCCGTGTCCGGAGCCATGTCGATGCCGGAGCCTGCGCCCATGGCGGTTTCCGAGGCCACTGTGGAGGAAAAGACGAAGGCGGACGTGGCGGGTGGCGGCGAATCCCCGACCCGGCCGGTCGAACCCGGGGTTGCGATGAAAGCCTGGACTCCCGATACGCCGTATCTGAAGCGGATCAAGAGGGCGAAGCCGGGTGCCGAGTTCGCTGCCTACCAGAAGGAAAAGGCCGAGTTCGGGACCTCGCCCGCGTTTTATCTCGACTGTTCCGACTTCTTCTATGGCCTGAAGAACGAAGCCCTGGGATTGCAGGTGCTATCGAATCTCGCAGAATTGAAACTCGAAAATCCGGCGCTGATGCGCATTCTGGCCCACCGGCTCGCGCAGCGCGACCTGCTCGAGCTGAGCGCCGGCATCTTCGAGGAGGTTCTGAAGATGCGCCCCGAAGAGCCGCAGTCGTATCGTGACCTGGGTCTGGTGCTCGGTCGCCTGGGCAGGTTCGAGCGGGCCGTGAGCCTTCTCTGGGACGTCGTTGCGAAGAAACGCTGGGATGACCGGTTCCGGGAGATCGAGCTGATGGCCCTCGAGGAGATGAACAACCTGATCGCGAAGGCGAAGGCGGCCGGTGTCACGGAGTTCAAGGGCGTCGATGCCCGGTTCATCACGCCGATGGAGCTCGATCTGCGCATCGTGATGACCTGGGATGCCGACATGACCGACATGGATCTGTGGGTCAACGAGCCGTCGGGGGAGAAGGCCTACTACGGGTACAACCGCACCGGTATCGGCGGCCTCGTCTCGTGCGACTTCACCCGGGGATACGGCCCCGAGGAGTATCTGCTGAAGAAGGCGATGAAGGGGATGTATACGGTCCAGACCAACTTCTTCGGCAGCAACGCGCAGACCCTGTCCGGCGCCGTGACGCTCCAGGTCGACGTGTTCTCCAATTACGGCCGGCCGAACGAGAAACGGCGTTCGATCACGATGCGGCTGACCGACCGGAAAGAAACCTTCACGGTCGGGGAAGTGGAGTTCTGACGATGTTCGGCAAGCTTCTCTCGACGATCATATCCCTGTTCGGAGGTGTCGACGGTATGGGACGGATTTCCGTTCACGAGCTCGAGAAACAGGTGGCCGGTGGGCTGGATGAAGAAACCCTGGTGGTGGATGTGCGGGAGCCCGAGGAGTATGCTGCCGGCCATGTACCAGGGGCTCTGAATATTCCCCTTGCTCTTGTATCTCGTTCTATTGAACGTCTGAAAGGGAAGAAACGGCTGTTCCTGATCTGCCAGCGCGGCGGCCGGTCGGCCCAGGCCTGCGCCGAGCTCTCGGGACGGGTCGGAAGCGAGGTTGCCCTGTTCAACGTGGAGGGAGGAACGTCGGCCTGGATGGAGGCTGGATTCAGGGCCGATCGGTCATGACCGGTTCATCCCCCTGACATGAAACGCCCCTGCCGGGACAACCGGCGGGGGCGTTTTTCAAAAGAGGCGCAGGGTGTCTGTCAGTAGGGGGGAAGCAGGCGGCGGAGCCCGTGAGCGAGGATGATCGCGGCGAACCCGATGTTGCGCAGAAGGACGGCCGGCCAGAAAATGATGGGAACCGGGGGTAGCGCCGTGGTTGCCGGATTCAGCGCCGCCCGGATGGCTTCGCCGCAGTTGCGGAACAGATTGACCGACCAGGGCCAGTCGCGGAACGAGTCGGTCAGATCTTGGGGAAACGCGGCGGGCGGCAATCCAGCGCCGATGATGCCGCCAAGGATGGCGGCAGTCGTGTCCGTATCCCCGCCGGCCGCGATGATATCCTCGAGGGCCTCGCGAAGGTTGCCGGGAGAGCGGTGCCAGGCATGTATAACCGCAGAGATGGTATGCAGGATGAATCCGCTCACGCCTCGGTTCCAGCCCTGGGCTGCGGCGAATCCGGCGGTGGTTGTCCCCGCGTCTGCCGAGATACGTGCTGCGTCAAGAAGCTTCTTCCATTCCGGAGAAAGGTCCGGAAGGGCTTCCGGCACCAGGTCGAAAAATTGCTTGGGGCCGTCTTCCGGCCGGCCTGCCTGGGCCGCGCTGGAGGCAGCGAGGGCGGCGATCTGTGCCCCCTGCTCGGCACGGGGATCCGAATGCGTGATACGGGTGGCGGCCCGCACGAAATCGCGGCGAATCGCTGCTTCCGAAGGGTCCGGGAAGGCGGCGCCGATCACGGGGGAGCGCATGGCGGGGCCGTTTCCGGCCGAGAAAACGCCGCTGTTCGCAGGGCTCCATCCGAGCCACAGCTTGACCAGCGACCGGAGCGTCGCCCAGCCGATGCCGGCCGGGATGCAGAGCACCCAGAACCGCAGTGACCAGCCGAGGTTCCCGGTGAAGGCTTCGATGTTCCGGCCCGATCGGGCAAGAGCCAGGGCCGTCAGGACGGCATGCTCGGTGTCGTCGGACACCATCCCGCCGCCGAACAGAAACCGGTGGCGCAGGGGAGGGGGAAACAGGCGTTTCGCGCGCTCGGCGGACAGGTTCTCGAGCGGAAGTCCGAGACTGTCCCCCAGCGCAGTTCCCAACAGCGAGCCGAAAACAGAATCCCGTAACATTCCTTGTCTCTCCATCTCGTGAGCCGGACCGGCGGATCTGCGAAGCCCGCCTGACGCGGTGTTCCTCCTCTGTCTATCATGCGGCGGCGCGGCTTGTATACCGGCATGGAGCTGCATCCTCAGGGTCCCCCAAAAAACACGGCCGGGAGACACGATCCCTCCCGGCCGCGTGAAGATATTGTATGAACTATTGTTTGATCTTTGGCAGATGTTTCCAGATCCAGGTCATCAAATCGTCGAACAGCGTGTAGGCGACGGGGGTCAGCAGAAGGGTGATGAGCAGGCACAAGCTCTGGCCGCCGATGATCGTGATGGCCATCGATGCCCGGGTGGCGGCGCCGGCGCCCTTGCCGAAGGCCATGGGCAACATGCCGGCAATGAGCGTCACCGTCGTCATCAGGATCGGACGGAATCGGGCGTGGTTGGCCTCGATGACGGCTTCCTTCCGCGCCAGGCCCTGCTCCCGCAGCGTGTTCGTGTAATCGATCTGGAGGATCGCGTTCTTCTTCACGATGCCGAACAGCATGAAGACGCCCAGCAGCGAGTAGATGTTCACCGAGTTCCCCGTGATCAGCAGCGAGAACAGGGCGAAGGGGATCGAGAGCGGCAGCGACAGCATGATCGTGACGGGGTGCAGCAGGCTTTCGAACTGGGAGGCCAGGATCATGTACATGAAGATGGCGCTCATGAAAAACGCGATCAGGAATCCCCGCATCGTCCGGGCCATTTCCCGGGAACGGCCGATCAGGGTGCCCGTGTATTCCGCCGGCATCTTCAGCTCCGCGGCGGCCTGTTCCACGATCTTGTTCACGTCGCCGAGTGCGGCGCCCTTGCCAAGATTTATATTGACCGTGATACTTCGCTGCCGGTTGCGCCGGTCGATCTGGGCCGGGCCGAAGCCGGTCGTGACCGAGGCCACCGAGTCGAGCCGGACGAGCGTTCCGAGCGTCGTGGGCAACAGGAGGCCGGAGATGCTGTCGGGATTCCCGCGATCCTCGGGCCGCAGCCGGACGCGGACCTCGTAGAGCTCGTCGTTCTCCTTGAACCGGGTGATCTGGTCCGCCCCGCCGACGAGGGTGCGCAGCGAAGTCGAAAGAACGTCGAGACGCACTCCGAGCCGATAGGCGCGCTCCCGGTCGAGCCGCACGTGCACTTCCGGCTTGCGGCTGATATACGAGGAGTCGGCGTTTCCGATCTTGTCGCTGGTGCGGATCTTTTCGACGATCGCCTCGACATACTCGTTGATTTTGTTCAGATCGGGACCGGCGATCGAGTAGCTGGTGTCGGACATGCGGGAGCCGCCTCCGAAGCCGCTCGAAGCCTGGACGGCGGGCCGCAGATCCTTGTAGGGCTTCATGATCCGGCGCGCGTCTTCCATCACGTCGAACTGGGAAAATTTGCGTTCCGAGATATCGACGAGCTGGATGAACACCTGTCCCTCGTTGACGCCGGCGCCGGAGCCTTCACCGATGGTCGCGAAGACATGCTGGACGCCCCGGAGGGTCGAGAGCTTCGCCTCGATTTCCTCGAGAATCTTCTTCGTTCCTTCGAGGGAACTGCCCTCGTCGGCGCGGAAGAAGACGCTGAACTCGTTCGTGTCGTCGTTGGGCATGAAGTCCAGCGACAGCAGCTTCCCGATCGGAAGGGTCATCATCACGCAGACGACGGCGGCGATCACGATCTGCCACCGGTGCCGCAGGGAGTAGTTCAGCAGCCGCCCGTAACCGGCATCGATCCTGCTGAAAAAGCCCGACTGCTTGCTGTGGCCCGAGCCGCGAGCGAACCGGTAGCGGAAGAAGCGCGAGCAGAGCATCGGGGTCAGGGTGAACGAGACGAAAACCGAGATCAGGATGGCGAAGGCGATCGTGAGGCCGAAATTGTTCAGGAACCGGCCGATGATGCCCTCCATGAACGCCACGGGCAGGAAAATGACGGCCAGAGAGAGCGACGTCGCCATGACCGCCATGTAGATTTCGGATGTGGCCTCGTTTGCGGCCGTCTCGGCATCCGAATGCTTTTCTTCAATATGCCTGAAGATATTTTCCAGGACGACGATCGCGTCGTCGATGACGATACCGACGGCGAGGGTCAGGCCGAGCATCGACATGTTATTCAGCGTGAAGCCCATCAGCCGCATCAGCAGGAAGGTCGAGATCAGCGAGACGGGGATGGCGAGAGCCGAGATGAAGGTCGAGACGAGATTGCCCATGAACAGCAGCACGACCAGGGAGGCGCACAGCGAGCCGAGGACCAGATGGGTTTCGAGCTCGTGGAGCGAGGATTTGATGAATTTCGACGAGTCGCGGATCGAGATGAAGGAAATGCCCGCCGGGAAGTTCTTCTTCAACTCCTCGAGACGTTTCTGGATGCGGTCGATCACGTCGAGGGTGTTGACGCCCGACTGTTTCTGGATGACGAGGGAAAGCGCCGGTTCGCCGTCGAGACGGGCCAGACTGCGGGGTTCGGCCTCGTCATCGAGGATTTCGGCGATGTCTTTCATGCGGATCGGCACGCCGTTCTGGGTGGTGATGATCACTTCCGAGAAACTTGCCGGGTTGTCGATGCGGCCGAGGGTGCGCAGGATCAGCTCGTTCGGGCCTTCGGTCACGTTGCCCCCGGGGATCTCGACGTTCTGACTCTTGAGCGCATCCTTCAACATAGATGAAGAAATATTATATGCACCCAATTTTTTTGCGTCGGCGACGATGCGGATCTCGCGTTCGCGGCCGCCGACGATCTGGATGGCGCCGACCCCGTCGATGGCTTCGAGCTGCTCCTTGATCCGCTTGCGCGCGAAATAGGTCAGATCGCGGAGCGGCATCGCCTTCGGTCCGCGGATGACGAGGGTGACGACCGGCATCGCGTCGGGATCCATTTTTTCGACCAGCGGGGCCTCGGTGCCTTCGGGCAGGTCCTTGGTGATGCGCGCGATGCGGTCGCGAACTTCCTGGGCGGCGACATCGATATCCTTTTCGAGGACGAACTTGACGATGATGCTGGCCTGTCCGAACAGGCACTTGGTGTTGAGTTCGTCGATGCCGCCGACCGTGTTGACGGCTTCCTCGATGGGCTTGGCGATCTGGGTTTCGACCTCTTCGGGGCTGGCGCCCGGCAGGGTCACCGAGATGCGTACGATCGGGAAATCCATTTTCGGCATGAGGTCGAGGCCGAGTTGTTGATACGAGAACATGCCCAGGACGACGAGGGCCAGGGTCATCATCAGTGTGAAGACCGGCCTCCTGATGCAGATGGCGGCGAGATTCACTTCCGGCCTCCCTGCTCGGGCCGGGCTACAGCCGGATCCAGGAATTTCACGCGGGCGAACATGCCCGGCTTGAGGATGCTTTCGGGATTGGAAACGATGATCTCGGCGTTCGCGGAACGCGTCTTCGAATCGATCGCAGCGGGGGTTCGCTCGAGGATGCCGGTGAACTGGCGCCCGGGAAGCGCATCGACGGTCACGATGGCCTTCAGACCCGCTGACAGCGCCGGAACGAAGCGTTCGGGGCACTCGACATTGAGCTTGACGGGATCGACCTGCATGAAGGTGAAGACCGGCGCAGCCGGGGTGACGTAGGCGCCCTCATCGAGGTGCCGCTGGGCGACGACGCCGGCGAACGGCGCGCGGAGCGTTGCATACTCGAGTTGTTGCTTCGCGAGCTGGAGCGAGGCCTCCTGCTGCCGGATCGTGGCGCGGGCGACGTCTTTCTCCTCGAGGCGGGGCCCCTGGTCGACGAGCGCTTTCTGGGCGCGCAGCGCGAGATACTGGGCTTCGGTCACCTTGGCTTTCGCTTCGGCGGCGTCGAGAGCCTGCTTCGAAAGGGCCCCGGCCTTGAACAGATCGGCGTTTCGCGCCAGGTCGGCTTTCGCGTTCTCCCAGTTGGCCTGGGACTGCTTCAGGTTCTCGTCAGCCGTGCGCTTTTCTTCGGGGCGGGCGCCGGTCTCGAGCTGGCGGAGGCGGGCCCGGCCGGCCTCGAGAGCCGCGGCGGCCTGTTCCACGGACAGTTCGAAATCGCGGGGTTCGAGCATGGCGATCGGCGCGGCCGCCGTCGCTGCATCTCCAGCGAACAGGGGAACGCGCTCGATCCGCCCGCTCACCTTGAAGGCGAGGGCGACCTTGCGCATCGGCCCGACTTCTCCGATCAGCTCTCCCATGGCCACCAGGGAACCGGGCTCCTGGCGTGGGACCGGAGCGGATACGACGGGAGCCGTGACCGATGCCGCCGTCGTCTGGGCGGGCACGGGAGGCAGGGCCGGGGAGGCGAGGGGATTCAGGATCATGGCAGCAAGGATCGGGAGGATGATGATGTTCGGGATGTGACGGTTCATAATATTCCTGAAAATATAGATTTTGCCGTGTGGTGGGGTCAGCGGCCGGCGGTCCGGAGTGGTTCCGGAAGAAGGCCGATGGCGCGGGTCAGTTGGGCCATGGCGACGGTTCGCTGGTGGAGAGCCTGGGCGCGCAGGGTACGGGCCTGGGTGAGGGCGACTTCCGAGTCGAGGACGTCGAGAGCCGTCTTTGAGCCCGTCTCGTAGGCGACCTGGGCGATGCCGAGCGCTTCCTGGGCCTGTTCCACGTTCTTTTCCTGGGAGGCGAAGACTTCTTCCGCCTCCTTCACGCCGGCGATCGCCTTGCGGATGTCGACGCGGAGGGTGGAAAGGATGGTTTCGGTGGTGAGCCGGGCCTGTTCGTGGGCGGCTTTCGCCTCGTCCCGCTGGGCCCGCGACAGGCCCGAGTCGAACACCGGGAAGACCATGCCGACGGTCGTCAGCCAGTTGTCCTTGTACTGGGCGATCGGCGACCGCGATCCGCGGGTGCGTTCGTAGGTGCCGTTCAGTTGAACGCTGGGCTGGAGCGCCTGGCGGGCGACGTTGACCTGATGCCGGGCGGCTTCCTCCGAGGCCATGGCTGCCGCGAGATCGGGCCGTTGCTCGCAGGCGAGCTGGATCGCCCGATCTTCGTTCATCGGAAGGGGCGGGAACTCGACCGGGAACGAGCCCACGATGGCGGGCTGTGCTGACGGATCGAGGCCGAGCAGATGGAGAAGATCGGCAAGGGCCGTCGACCGGCTGTGAACGGCCTTGATCAGGGCCGGACGGGCCGCCGAGAGCTGGACTTCGGCCTGGAGCAGGTCGAAACGGGGCGCCGTTCCGGCTTCGACGAGCCGCTGCGTGTGGTCGCGATGTTTCAGCCGCTGGTCGACGGAGTCGGAAGCCACCCGGATCAGGTCGTCGGCGAGAACCATGTCGTAGAAGGCTTTCGAGACCAGGAAGGAAACGTCGACCAGTGTCCGGCGCTCATCGGCGACGGCCGCCTCGACCGATGCATGAGCCGCCCTGCTCTGGGAACGATACCGGCCGAACGGCTGGAGCGTCTCGTTCAGGGAAAACCGCTGTGCATCCTGGCGATCGCCGAGCGCTGGGGAGTTGGGCTCCCGGTATTTCGTGTCCTGGGCCGAGACGCTGGCGTTCGGCAACTGGGCGCGGAACACCTGGTTCGCCTTCGCACGCCCCGCAGACGTGCGCGCGCGGCTGGCGAGCACGGTGCGATTGTTCTCGGAGGCGAGCTTCAGGCAGTCATCGAGCGTGAGCTCGGTCGGTATGGCGACGAACACGCCATGCCCCGGCAGGGCGGATTCCTCCCGAACGGTCATCGATGCGGCCGGAGGGGTATCCTCGGCCTGCGCGATCGTGGCGGTGGCGAGGAAAAGCAGGAAAAACGCATGGATGGGGTGTTTGCGGGGGGAGTGTGTCACTCGTTTCCTCCTGGGGTGGCGGTTGCGGTCGATGACGCGATGACGGATTCCCGGAACGTATCGAGCAGGTCGATGAGCGTGCGCCTCTTGCTGGCCGGAAACCGCGAGAAACACAGGTCTGCGGATTTCTGCCAGATGGGAATGAGGCTTGCGATCTTCTCCCGGCCCTGGGGGGAAAGATCGATTTTCAGGCAGCGCCTGTCGCTGCTCAGGCGCCGCCGCTCGACGAGTCCGAGCTTCTTGAGGCGGGAGATCATGCCCGTGATGTTGGCCGGGGTCACCATCATGATCTCGCACATTTCCGAAGGGGAAAGCGGCCCTTTACGATGGAGCGTGGCCAGCAGCCCGAACTGGGGCCCGGTCAGGCCGGTATGGGAGCCGAGGCCGCTGCCTGCGAACACGCTCCGCACGACGGTCTTGGTCGTATGGATCAGGGAATGGAACAACTCGACAGATTCTTTCGACATAAATAGTTCGCCTCTAAAAAGTTTACGTATGAAATAATAATTTCCTGTGTTTGTCGAGGTTGTCGCGGGAATTTTGGCGCGTCGGCTGCCGGGTATTGCATAATTTTGAGCATTGCTGTATTGTGACTGACAGTTCAGTCATATTTTGTTCGGTATCGCGAAGAGCGTTCGGATTCCTCTGCGATGCCGGATTCCAAAGGAGACACCGTGGCCGGTTCCCAGGCGAAGGAAAAGAAAACGAAAATTCTCGAGGTTGCCCTCAGGCTGTTCAACGATATCGGGTATCACGAGACCACGCTCGACGAAGTCGCGAAGCAGGCGGATATCGCCAAGGGAACCCTGTATCTCTATTTCAAGAGCAAGGACGATCTGTTCATCCAGTGCATGTTCGACGGCTCCGAGAAAGCGATGACCCGCGCACGGGAGATCATCGGCGGCCCGGACGGCATTCGTGACCGCCTGCGAAAGCTCGTCCAGCTCCAGATCGATATGTTCACCCGCAACGGCCCCATGATCCAGCAGTTCATCCTGCGCAAACGCGCGACGGGTCATGATTCTGCCCTGGCCAGGCGCATGATGAAGAAGATGCGGGAACGGCTGGAGTTTTTTGCGGTGTTTTTCAAGGAAGGCATCGAAAGCGGGGAGTTCTCGGACAACCTTTCCCCGATGCAGATGGCCATCATCTTCCACCAGGTATTCGACCTGAACATGAAGTTTCAGTTGTTCGACGTGCCCACCCTGACGGCCGACAGATGCAGCGATGTTCTGCTGAGTCTGTTCTCGTCAGGCAAGCGGCCGAAAAAGTGACGGAGGCAGAACACATGTCCGCAATACGAACCCCGGTTTTTCCAACACTCCTGTGCGGCCTTTTCCTGCTGACCTGCATCACCGCTCAGGCCGGCGATGTCCGCGAGATCGCCCGTGAAGCGCCCGGGCTGGCGGATGCCCCGGCGCAGGCTGCCGAGCCGGTAACCATCGATTCCGGCGATGTCCAGGATGTGGTTCCTGATCAGACGGTAAACGAGTTCTATGAACGTCTGAAGGACGTTCCCGTGATCGACACCTCGTCCGGCCCCGTGAAGATCGAGGATACTCATCTCGGCCAGGTTCTCCTCCTGGCGCTTCATCGCAATCGAACGATCATCGGCTCGGCCCAGCAGGTCGAGAGTGCCGAGGCTCAGGTCCTGCAGGCCAGGGCGATCTCCGGAGCCAGGCTCACCGGAAATTTCCAGCAGTCGCGGGTCGATGACGTGGCCAAGACCATTTCGGGCGGGAAATCGATCGACCTCGGGAAAAAGGATTCGCAGGCTGCCTATGTCGAAGTGACCCAGCCGCTGTATCTCAGCGGGAAGGACCGATCGGCCCTCAGATCGGCACGCCTTGGCCGATCGGTTGCCGGAGCCGGTCTCATGCTGACCCGGCAGAGCGTTCTGCTCGAGACCACCATCTTGTGGTTGTCCTGGTTGTTCGCGGGCGAGGCGGAGCGCGTGGGCCAGAAGGACCTCGAGCTTGCCGAGGCGCACCACGCGTTGGTGAATGCCAGATTCCGCCAGAAGCAGGTGTCCCAGTTCGAGGTGCTGAGAGCGGATGTCCGCCTGGCGCAGGCAACGAGTGATCTTCGAAAGAAGACCAATGCCAGGGAGCTGGCGTTCCTCGACCTGCTGAACGTGCTCGATCTTCCCGAAAACACCGTTCTCACCACGAAGGACCGGCTTCTCATGGTCGATCTGGAGATCGACCCGGACAAGGATGCTTCCGAAGCGCTCGAGCTGCGCGAAGACGTGCGCATGAAACGGCTGGGAGTTCAGATCGCCAGACAGGGAATCGCTTCGGCTCGGAGTGAGAACCAGCCCATCGTGAGCATGTTCGGCCAGAGTGGCGTCCAGGATCCCTCCTCGAAATCCTCGATGGGGAGCTACGAACGCAAGGGCTACTGGAAGGCCGGCGTCGTCGCGAACTTCACCCTGAGTGACGGCGGCTCGAGGAAGGGCAAGATCAAGGAGGCCCATGCGAAGCTGGCCATCGCCGAGAACGCCCTCCAGGAAGCCGTCGTGAAGGCGAACATCGAGATCAAACAGGCGTTTCTCAACATCGAGACGGCGAAGGAAGTGGTGACCGCGCAGCGGGAAGCGCTGAAACAGGCGGAAGAGGCGCTTCGGCTCGCCGGCGTGCGGTACCGCAACGGCCTGTTCACGCAGGTCGAGCTGTTCGACGCCGAGAACGCCTACCTCGCCACCCGCCTCCAGTATCTCCAGGCAATCTTCAGTTACCACCAGGCATACGCCGCCTACCGGCTCGCGACGGGCAAACTCGGACGAGAACTGCTGGCCCGGGCGACCAGTAAATAAGAAGGAGAGATATATAAAATGTCATATACAAATTCGAAAGCCTCTCTGAGCGAACGCTCGAAGTCGCGTCTGGTGACGGCCCTGCTGGCTTCTGCGTTCGTCCTGCCTCTCCCCGACTGCCTGTTTCCGGGTGTGTCCGGCATCACGCCCGCTTCGGCACAGACCGATGATTCGAAGCTCCAGCCCGTCATTGTCGAGAAGGTGGTCTCCTCCGACATCAGCCAGCAACTGCGCACCTCGGGCGAGATCCTCTCCTACCAGGGCGCCGACATCCATCCGAAGATCGGCGGGGAAATCATCAAGGTCAACGTCCGGGAAAGCTCGGTGGTGAAGGCGGGTGACGTTCTCGCCGAGATCGACCACCGGATCCTCGACGCTCAGCTCGAACAGGCCCAGGCCGCCGTGACGGTCGCCAGGGCCTCGGTCGAGGTCCAGGAGGTGCTGGTCAAGACTTCCGAATCGGCCCTGGTCTCAGCGAAAGCCCAGGCTGCGGCCGCGAAGGCGAAGGCGGACAATATGGCCGCAACGAAAAAACGGTATGAAGAGCTGTTCCGGGAAGGGGCGGTTTCCGAACAGCAGCTCGACGACGTCAGAACCCAGTATGATGCGGCGGATGCCCAGAACGTCTCGGCCGAAACCAGTATCCGCCAGGCGGAAGACTCCATCCGCTCGAACCAGGTGACCCTCAAGGTTCGCAAGGCCCAGCTCGCCCAGGCCGAATCGAACCTGCATGCCGCCGAGGTTCAGCGCGAGAACGCGTTCGTGAAAGCCCCCTTCGACGGCCGCATCACCATGCGTGCTCTCGATGCCGGCGCCATGGCCAATCCGGCCCAGCCGATCTTTCGGCTCGAGCAGATGGACCGCGTGAAGGTGATCGGCAGCCTGGTCGAGAAAGACCTGATGCAGCTCCAGGCCGGGAAAACCGAAGCGTCCGTGAGGGTCGACACCTTCGCCGACCGCGAGTTCAAGGGAACGGTCACGAGCGTCTACCCGGCCATCACCTCGAAGACACGCACGGGCCAGTTCGAGGTCGTGCTCGAGAATCCCGAGATCGTCCTGCGCTCCGGCATGTATGCGACGATCATCCTGTCGCTCCAGACCGAGAAAAACGCCGTCGTCGTTCCGAAGGATGCGCTTCTCACGCATAATGGCCAGGCATCCGTCATCCACGTCACGAGCGAGGGGATGGCGGTGCGCAAGCCGGTTCGCGTCGGCATCGTACAGGAAACCCGCGCCCAGATCATCGAGGGGCTGCGGCCAGGCGACCTGATCATCACCCAGGGCGCGGAGCTGGTGAAGACCGGCATCCGGGTCAAGCCGGTCCTGATGGAGGGGGATAAATGAACCTCTCAATCTATGGTGTGAAATGGCCGGTCACCACCACGATGGTGTTCCTGGCCACCATCATCCTCGGGGCATTTTCCTGGACCCAGCTCGGCGTCGACCTGATGCCCAATTTCGAGATCCCCGCTGTCACCATCATCACGACGTATACGGGCTGCGGCCCGCGGGAAATCGAGTCGAGCATCACCGAGCCGATCGAGGAAAGCGTCTCGACCGTCGAGAACGTCGACGAAATCACGTCGCAGTCGATGGAAGGCATTTCCATGGTCACGGTGAAGTTCAACTGGGGCATCAATCTCGACGCGGCGACGAACGACATCCGCGACAAACTCGATCTCGTCGCGCGACGCCTTCCCGACAATGCCGACAAGCCGTTCATCTTCAAGTTCAACACCTCGATGATTCCCGTCGTGATGTTGTCCGTTTCGGCGAATGAGAGCTGGGAAAAGCTCGAGAAGATCACCGACCGGAAAATCGTCGACGCGCTGAAACGAATTCCCGGCGTCGCAACCGCCCTTCAGATCGGCGGCGACAAGCGCGGTGTTCTCGTGAACCTCGACCGGGAGCGCGTGCAGGCCACGGGATTGTCGGGAAACCAGATCGTCGGTCTGCTCCGGAACCAGAACGTCGACAACCCCGGCGGCACCATCAAACAAGGGCAGTTCGAGTATCTCGCACGCACCCCCGGCAAGTTCACCCGCGTCGACGATCTGAAGTCGGTCGTCGTCGCGACGAAACCCGGCGTCGTGCGGCTCGGCGACGTCGCAGAGATTAGGGACGATTTCCTCGAAAAGTCCAATGCCTTCTACATCAACGGGAAGCCCGGCATCGGCATCATGGTCCAGAAACAATCCGGCGCCAACACCGTGGGCGTCGCCGCAGCGGTGCGCGAGGCCCTGCCGGGGATCCAGGCCCAGCTTCCCCCCGATGTCAAACTCGAGATGATCATGGACACGTCCGAATTCATCCAGAACACGATCGACAACCTGAGCGACTCGGTTCTGCTCGGCGGCATCGCGGTGTTC
>JAKQOH010000204.1 GCA_029565415.1 Candidatus Rifleibacteriota bacterium | reverse complement strand
TTCCCGAGGTGCAGAGCGACACCGAAGAAATCCACACCCTCGCCGAATCCTTTCACAATCTCGCGTTCAGCCTGCACGAGCAGGCCGAGATCAACAAGACCTACCTCAAGACGATCCAGAAGCTCACCGAGATCTACAGCGAGCTCGAGAGCGACAAAGCCGAGATGGTGGGCATCAACAAGGAAGCCCGCCTGGAAAACGCTGTCGGCAAGGTGCTCGAGCTCCTCCGGGACACCCTCCCCGGCATCGGTCTCGTGAAAATCATGCGAAAATCACCCGAGAGCGTGGAAACCCCCGCCGGCTTCCTTCGCCTCGGGGCCCCGCAATTCACGCAGGAGTTTCTATCCTCTCACGAATATTTCCCGTATGCCGCATCCACCGGTCTGCCGACCGATCATCGCCAGGACCAGGGACGGGAGTTCCTCCCCCTGCATGAGGGGCTCACCGGCTGGTACTGCGACAACAAGATGCTCGGCATCCAGTGCTCCGACGACGACCGCAGCTTTTTCCGCCGCTCCCTCCCGCTTCCGGCGATCCAGGACAATCCGGTTCTCCGGGGCCGCACGCATGAGCAGGGGCTGAACGGCTGTCTCCTGCTTCTTCCTCTTCTGACGCCGATCCAGGCGGGAGAAGCGACGCTGCTGAGTGATCCGGAATACGACGAAGTGCTGTTCGTCTACTTCCCCGACCCCGACACCCGGCTCTCGCTGCAGGATGTCTCGTTCATCAAGATCATCGCCGACCAGCTCGCCTCGATCATCGAGACGGACAAGTTGATGACCGCGGCCGACAAGAAAAAGAAACTCGACACCCAGCTCCAGATGGCCAGGGAAATCCAGGAAAACCTGCTTCCCCAGAAAACGCCCGTCATCCCCGGACTGGGCATCAGCCGCATCAGCAAATCCGCAGCCGAGGTCGGCGGTGATTATTACGACTTTTTCGATCTGGGTTCGAAACGCCTCGGCCTGGTCATCGCCGACGCCTCGGGAAAGAACGTGCCGGCAGCGATCATCATGACGGTGTTCAAGACGACCCTCTCGACCATGGAGCTGACGAAGCTGTCTGCGGGAGAAGTTCTGACGCGCGCGAACGATATCATCCAGCTCAATATCACCAACGACCGGTTCATCACGGCGATGTACGCCATCATCGACGCGACGACCGGGGAGGTTGAGCTTGCCTGCGCCGGCCACAACCCGGCGGTCGTGGTGTCCCGCAGGAACGGCCCGCCCACGCTCGAGGAGCGGTCGGCTTCGGGGCTGCCGCTGGGCATCGTCAGCATGAAGTACCAGCCGACCCGGTTCACGATGAAGCCGGGGGATCTGCTCGTTCTCTACACCGACGGCGTGACGGAAGCGCGCAATCCCGACGCGGAGGAGTACGGAGCGGAACGGCTCAAACGCTTCCTGGGCGGCCAGCAACGCACCGACCCGGCCCGGGCGCTCCTGGATGACATCGGACTGTTCACCGGGGATGCGCCGCAGTATGATGATATTACGGCCGTGACCGTCGAGTTCAAGGGGAACAAGCCATGAGAACAGAAACGGAACTTCTCTCCCGCAGTTTCTGGGACAAAACCTGGTCGCGCTTTCTGCGCCATCAGGGAATGATTGCCCCTTCCGCCAAGCTGATCCAGCACATGGTTCAGCTCGTTCCCCGGCATGGCCTGGTTCTCGATCTCGGCTGCGGCGAGGGCCGCAACACGATCTATCTTGCCCGGATCGGCTTTCGCAGTATCGGCCTCGATCTCTCGAAAAAGGCCGTGAAGGTGGTGGCGAACAACCTGTTCGAAGAGGAAGTCAAGGGAACCTGCCTCGTCGGCGACGCCCGACAGCTTCCGTTCGGGAATGCCGTCCTCGACGGGATCCTCGCCCATCACCTGTTCGATCATCTCGACCGGGAAGGGCTGTACACCGCCTTTGCCGAGTGTTACCGGGTGCTGAAGCCCGGCGCCCCGCTGCTGATGACCTGCGACACATTCGCTTCGGTGCGCGGTGACCGGCATCTGACAACCCGGGAGGACGGCACGATGCTGTTCACCGGCGGCCCGCAGAAAGGCCTGCAGATCCGGCTGCTCGTCGATACCGACTACCGGCATCTGACGGACCACGGCTGGGAAGAGCTGAAGAACGACACGACCCCGGGGGGAAGCCGCATCGCGATGTTCCGGAGACGCCCGGCCATCTGATGTCGGGCGAGGTCAGGAATCGGTTTTCGGGGGTTCGGCACCGGTATCCGGGAGCTGCTCGGCGGCGGTCACGCGGTTGCGGCCGTGCTCCTTGGATTTGTAGAGGGCGACGTCGGCGGCCTTGATCAGATCCTCCATCTCGAGAGCCGAGTCGGGAAACACCGCAACGCCGAGGCTGGCCGTGAATTTGATCGTCTTGCCGCCCGCTTCGAGGGCATCCATTTCGATCGCACGCCGCACCCGCTCCGCAACGGCCATCGCCCCGACCATGTCGGTCTCGGGCAGCACCAGGGCGAACTCCTCGCCGCCGTACCGCACCGGCAGATCGTGGGTGCGCACGGCCTTGCGCATGATCGCGGCAACCCGCTTCAGCACCTCGTCGCCGGTCTGGTGACCGTAGGTGTCGTTGAACTTCTTGAAATGATCGACATCGATCATGATGAGGGCCAGTGACCGGTTGAACCGGGCCGCGCGCTTGACCTCGTCGAACAGGCGCTGCTTGAAATACTTATGCAAATACAACCGGGTCATGCCGTCGGTGATGGCCTGCTCGTACAGCTTGGCATTCTTCACCGCCGCGCCCAACTGGACGGCGAATACCTTGATCAGGCGCTGGTCCCGTTCCGAGAACTCCCCGCCCGAGGTTTTCTCGCACATGTGCATCGCGCCGAGGAACTCGCCCTGATGGACGATCGGCACGATCACGAACGACGTGCCGAACACCACCTGGTCGATCTCGGGCAGCGGCTCCTCGCCGGCGGCGTCCCGCACCTTGATGATCGGCTCCTTGGTGGTGAACAGGTGGCGGCAGATGCTGCTCTTGTTCACCTGGATCGTGTCGGGAATGTCGGTGGTGTCTCCCAGGTGGCTGCGCAGCGCGAACGTCTCGTGTTCCTCGTCATACAGCCAGATCGAACCGCGCCGAACCTCGGAAATTTCGGACGTCGCGCTCATGGCCATGTCGAGCAAGGTCTGCAACTGGAGCTCCGAGGCGATCATCTGCGTCGCCTGATACAGAATGCTGACTTCCTGGATCTTGTCGTCAAGCCGTTTGTTCGTGTCACGCAGATCGGCCATCAGCAGGAAGTTATTTATAGCAACCGAAATATTTCTCGAAAGCGTGCCGAGGAAGCTGGCCTCCTTTTCCGAGAACGGTTCGCGCTTCAGTTTGTGGCCGACGACGAGAAACCCGATCAGCTTTTCCCGCACCTTCAGGATCGAGATCGAGCTGAGATCGTCATCCCTGAACTGGCCGGTCAGCTCTTTCAGGAACGGGAACTCGGCGACCGGGAAGGTGATCGGGTCGTTCTGCTTCTCGAGCTCCTGGGCTTCTGCCTGGGTGACGAGGCATGTCGCTGCCTTTTTCGAGAGCTTCCAGGAACAGCGGAGGGCAACGCTCCCGCTCATCGCATCGTAGATGAAGATGCCGCCCTTGCTGACCCCGAGCGTCCCCAGGAGCAGGTGGAGCAGGGATTTCAACTGGGCGTCGAAACTGGTGACGCGGCAGAGTTCATCCCCGATATCGCTGAGGGCTTTGAGGACATACTCGTAACGGAGAACCTGCTGCTGGGCGTCGATTTCTGGTCCCGTCACGATAATGGCCGTTCCGTCGGTGTCAGGCGCCCTTGAAGGCGCTCACCGCTTGCTGTTCCGCATCGAACGGCTGCGCGAACTGGAGAAGCCCCATCATTTCGAACGTCTTCCGGTTCGTGGGCGTCAGATTCGTGAAGGCGAGCGCACCGCCGGCCTCTTCGATCGCCTCGATGACGCCGATCAGGATCGAAATACCGATACTGTTGATCAGCGGAGACTGCTCGAGGTTGATGACGATCTTCTTGACGTCCTTGCCCAGATGCTCGGAACAGACGGTATCGACCTGCTCGGCACCAAGGTCGTTGAGATAGCCTTTGGTGCGAATGATCAGGACCGGACCATCCACCTGGTGTACCAAGGAAAATTCGTCTGCCATATCGTCTCCGGTAGGGTGCGGAACGGTTGAAGATCCTGCGATATACCCGGATATCGCTCTTCCGGTCACCTTACCATAAATGCAAGGTCCACACAACAACACCGAAAAAAAAGTTTTCCTTGCGCACGAGAAGAATTCAGATACATTTTTTACCCGATGTGGAATGCCCGTGTACAACGCATGATTCGCGCCCTTGCGCTTCTGGCAGCAGGTCTCGGCCTGCTGGCCGGCATCGGCTGGCTGCTGTATTCCTCTCCCGAGAGGGTACACCCCGCGGCCCTGAAAATGCAGTATACCGTCTTTCAACTCCAGGCCGAAGCCTGGCCCTGGAATCACTGGCTCTCGTTGTTCGCCGGGCTTCTCCTCTCCGCCCTCATCGGGATCCCCTCCGGCATCCAGTTTCTCTGCATCTTCCCCTTCCTCCCTCCCGTGAAGGCCTGGGCATTCGTCGTCATCACGCAGACGCTGACAACCTGGCTCATCGCCTGGCTGAAAGCTCCGGGGAACTTCCCTTCGGGTCTTCCCCAGGAACTCCCATCCGCCGTTGCCGATGCCGGTAATCCCTGTCGCCTTGCCTGGGCTCTCCGTCTGCTGCTCGGCGTTCCCAACCGGACGATCGACACGGCCCTCGCGACTTCATCTTCGCAGGAACTCCCTCCCAGACGGCTGGCCCTCTGGTCCCTTCCCGGCCATTGCCTGCGGGCCGCCCTGACGGGCGCGTGGGTATCAGCGATTTCGCTCGTCGTTCTCGATTTCCGGCCGTTTCCCGAGTATGACCTCCTCCGCGCCGCCGTGATGACGGTTGCCCTCTCTGTTTTCTGGCTCCTTCCCTGGGTTCCCGAATTGATCCCGGGTGGCCCCGCCGTCCACCGCCTTATTGCCATCTGTTCAGGAACGGCCTCTTCCAATCCGGATGCCGCTTCGGAAACGCCTGGAAGCACGGTTCCGGCACAAAGTCCTGCCGGCCGCTGACGGAATTTCCCGATCCGAAACCCTGGAAAAATCCCCTGGGGCGTGGTATAAGGTTCACGAAGTCAAATCCCCCCAGGAGGACCCATGAGCCGCAATACAGGGCCACTCATCAAGGAATTGAAACACCGGGCCGCCCGGATCCGCTGGCTGTCTCTTCAGACGACCGCCAAAGCCGGTTCCGGCCACCCCACGTCCTGCTGCTCCGCCGCGGATCTGCTGTCGGTGCTGTTTTTCCACACCATGCGGTATGATCCTGCCCATCCCGAGTCGCATGCGAACGATCGTCTCGTTCTTTCGAAAGGCCACGCGGCCCCCGCTCTGTATGCCGCCTGGTCCGAAGCCGGGTATCTGAAGGAAGCCGATCTGTTCACGCTTCGCCAGATGAACTCCCCCATCGAGGGGCACCCGATGCCCTGCCTGCCGTTCGTCGACGTGGCCACCGGTTCTCTCGGCCAGGGTCTTTCGGTCGGCCTGGGCATCGCGCTTCAGCAGCGTCGCGCCCTCAAGAACGATGCACGCACCTTCGTCCTGATGGGCGACGGCGAGATGGCCGAAGGCTCCGTCTGGGAGGCCTTCGCCCTGGCAGCCCACATGAAGATCGACAATCTGACCGCCGTCATCGATGTGAACCGGCTCGGCCAGAGCCAGGCGACGATGCACGGCCACGACCTGAGCGTGTATGCCCGCAAGGTCGAGGCGTTCGGCTGGGAAGCCCTCGAAGTCGACGGACACGATCTCGACGAGCTTCTCACCGCGTTCGACCGGGCCGTGAAGGTTTCGGGAAAACCTGTCTGCATCATCGCCCGCACGTTCAAGGGCCACGGCGTCGAAGTCATGGAGAACAAGGACGGATGGCACGGCAAACCGATGAAACCCGGCGCCGAGCTCGATACCGCCTGCTCCGCCATCGCCGCCGAGTTCATGAAAACCCCGCCCGCGCCGGCCATTCACAAGCCGACACCGGTGAAGACAGCCATCCAGACCGGCCCCGTCGCCCCCAAAACGCCCCCCGCGCCCTATCAGGCCGGCACCAAGGTCGCCACCCGCCAGGCCGTCGGCGATGCGCTGGTCGCCCTTGGGGAAGCCGATCCCCGCATCTGGGTCATCGATGGCGACACGCAGAACTCGACCTTCGCCGAGAAGTTCACCCAGAAGTATCCAGACCGGTCGGTCGAGTGCTACATCGCCGAACAGAACATGGCCGGCATTTCTGCCGGTCTCGCGGCGCGCGGTCTCGTGCCCTTCGCCTGCACCTTCGGCGCCTTCCTCGCCCGCGCGTTCGACCAGATCCGCATGGCCGCCCTTTCCGGCCTCAAGGTGAAGTTCCTCGGCACCCACGCCGGCATCTCGATCGGCGAAGACGGCCCCTCCCAGATGGCACTCGAGGATCTCGCCTCGTTCCGCACGCTGCCCAACGGGGCCGTGCTGTATCCGTCGGATGCCGTTTCGGCCTATCAGTGCATCATCGAGCTGGCCCGCCACGAAGG
>JAKQOH010000191.1 GCA_029565415.1 Candidatus Rifleibacteriota bacterium | reverse complement strand
CGTGCGGGTCGTCATGAACGGGGTGGGCAAAGTGGTCGATGTCGCCGGCGTGCCTGAAAAATATTCTAAATACTATAAAACATCCCTGCTCGAGTTCGCGGGGCGGCCGATCGGGGTGGGAGAATCCTGGGCTAACCGCAGCACGATTCCGGTGTGCATCGACCCCGAGAGCGAGGCGATCCTGTGTGAAGCGCTTGCGACCTTCACCCTTGCCACCGTCGACCGAAGCGCCGATCGCGCCTCGATCACCTTCACCTCCTCCTACAACAATGCGCCGGGCCAGGCGACCGGGACGGGCAAGATCCACGGCTCATCCGAGGGCGCCGTCGTCGTGAAGCTGTCGGATGGCTCGCCCGTGGAATCCCGTGCCGTTTCCGCCTCCCGGCTCGACTTCGGCGGCGGCAACGCCATCGAGATGGAGCAGCGCATCAGGACGAGGATGGCCGAATCACGATGACCATTCCCCAATCTGCCGAGGTTGCCATCCTCGGTGCGGGCCCCGCCGGACTTTCCGCCGCCTGGGAGCTCGCCCGGGCTGGCCGGGACGAGCTGCTCGTCATCGATCGGCACCCGATCCCCGGCGGCCTTTCCCGAACCGAGCTGTTCGACGGAAACCGGTTCGATGTCGGTCCGCACCGGTTCTTCACGGCCGACCCGGAAATCAATGCCCTCTGGCATGAGCTGCTCGGCGACGAGTTTCTGCCGGTTCAGCGCCTGACGCGCATCTTTTACAAGAAAAAGCTGTTCCGGTATCCTCTCGAGGCGGTCGATGCCCTGCGAAATCTCGGCCTGCGGGAATCCGTGACCTCGATGCTCTCCTACCTCGCCGCCCGATTCTCGGCTGCGCCGGGGGAAGCGGAAAGCTTCGAGGAGTGGGTCTCGGGCAGATTCGGACAGAAGCTGTACGAGACATTTTTCAAGACCTACACCGAAAAGGTCTGGGGCATCCCCTGCCGCGAGATCGGCGCCGAATGGGCGGCCCAGCGCATCAAGGGAATCGACCTCGCCTCGGTCGTGAAAAATGCCATCTTCAAGCAGAGCGTCAAGGCGAAAACCCTCGTCGACGAGTTCGATTATCCCCGCCATGGCGCCGGCATGATGTACGAACGCATGTGGGAACGCACCACCGGTTCGCGCCGGCAACTCGCCCTCCGCACCGACGTCGTCCGGCTTCATCGCGACGGCCTCCGCATCTCTGGAATCGAGGTGCAGACCCCCGACGGCGGGACGGCTCGGATCCAGCCCGGTCACGTCTTCAGCAGCATCCCCCTCACGGTCATGCTCGGCATGCTCGAACCCGCCGTTCCGGAGGAAGTGAGCCGGGCCGTGAAAAAACTCTATTATCGTGACCATATAACGGTAAATATAGTAGTTGACGGCCCCGATCTCTTCCCCGATCAATGGATTTACGTGCATGCGCCCGATGTGAAAATGGCCCGCATGGCGAACTACACGAATTTCAGCCGCCACATGGCGGCCCGGCCCGACACCAGCCTGATCAGCCTCGAATACTTCGTGTTCCGGGGCGATGAACTGTGGCGCAAGACCGACGCCGACCTGTGCGCCCTCGCGATGCAGGAACTCCAGGCAATGCAGTTGCTTCCGCCCGACCGCATTCTCGGCAGCTTCGTGACCCGCGAGACCGAAAGCTACCCGACGTATTTCATCGGGTTCCAGGACGCCTACGACACGGTACGCCGTTTCGCCGCCAGCATCGAGAATCTCACCTGCATCGGTCGCGCCGGCCTCTATAAATACAACAATATGGACCACTCGATCGCCACCGGCCTCGTTGCGGCGCGCAACCTCCTCGGAACGGCTCCGCGCGGCGATGTCTGGTCTCTGAACACCGATGGGGAATACCAGGAGAGCTCCCGGCGGGGACGCGGCTGACAGGCCGGGGCCCCGACCGGCTCAGCGGTTGTCGCGGAACCCGAACAGCACGTCATCCATCCGGCCGGTCGTGCCGTCGGCGCGCTGGAAACTGCCTTTCATAAGCAGGGTATTGCCGTTGATCATCGCGCTTTCCCGCATGAAACGCAGGTTCAGAGAGACGATTCCGTGCTGGGACAGCTTCGACAGCTCGCCGGCATCGATCTTCCCGTTCCCGTTCAGGTCGCGGTACAACTGCAGGGCTTTGAAGATCGAATCCTTCGCGTCGATCCGGTTGTCCCGGTTCTCGTCCTGACGAGCCAGCTCCGCGAAACCGTGCGCAGCCCCGTTCTGATCGCCGAACAGCTCGCGGCCGTCATCGATCCGTCCATTGCCGTTCCGGTCATAAACGAGCAGGGCGTCATCCCCGCGCACCCAGCCGGTGCGGTCGAGGGTCCCGTCAGCATTCACGTCGAACACCGCTCCCTCGCCTGCCTTGGCCAGATCCAGCCCGTCGCCCTCGAGATCGAGCACGAGCGGATCGGCCTGCCGCATGTCGATGCCCTGGACCTCGAACCGCTGGTCCACACGGGTGACCTGCACCCGGACCTCGACCTGGCGCCGCTCAACCCGCGCAACGAACGCCTCGGCGATCTCGAGGTCGCGCCGAAACCGTTCGTCCCGGTCGGATGCCTCCACGGCGGGTTCCGCCGGTGTTTCCGCTTCACCGGAGACGACCACGGCTTCCCCCGATCCCGACGAGGAAACGGTGCTTTGGCTTTCGAACGATCCCGAAGCAAGCTCCATGAGCTTGTCGAACCGCTCCCGGAGCCGCCGGTAATCCTCGTCATCCCGGGCGAGCAGCCGAAGCATGAGATCGAAATCCCGCCCCGTCTTCCGGTCGCCGACCTGGCTGTAGAGCCGATCCTGGGGCAGGTTGAACGTCACGTCGAGTCGCCCGTCCCCCTCCGTGCCGCGCCGGAAGGTATCGATCGTCTGGCGCAGCCCGGCGAAGGCCGAGACGCTCAGCCCGTCCGTGGCAGATGCCGTCTGCTTTGCCGCATCGCCTTCCCGGCCGCCCCCCAGCAGCGTGACCGACTCGCTCGTCAGCCGCGCCTCGAAAAAGGCCAGAGAACGCATGATTGCCGAGGTTGCCATAGACTCCTCCTTGAGTGCTTCTGGTCTTCCGTGAAGAAAAAACACGTCCCCCTATATCTATCGGCATCCCCTGGCTGAAAAGTTTAGGCCTTTCGAGCAAAATGTTCAAAAATTTGTCAGCTTTCGGGTGATACCCTTGCGCCTAAGGGGATGGCATGCATGGATGAAGCTGCGTTCAATGCCCTGGCTGCCCGACTTGAACGGGAAGCGGCCAGCCGGCCACGCTGGTATCGCGTGAAACTCGCCGGCCTGGCCCTGCTGGGATACGGCTTCATCATCGGGATTCTTGCCCTGGTCCTTGGGGCCGTGGCGGCGGTCTGCCTGATGGCCGTCTCGATGCGCGGCTCCGGCTATCTCGCCGTCAAGCTGCTCGGCGTTCTTCTGCCACTGGGCTACGTCATCTGCCGATCGCTCTGGGTGAGCCTGCCTCCACCCGAGGGCCTCGAGATACGGGCGGAAGACGCCCCGAACCTGCATGCCCTCGTCCGGGAGCTGCAACTGCTCCTCCAGACGCCCCGAATCGACGTCCTGATCATTACCATGGAGTTCAACGCCGGGGTCGTTCAGATTCCGCGGATCGGCGTGTTCGGCTGGCACCGCAACTATCTGGTGCTGGGCTGGCCGCTGCTTCTGGCCTTGTCTCCCGATGGGTTCAAATCCGTTCTCGCGCACGAGTTCGGGCATCTCTCCGCGGCGCACGGGCGGTTCGCGGCTCGGATCTACCGGATCCGCCAGACCTGGTTCAACCTGATGCACGCCCTCCAGACGGGAGGCCAGTGGGGAACGGGCCTGTTCTCGTGGTTTTTTTCCTGGTATGCCCCGGCGTTCGGTGCCGCCTCGTTCGTTCTGGCCCGCCATCACGAATACCATGCCGATCGCCTGGCGGCCCTCGCGACGGGAGCCCGGACAATGGCGGAGGCCCTGCTCGCCACGGTCGTTCGGGAGGCACAGCTCGACAGCCGCTTCTGGCCGGGCATCCAACGCAGCGCGGCCCTGTCGGAACAGCCACCCGGAGAGATCTTCCGCCTGATGCGACGGGAGTTGGCAGAGCCAGTTTCCCCTGAAGAGACGGATCGGTGGGTGAACCGGGCGCGATGCCGGAGAACGGAAGGGGTGGATACGCATCCCGCCCTGTTGGATCGTCTCGCCGCGCTGGGCTGCCCGGATGCCCGTCCGCCGCAAGCGCCAGCCGTCTGTGCCGTGGATGCGATGTTCCCGGAACCCCTCCGGAACGCGATCGAGCGGGCCCTGTCGGCGAAATGGCAGGAACAGGTCTCGGATGCCTGGACCCAGGCGCACTCCCAGGGGGCTGCGGCAGCCGGTCGTCTTGCCGAACTCGAGGCGCTTGCGGCGGCCGGAGAGATCCCGGTCGAGGATGCTCTCGAGCAGATCCGTCTCGTCACGGAACTCCACGGCGTCGAGGCGGCCGCCCCCCTGCTCGAACGGCTTCATCGGCGGGCGCCCGACCATCCGCAGGCGAACTACGGGATCGGGCATCTGCTGCTGCTTCACGGGGACCGTTCGGGGATCGAATATATATCGAAAGCGATGGATACTGACCCCGAAGCTGTTCTGAACGGGTGCGGCCTCATCATCGAGTTTTTCCACGAGCGGAACATGCGTGCCGAGGCCGAGCCCTATCTCGCCCGACTGAAGGCACGGCAGCAGCTCCTGGCCAACGACCAGGAGGAGCGGGAGTCCCTGCCGTTTTCCGATGTCTATCTGCCGCACGGGCTTCCGGCAGAGACGGTCACCGGCATCGTCGGCCGGTTGGGAGGGTATGAGCTGCTCAGCGAGGCCTATCTCGTGCGCCGGAAGCTGACCTGGTGTCCGGAAGCCCCTCTGTTCGTTCTCGGTCTGCGCCTTTCCGTGCCGTTCTACCGCATGTGGGGCGGTGCGGCCGAGGAAGGGCGGGTTCTGAGCGAACGCATCGCGGCCGAACTCCCCCTGCCGGGCCAGTTCCTGATTCTCCACCTTCATGACGAGAACGAGCCGCTGCTGGCCTGCGTGAAAAAGGTGGCGCAGGCGCGCATTTACCAGCGGGAATCCGCCTGAACGCTGCGGGGGGAAGGACTGCCGTTCAGGCTGCCGGCAGGGCTGAAGCCGGCTCCTCCGTGAGGCTCCTGGTCGCTTCCCGGCGGATCCGGTCGATGTGGCGCTCGATCTGCGGTATCGGGTGGCCCATGGCCTGGAGGCTCTGGTGGGCCATCTCGAGGCCTCCCTCGAGGTCCGGCAAAACGACGGCGTCGAAGCCTGCATCGAGCAGTTCCGTGCGTTCCTCGATGCGGTCGGCCTTCGCCAGGGCGCGGAAGCCGAGGCCTTCCGCCCGTCGCAGAGCCAGGAGCTCCTTCATTGCAGGCAGATCCCCTTCGGTGAACAGGACCAGCCGGGCCCGGGGAAGACCGGCGACGGCGAGAACGCTTTCCTGACCGGGCTCGCCATAGATCATCGGCAGGCCGGCCGACTTCCCTTCGGCGAAGGCCTGGTACAGCGGTTCGATGATGACGAACGGGGTGCCGCTCTCTTTCAACGTGGCTGCCACATACCGGGCCAGCTTTCCGCCGCCGGCGATGATCGCGTGATCGCGCAGCGGCTCCTCGGGCAGGTTGACCGTCGTCACGCCCTTGTCCGGCCAAAGTTTCCGAAGCCTGGCGTAAAAGGGCGAAGCGAGCCCCGCCGCGAAGGGGCCGAACAGCATCGAAAGAATGACGGTGTTCAATATAATTGAATATATATCTGCGGTCATGGCTCCGGCGGCAAGGCCGGTCCGGATCACGACGAACGCGATTTCCGAAATGGGCAGCATGCCGAAAAAGGCGGCGACGGGAATGATCCGGCGGTAGCCGAAAAGGGCCGTGATGGCTGCGAGCAGAAGACCTCGTCCGCCGCAGGCCGTCAGCATCAGAAACAGGATCGTGCCGGCGTGACGCCAGAGGAGGGCGGGGTCGAGCAGCATCCCGACGGAGACGAAAAAGAGCAGGCTGAAGAGATCCCGGATCGGGATCATTTCGCACAGGGCTTTGTGGCCATACTCGGACTCGTTCAGCACGAGGCCGGTGATGAACGCCCCGAACGCGAGGGAGAGGCCGGCAAGGTGGGTGATGTATCCCAGGCCGAGGCCGAGGCAGATGATCGCCAGCATGAACAGTTCCCGCGAGTTCCACCGGGCCACGAACCGCAGCAACCGGGGGGTGAGGTAGGTGCCCACGAGCTTCATCATCAGGAGGAAGCCGGCGGTCGAGGCGATCGGCACCAGGGCGCTTCCCAGGCTCAGGCCGGATTTCAGGACGTTGCCGAGGAGGATCATGATCGGGATGACCGTCAGATCCTGCACGATCGACATGCATAACATGACCCGCCCGGACAGGGCTCGGAGGTGGCCGCGGTCCGTCAGGGTCTTGAGAATGACGGCCGTGCTCGAGGAGACGATCGAGGCGCCGAACCAGAGGGCGGCGGTGTTCGGCCAGCCGGTCGCCAGGCCCAGAAGCCAGCCTGCAGGGAATGTCAGGGCGACCTGGAGAAGGCTGCCCCAGATGGCCACTCCTTTGATGGGCAGCAGATCTTTCATCGAGAATTCGAGCCCGAGAGAAAACAGCAGCAGGGCGACCCCGATATCCGCGAGCTGCTCGATCTGGGGAATGTCGGAAACCGTTGCGCCGCCTGTATGGGGGCCGACCACGACTCCTGCGAAAATGTAGCCGAGAAACAGAGGCTGGCCGAGCATGCGGGCGATGATGCCGCTGATCAGACCGACGATCAGGATGAGGATGATGTCGCTGATCATTTGTCTGATTCTGCCGACAGAACCTGACCGCGCGAGATGAAGGAGATGCCCTGCTGGCCGCGGGTGCCGATCATCACGGCCTCGACGAGGGGGGCATCGACCGGGATCGCCGACCGCCACCGGACGATGAACGAGGCGCCGATCCCGCCCGCCGTGTCGCTTTCGGGAACGAGGCAGTTCGTCGAGGCGAGCGGTGCGAGCAGGACGGGTTTCGGAAGATACTCGCGGATGAGCCTGCCGTCCGTGTCATGGTAGTTCGCCGAGATCACCTGGATGGCGTGGCGACGGTCGGTATTGCGGATGCTGAGGGTGCTCGTGAGGTTGAACGGGGCGGGGGCATCGCCGAAGAAAATGTGTGAATAAATGGGAATATAGATTTCCTGGCCGAGACTGCGAGCGGGGGCCGGACAGGACGTGCCCGAAGCCGTCTGGGCATGGGCATTGCCCGGTGTTGCGGCAGTCAGGAGGATCACAGCGAACAGAAACAGGAAAAGGCGGCCGGAGCGCGCGGCTCGTCCGTTCATCGGGCGGGTCTCCTTCGAAGGTGCTCGTGCAAGTATACCATCCTTTCGGCCGGTCTTGATCGCCGATGGCCGATCCGGCTATAATCGGCCGTCATGGTCGAACATGCCCGGTGCGTCAACTGCCTCGCCTGCGCCGAGGCGTGTCCGCGCGGGCTGTTTCCCAGTCTGCTGTTCCATGCGGTTCTGCGCGGAACGGATGACGATGAGGCCGACGCGGCCGGACTGATGCACTGCTGTCTCTGCCATACCTGCCAGTCCGCCTGCCCCGTCGGGATTCCCCTGACCGATGTCTTCGCCGCCGCGCGGGATTCCCGCGCCGGACGGGGGGCGAGGCCATGAATACGACCGTTTTCGACCCTGAGTTTGAAAAATACTATATTGTATACATAGTTGCCCTCTGCTCCGTGGCGGTGGCCGCGTTCGGCTGGCGCGTCGCCGCGGCGTGCGCCGTGACGGCTGTCGTCGGCCATGCAACGGCCGTTCTTGCCAGCCGCATGCGCGGCGAGAGACCCTTCCGGCGCGGGGCGGTGCTTTGGGCCGCACTGCCCCTCGCCCTGCCTGCTGCGACGCCGCTCTGGGCATTGGCCACCGGTGCCGTGTTCGGCGAGACCGTCGTTCGGCAGCTATTCGGCGGATACGGCCGGAACATCGTGAATCCGCTTGCCGTCGCCGTCGTCTTTCTCGGCGTCAGTTACCCGGCCATCATCACCGGCGCCGAGACGATGCCCGGAAGCCAGCCTGCCGCCGGATTTACGCGCTGGGCCTCGGATGGGGCGGCCTGTCCGGTTCTGCCGCAATGCTCCCTCGCCTCGCGGTTTCTCGTGCTCGATGCCCCGGTGACACCCGGGAGCCTGTCGCCCCTCCTCGCCGTGGCCGGGCTCGGGCTTCTCTGGCGGCGGCGCGCCTTCCACGCCGCCTTTCCCGCCGGCGCCGTGGCCGGCCTCGCTCTCACGTTGACCGTGCAATCCCTCCTGGGGCGGCCGACGGCGATTCCCGCGATCGACACCCTTGTGGCCGATGGCGGCTTTCTGATCGCGCTTGCCGCCGCCGGTCTCGATCCATACTCCCTGGCGCGCACCCCGGCCGTGCGGCTGCCGGGCGGGCTTCTGTTCGGCGGCCTCTTTGCCCTGCTCGTGCGGGTGCAGGGGGCCGTCCCGGCCGGTTTCTCCGCGCTCCTGCTCACGAATCTCGTCACTCCGCTTGCCGACGCATGCGTCGTGGCCCGGCGGGCACGCCAGTGGATCGTCGCCGTCGGTCGGATCACATGAAAGCGTTTCGGGAGATCGGGTTCGTGCTCGTGCTGGCCGCGGTCTGCACGCTCGTCATGTCGGGCGGTGAGGTGATGCTCCGGCCCCCGCCCGGGGTCTCGGCCGAGTTCATGATGCGCGCGCTCGCCCTCGCCGGCGTTTCCGTGGATATGGCCTCGGCTTCCGACAGATTGGCCGCAACGTTCCAGGCGAGCTTCGCCCCGGTGCCCAGCCGCACGGACGGGGTGTATCGGGCCCGCCGGCGGCCCTGGCTGCTTCTGTGCGAGCAGGAGGGAAACGGCATGTGGGGCCGGATCCGTCTCTTCGTCGCCTACGATGCCGAAGCCGGTCGTCTCGAGGATCTCGGCGTCATCGCCCAGAGCGAGACGCCTGGCCTGGGCACCCGTATCGCCGAGCCCGAGTTCGAAAACCGGTTCGACGGCCTCGCCGCTTCGGCCGGCCTTCGCCTTGCCACCGGAACCCCCCGCCCCGACACGGGCGAAGTCCAGGCGATCACCGGCGCCACGATCTCCTGCGCCGCCGTCGTGAAGATCGCCGACGAGGCTCTGAAGAGGCTCCGGAAATGACGATGCAGACGCAAAGCTCGTCCGGACCCGGGCGGCGCGGCGAGGCCTGGGAGGCATTCCGTGCCGGCATCGGAGAGCGGCATCCCGTTTTCGTCGCGGTGTTGGGCATCTGTTCCACCCTCGCCGTGACCACCGCCGTCCGGTATGCCGCCGTGATGGCGGCGATCATGACGGCGACCCTGCTCGTCAGCGCCCTCACCGTCTCGCTTCTGCGAAAACGGATCCCCCCCGCCTACCGCATCATCACCTATCTTCTCGTCATCTCGACCCCCGTCATCCTCCTTCAGAAGCTGCTCCAGCTCTGGTCTCCCGAGATCGCCGCCTCCCTCGGACCCTATGTCGGCCTGGTCATCACGAACTGCATCATCATGGGCCGGATCGAGGCCTGCGCCGCTCTCCGGCCGCCCGCGATCGCCCTTGCCGATGCCTTCGGCGCCGCCCTCGGCTACGGAACCCTGATCATTTCGCTCGCGGCGGTACGCGAGCTTCTCGGAACGGGCCACCTGTTCGGCATGGCCTGCCTTCCCGAGGACTACCCGTCCTGCGGTTTCGTGCAGCGGCCCGCCGGCGCATTTCTCGTGCTGGCCCTGACCATCGCCTGCTTCCGCTGGCTGCGGGGTGCCTTGAGTTCCGAGAAAGGGGGGCGGTCATGACCGGGGGGCTCACCGGGCTGTTCCTCGCCGCGATCTTCACCGATAATATCGCGCTATCGATGTTTCTCGGCCTCTGCCCCTTCCTCTCGCTTTCCCGCCGGATTCCCGTCGCGGCGGCGATGGGGCTTTCCGTCACCCTCGTCATGACGGTCACGGCGGTTCTGGACTGGCTCCTGATGCGCCGCCTCCTCATTCCATATCGAATGGAATACCTCCAGTTCCTCGTCTTCATCCTCGTCATCGCTGCGGTGACGCAGATCCTCGAGGCGCTCATCGACCGGTATTCCCCCCGCATCTACGCCGCGTTCGGCGTTTTTCTGCCGCTCGTGGCCGTGAACTGCGCCATCCTCGGCGTCTCGCTGTTCGCTTCCTTCCGAGACTACGGCTTCCTCGAAACCCTCGTCTACGCCGTGGGAAGCGGCATCGGGTGGACGGTCGCGATCCTGATCATGAGCGGCCTCCGCCGGCACCTGGTGTTCTGCCGGCCGCCCGAGGCGCTCGGTCCCGTCGGCACGGTGATGACGCTGGCCTCCCTCATGGCCCTCGCGTTCGGCTGCCTGTCGGGTCTGGTGGTCCGGTGATGGGCGCTTTCCCGGAACTCCTGCGGGCGCTCCTGCTCGTCGAGGCACTGGTGGGAAGCCTTTGCCTGGCCATTCTCGCGGTCCGGCGCGTGCTCTGCCGCTGGCCGGACGTTCCTCTCCGTCTCGACGGGACGGAACCCCGGAACGTTGCGGGGGGACAGAGTCTCCTGGCGGCGGTGCGGGGCGAGGGCTACCTGCTGCCCGGCTCCTGCGGCGGCAGGGGCACCTGCGGCGTCTGCCGGATGCATGTGCGGCGCGGGGGAGGGGAGAGGGCCCCTGCCGAGGAGGTTCTGATCTCGCCTGCCGATCTCCGTGCCGGACTTCGCCTTGCCTGCCAGGTCCGGGTCAGACAGGAAATCGAGGCCGAGCTGCCCGAGGATGCCCGGGCGGCGGCGTTCGTCCGGGCCGTCGTTTCATCCCGGGAGGATCTGACGCATGCCGTTCACCGTCTCCTCGTCCGCATCGAGGAGCCCCCGGGCTGGAAGTTCGCTGCCGGCCAGTATGTGCAGATGTTCCAGCGGCAGCCGGAAGAGGGCGGGGAGCCTCTGACACGAGCCTACTCGATCGCTTCGGATCCGGCCGCCGCAGAAATAATAGAGTTTCATATACAACATGTTCCGGGCGGTGAGATGACGCCGTGGCTGTGCAGCCGCTCCCCGGGCGATGAACTCTGGTTCTCGGGGCCGTATGGCGGAATGACCCTGGGTGAGGGGGATGCGGGGCGGCAGGTCGTCTGTGTCGCCGGGGGCGTCGGGTTCGCCCCGATGAAGTCCGTGATCCTGTCGCTGGCCGGGCGGTCTGCGCCTCCGACCACGTGGCTGTTTGCCGGTGCGGCCTCCCGGACGGGGCTCTATGAACATGACTGGGCCGTCGCAATGGCGGCGCGCAACCCCTGGCTCGTCTATGTGCCCTGTGTTCAGGGGTGTTCTGATGAGCCTGCGGACGATTCCGGAGGCGAGGGGAGAGAATTCGAACGCGGGCTCGTCACCGAAGCCCTCGAGCGCCGGTTCCCCGCCGGAACCCCGGCCGTCGCCCTCCTGTGCGGCCCCGAACGGATGGTGGCGGCGGCCCGCAGTGTGCTTGCCGGAAAAGGTCTCGATCCGAAAGACATTCGCGCGGATACCCTCTGATATGGTATGCTGCGCTCGGCCGGCCCCCTTTTATCGAGGGTGAGCCGCAGACTGAAGCGCTGTTCGGAGGATGTTCATGAGAGCCATCGTTCTGGGTGTCCTGTTCGCCCTTGTCGCCACATGCGGCTTTGCCGCCGACCTCGATCCCGCCTACCGCAAGCATTTCGGTCCGGGCCTCGTCATCGCCAAAAACGGTGATTACCCGCCCGTCGTCGGCTGCGATCCCTCCTCGTTCGATTGGAAGGACGGGGCTTCGTACGTGACCGTCGCCTTCGGGAACCCGATCTGCCTGCGCTCGATTCTGCCGGCCGGCAAGCGGTTCGGGGAGTACATCAAGGCTGTCGAGAAGCAGCAGGGCGCCAACCTGAAATACAAGCAGAGCGACGTGTTCTACTGGCGCCTCTGGTCGGATCGCGACGAGAACGGCAAGCTTCACGCCGGAACATGGCCGAAGTCGACGGGCCAGATTCCCGACTGGGAGCCTGTCGCCTGGTTCTCCACGGATTCCGACGAGGAGTCGGCAGCCTGGGATACGGTCGGCATCAACGACGACGCGTTCAACGAGAACCTGCGGCGGTGCTTCACGACCTCCAAGCAGGGCCAGAAGTTCTACATCGCCCTCTCGGTCGGCTACAAATACATGGTCGGCGCGGGCGAGACGGAGCAGAAGTGGGATCCGATCCTGAAGCGGTTCGAGTCCGTCGTCAGCTCGGGGGAACTCGGATTTGCCTACGGCGATCCGGTCGCCGCCGGAACGATCATCGTGAAGGAAAACAAGACCGGCAACTGACCGGAAGATTCTTCCGTAAAACAACCGGCCGGGCGAAGCTTCGCCCGGCCGGTGTGTTTTTTTGATGCGATCGCGCCGTGAAGCGGCTCAGCGCTCCTCGATGACGACGGTCAGCAGGACGGGAGGGGTCAGAGGCTTGCTCATTTCGCCGCTCGCGCTGGGGCCGACCTCGACGGCGGAGATTTTCAGAATGACGTCCATGCCCTCGATGACCTTGCCGAACTGGGTGTAGTTCGGCCGTTTGTCGAGCTTCTTCGCCTTATCGCCGTTGCAGATGAAGAACTGGCTGCCCTGGGTGTTGGGGCCGGCGTTCGCCATCGCCATGATACCCAGTTCATACGAGTGCTTCGCGGGCAGTTCGTCGTTGAAGCTGTAGCCCGGGTCACCCTCGCCGGTGCCGAGAGGGTCGCCACCCTGGATCATGAACTCCTTTATAATACGATGGAATATTGTTCCGTCGTAGAACCGTTCGCGGGCCAGGAAGACGAAGTTGTTGACGGTGTTCGGCGACTCCTTCGCCAGCAATTCGACCCGGATGTCGCCGAGGCTGGTTTTCAGCGTCGCGATGTAGGTCTTTGCCGTGTCGATCGCCATCGCCGGCGGGGTTTTCCAGCGCTTCGCGGAGCCCGACGGGGAAGCGGCTGCCGGTGCGGTGGTCGGTGATGCGGGAAGGACGTTGACCGGCGCGTTGCCGGGACTCTTTTCGAGCCAGGTCTTCAGAGATGTATAGTCATGAAAATTGTTCACGCCGGCCTTCTTCCAGCCGAAATAGTCGCGGGCGTGATGGAACGTGACGCCGCCGTATGTCTTGCGGAGGTTCTCGGCGAACAGGCGGTCGCTGTTGCTCGGATCGTCGCCCGGTTTGCCGTCGGGCTCGTTGTCGACGCCCTTCTTCCACGCCGAGTCGCCGACCATGATCGTGTTCGCCCAGTCGATACCGCGGCCGAATTTCTTCTGGACCGCCTCAGCAAGACGGTTCGCCATGCCGATCTCGGGCTTGCGGTTCTCGTCATACGTTTCCGCATAGTCATAGTAATGGATTGCGATGCCGCGCGAGGCCAGGCCGCACACCGTCATCTGCATCGCCGCTTCCGCCTGTTCGAGGGTGAGGTATTTCGGGACGCCGCCCTGGTTCGAGACGATCGCGATCAGGTACCCGTCCCGCTCGGTCCGCTGCATCGGCTCCTCGAGCAGCGGAAGCAGGGCCACGTCGGTCGCGCTGTTGGCGGCGGGAGCGCCGCTGGGGGCCACGCGCAGGGTGCTGTCGGCGTCGAAGAACGCGATCTTCACCGGGCCGGTGGCGGGCGGGGCGAAGCGTTCCGACACCTCGCGTCGGGCGGCCGGCGGCCGGATCGTGTCGTCCGCGGCGAACGCCGGCGAACACAGGGCAAGGGCGAGAACGGGGATCAGCAGGTTCATTCGGACATCTCCTTCTTCGGGTCGTCTGCCGCCTCCCCCGCCCGCCCGGAGGGACCGGCGTCATCGGGGGTCGACAGGAATTTCTGGTACAGGAACGAGACCATCATCAGCGCGACGGCCAGACCGAGCAGAGAAACCACGCGGTACAGGCCGCCGAGATCGATCAGGTCATACAGGAACACTTTCACGATCGTCACGGCCATCAGGCCGATGCTCGCGATACGCGCCCCCCGCCGCTTCGTCCAGATGCCGACGATCAGCAGGACGAACGAGAAGGCGGCCCAGGCGAGCGAATACGTGAGATCCTGGCCGCGGCTCAGCTTGAGCTGGAAGTCGATGCGGGCGCCCTGGCTGAACGCGTCGGCCACCTCGATGTTCACGAGCAGGAAGGCGAGGATCGTCGCGAACGAGAAGAGCCATTTCGGCACGTCATACCCGAACAGCCTGTTCCGCGGCGGCGCGAGATATATTCCACCCGCTATAAGGCAAGCCGTGACGAGGCCGTAGGCATACAGATACCAGTTCAGCACCGGGATCCCGGAGCGGGAGTGATACTCGAGCACCTCGGGGTTGAGGGCGAGCCGTGCGAAAGCCGTCACGAGCAGGGCGATGCCCCACAGGCGAAGGCCGGGGTGGGGGATCCGGAGGAACAGCCAGCACAGGGCTGCGCCCTCGAGCGCCCAGCCGATCGTCAGCCATTCCTGGTCGAGCTGGAGGGGGAAGGCCAGCGTGATGAAGAAGAGGGCCGTGCCGCCGAACCACGCGAGAATCGAAAGCCGGCCGGGGAGCTCCTCGGGGAGCTTTCTGACCAGCTCCTTCATCGCATACAGGAACGGGGCCGCGAAGAGAACCGGCAGCGCACCGATCCAGGCTTTGCCGTGGACCGTCGTCAGCGTCTGATACAGCAGGAAGAACTGGATTGGCCCCGCGGCCGCCGCGGCGATCCAGGGGAGGGTGCGGTTCTGCATGCGTTCGCGGTACAGCAGGGGGAAGCCGAAGAACAGCGCGAAGATGGCCGCGTGCCAGGCGGTGAGAAGCAGCCAGTTCTCGCCCTGGTAATGCTGGGTCTGCCAGCAAAGCTGGACCATTGCGGTGCTCATCAGGGCCACGATCGCCGGGCCGTCGACGGCGAGCAGGTGCGTCAGGCGCAGCAGCATCACCGCGAGCAGGAGCATCAGGCCGAACACCATCGACGGGTCGGGCATGCTTCTGATGACGAGCACGACCATCGTGAGCAGGATGAACGGCAAAAACGCCGAGAGCGAGGGCAGCAGCGCGATATCGAGCGAGGTGCCGGCCTCCGTTTCCCCTTCGGGCTGGGGGCCGAACGCGACCTCGCGTACCCGCTTC
Organism: Candidatus Rifleibacteriota bacterium; assembly: GCA_029565415.1. Next base: position 8,439 of record JAKQOH010000191.1, on the reverse strand, counting down.
AGCCACGCGGGGGTTCCCGCACAGAGCGATTTTTCACCCTGCTTCGGGAAGGAAATATGCGCCCAGATATGGAAGGCGACGGCGAAGAAGCCCTGCACGCCGAGGAAGCCGGGCAGTTCGGTGACCTCTTTCATCGTGAAGATCCAGGCGCCGAAACAGCCCGTCGTCACGGTCAGCATCACGATGCCGATCCACATCGCGCTCGACAGCCACGAGGCGACCAGCCCGACGAGGTTGAGGAGGAAGATGACCGGCATCATGAGCGGCCATGCGGCCGTATGGTTCAGGATCGGCGCGATCATGACCAGGAGCATGAGCGCGGGATACAGGTGCATCCAGTTGTAGGCCTCGCCCGAGGGCCGAAGCCGCTGGAGGACGATCGGAAGCAGGGCGTGGAGCGCGCCGAACAGCAGATAGAAGCCGAGGGCGACCGGCAGCAGCGCTTCGGTCAGCGCCGTCGTCGTCCAGGTCATCAGGAGCGCGAAGCCGGCGATGCTGGCCCCCATGTGCCAGGGCCGCGCGCCGTCGTCCTCGATCGTCTGCCAGGTCAGGATGAGGTCGAGGAGGAAGAGGAGGCCCAGAACCTTCGCCGGCTGGGCCGCAAGAGCGGGCTCGGTGAGCATCCAGGCGACCCAGGTCATCGAAACGAGCGGGGCGAGCCGTGCCGGATACGCCAGGTGATCGGCCTCGCCGTCCAGCCGCCGGACGATCCGCCAGGCGGCGGCGTAGAAGACGGTGAAGCCGAAGAACGCTGCCGACCCGGTCATGGCGGTTTCCGCCGAGCCGAACTGATGGCCCCAGATCCAGAGTACCGCGAACGTGGCCCAGCAACCGTACGTGTGATACGGGGCCGCCTCGCGGTCGCTGCGCGCCTCCCAGGCCAGCAGCAGATCGATCACCAGCACCAGGGAAAAGGCGAGGCCCGGACTCGAGCCATACGCCTCCCATCCTGCGAGCATCGAGGCGAAGACCATTCCCGCGAGAGGGAAGACGCGGCCTCCGGCTTTCAGGGTCGCGTCGAGCCGGCCGCGCAGCGCCGCCAGCCGTGATGTGCCGGCGAAGAAGAGGGGGAAGCCGAGGAAGGCGAGATACGCGGCCGTGGTGTGGTCGCGTACGGCATAGGAACTGGCCCAGATTGCGATCACGGTGAACGCCGAGATCCCGCCGCCGAAATGGAACGGGCTGGCGGACTCGTCCTTCATCGCCTGCCAGGCAAGCCCCACCGCCAGCAGCGCCGTGAGGGAAAACACGTGCGCGGGATCGTTGCCGAGATCGTTATGTAACAGTTGATATGCATTGAACGTGAAGCCGAGCAGGCCGGACCAGCGGGCGCTTCCCGACAGTTCCGCGTCGTCGCGGGTGCGCAGGGTGAGCCGCCAGAGAGCGAAGAAGAAAGCCGGGTAGGCGGCGAACAGGAGCCAGCCGGTTCCCGCCGTGTCGGTCCGGAAGCCCGAGCCCGTCCAGCCCCAGGTGAGCAGGAAGACCAGGATATGCGCATACTTCGCGAACATCGATGCCGCCGCTTCCCGGTAGGCCTGCCAGCCGACCAGGGCCGAAAGCCAGTAGGGCAGGGCCATGATCATGCCGCCATGGCTGACGGCGAGCGGAATTGGCGCAGGTGCGGGCTCCGAGAGGGTGCGCAGGAGACTGCCGGTCGCGGCGATGTCTTCGATCGAAACCGGAGTGACGGTCGAGGTCATCAGGGGGACGATCCACATCGACAGCAGCGGAACGACGCGCGCGGTGTTTTCGACGTGCGGATCGCTCCAGTCGCGTTTTGCGGCCAGGTGCCGGGCAACCGTGAAGAACAGCGGGAACCAGGCGAAGATCAGCCAGGCAGCCTGGAACTTCGCCGCACCGAAGAATTTCATCACCCAGCCCGCCTGCATCAGCATCGTGCCGACCGCGCTCAGGGTGATCAACACGCCCCACCGCTTCCGAAGGGCGACAGCGAGCAGGCCGGCATCGAGCAATGTCACGTAGGCGAACAGACCGAGCGGATTGTCCTGGCCCGTCGAGACGAAGGGGGGGACCAGGAAGCCGCCGACCATCGCCAGGATCGCCACGAACAGCGAATCGAGGCGCACCGACAGGGTGAAGGCGCCGGCGGTGAGGGCCGTCAGCAGCGAGAACGTCGCAGCCGTGCCGAGGTAGGGATCGCCGGCGGGAAGCCGGTGCGCGGCCACGAACACTGCATACAGAATGGCCAGGCCCGCGGCGCACAGGCCGTCGACGGTCTGCCGGTATCCATACCGCTTCAGCCACAACCCTCCCGCGATCGAGCCTGAGCCGACGAGGAAGCCGAGAACCAGCCGCATGCCAAGGCTGACCAGGTCGTTTTCGATCGCATACCGTACGAAAAACAGTGCCGAGAGAAACAGGGCGAAGCTGCCGATCCAGGCGAACAGTTTTTTCCCGAGGAAGTTTTCCCAGTCGATCGAGCCGCTTTCGGCGCTTGCCGGCCGGGATTCATCCCGCCGGGGCGGGGCGGCATCCGTGGGAGCCGGCTCATCGGAGTGGAACATCGCCGCGCGCGAGTGATCGATGGTGGATCGTGTTGATTCGTGCGTGACTTCCTCGGCCGTGGGGGGAGGCTCGACCGGGAGCGGCGGCAGAGGCGGAAGCGGCTCGTGCGGCTGAATGGGGGAGGATTGTTCGATCGGGGTCAGGGGCAGCGGCTCGGGAGGAGCCAGCGGGATGACCTCTCCCGGGGGGGAGAGCGGTTCGACGAGGGCGTCCTTCCAGGACGGGGTGGCGACGACGGGCGCGGCGGCCGGCTCCGGGACGCGAGGGGGAGTTGCCGAGACGGCCTCGCGGGGCGTTGGAGGCGGTTCGAGATCGGGCTCCTCCGCTGGTAGTCGGTCCGGCGCCTGCGCCGGCGGCGCGGAGAGATTCTTCTTGAGGGACCACAGCTCCGACGAGAAGATGTCCAGACGCTCGTTGACCCGTTCCAGGCGGCGCTCGAGCCGGATGATGCGCAGCTTCAGCTCTTCCTGGGCATCCGGCTTGTCCCCGCCGGATTGCGCCTGGCCGCTCCGGATGATATACAACAGAAGGCCGACCACCAACAGGAAGAGAAACCCTTCCATCCTCTCACCCCCATGCGGCCCCGGCACCTGGCCTGGCCGATATTTCGTGTGCTATAGAATCAGGACTGGCTCCTGTGCCGGAATCATTCCGATGCCGGGGTCACTTGCCTGTCAGGGCTTCGAACCGGCGCAGATCCTCTTCGAGGCTGACGACCGAGGCCTTCCAGAACGCTTCGGACTCGAGGTCAACCCCCAGCGTGCTCTTCGCGACGTTTTCGGCGGTGTCGCTCCCCGAGCGGCGCAGAAACTCCCGATAGTTCGGCAGGAAGGCGGCCCCTTCCCGGCGCAGCATCGCATACATGCCGCGGCTGAGAAGGAATCCGAATGTATAAGGGAAATTATAAAACGTGATGTCGGTCAGGTAGAAATGCAGCTTCGATGCCCAGAACAGCGGATCCTCGCCGCCCTCGAGCAATACGTCCCCGAAGACGCGGCGCTGGCTCGACACCATCAGCTCCTTCAGGCGTGAAACGCCGACTTCGCCTTTCTGCCGCTCCTCGTGGAAGGCCTTCTCGAACTCGAACCGCAGCGGGATGTTCAGCAGGAACATGATGGCGTTGCTGAGCTGGATGTTCAGCAGCGAGGCTTTTTGTGCATCCGGCACCGCGGGGTCGTTCAGCAGGCTGTCGGACAGGATCAGTTCGGCGAATGTCGAAGCCGTTTCGGCCAGCGTCATCGGATAGGCGCGCGAGAACGGCCGCATCTTCTCCATCAGCTGCGAATGGAACGCGTGGCCGGCCTCGTGGGCCAGGGTCTGCAAGTCCCCGAAGCCGCCTTCGAACGTCATGAAAATGCGCTGCTCCTCGATCACGGGCGAGCCCGTGCAGAAAGCCCCGGGCCGTCTGCCCGGCCGCGGCTGGGCATCGACCCACCGTTTGTCGAGAATCCCGCGCAGGAACGTACCGAACTCGGGGAACGTGCGGGAGAAGGCCTGGGCGACCATCTCGATTCCGCCATCCCATGCGTATTTTTGCTCCTCTGCCGTGGGAAGCGGCGCCTCGATATCATACCAGGCCAGGCCGGGAAGGCCGAGCCGTTCCGCCTTCACGCGGGCGAACCTGCTGCACAGATCCCGGCCGCTTGCCGCCGCCCGCATCAGCGCATCGACCGTCGCCCGGGAAACCCGCCCCTGGAACAACGCGACATCGAGGAAATGCGGGATTTTGCGGCGGGCGTTCAGCGTGAGCCGGGTGCCCGAGATGTGGTTCAGGGCGGCCGCGCAAACGTCGGCGTACCGCTCCCAGGCGGCGTTTCCACCTTCGAAGGCTGCCCGTCGGATCCGCGGGTCGGGATCCTCCATCAGGGCGGTCCGCTGGGCCAACGATTTGGTTTCCCTCCGGCCGTCCGGGTGGATGAGTTCGAACGTGAGCTTGCCGGCAATCGTGTTGTACAGGCGTCCCCACGAAGTGAACCCGTCGACCCCCAGGTCGGCGGCGAGCGATTCGAGCTCGCGGGGCATGGCCCGACGCGCCTCTTCCCGCTGCCGGCCCAGATGATAGGCGATCGGGGCAAGGCGGGGCCGGTTGAGGAATGCCACGAAATCCGCATCCGAAACGTCTTTCAGCGCCCGTTTTAGCTCGGCATCGAGCTTCTGGAGGTCGGCATCGACGAGGGCCAGACGGCCGAGTTCGGACTGGATGGCCTCGTTCGCGGCATCCGTGGCGGCGAGACAGTCGAGATAGCACAGAAAATGGGTATACCGCGCATACAGATCCTCATGCGCGCAGAACATCTCCTCCCATGCCGGCGCCGTTTCGCGGGACAGGCCTGCCGTCGCGGCAGCCCGTTCCGTCAGCATCGCGATATCACCTGCGAGCCGGTTCCGGAAGGCGAGCATTTCCGGTCCACCGAATGCAGGAAAGAACGGGGACATATCCCACGTCATGCTGTGACTCATGCTTGTACCTCCGTTGGCGGGAAGAGTGTACCCCTTTTTTACTATGGAAACACTGTCTCCTTCAACAAGAGAATGTTGCCGCCCGCGGGGATGCATGGGGCCGGAACCAGAGCCAGAACAGGACGCTGGCGGTGAGATACAGGCCAAACGTGATATACAGGCTTGAGGGATACCCCCAGCTCATGATCAGGGTGCCGGAAAACGACATGACCAGGCCCCACGACAGGAACCAGGCGATGCTCTCGGCCGCGGCGGCGCTTGCCCGCAATGCAGGGGGGACGGTCGCCATCATCAGCTGCTCGCGGATCGGGATCCCCATGTTCATGAAGGCGCCCCGGAACAGGAAACTGCCGGCGCACAGCCAGAAATCGTGCGTGTGCGCCATCACCAGCATGAACGGCAGGGAAGCGAGCTGGGTCAGCGTCACCCCTGCCGCGAGACCGACCCGCCGCGTCATGAGCGGGGAAAGCGCCCCGCCGATCGCGGTGGTGAGTTGCGACAGGGCGAACACCGTGCCGATCTCGGCCACGCTGCTGCCGACCCAGTCTCTGAAGTAGAGATTGAAATACGGGACGATCAGCCCGGCGCCCGCCCCCGTGAGGGCCGTCGTGAGCACATAGCGGCCGATCAGAAGCCGCGGAGACGGTCCGGGGGCCATGTCCTGTCCGGCCGTTTTCGTGACCCTGGTCGCCGCCTGGGGCCGCGAAGGTTCGCTGATGCGCCGGGCCAGCAATACCGCGAGGAGTGAAAATCCCGCTCCGACCTGGAGACAGTGGCGCAATCGTTCCGTCTCGGAGACGGCTTCCAGCAGGCCGAACCCTTCGGCAAGCTTGGGAAGCCAGCCCGCAAGAAGCCCGGCGACGATGTACATCGTCAGGGTGAGGGTGAAGTTCAGGCTGAACAGATACGTGCGCTGCCGGCGCCGGCTGTGCTCGTGAAGATACGGCTGCACCGACACCAGCTGGCCTCCCGAGCCGATTCCCGCCAGGGAGGCGGCGAAGGCGAGCGGCCAGAATCCCGTCGTGGAGCTGGCGAGCACATAGCCCGCGGCAAGCAGCACGATGCTGAGGATGTAGCAGGAACGCCGGGAAACCCTGTCCGCCAGCCGGGCGAGGGGCACGGATGCCAGCGCGGCACTCAGGGCCTGCATGGCCAGAAGCTTCCCGATCAGGTCTTCCGAATACCCGGACGATTTGAGATACAGGTTGAACAGCACGCTGAACATGCCGGTGCCGAGGGCCGCCAGGCATTGCGCGGCGAGCATGTCCCGGATCGGGCGTGAAAACGTCAGGGCGATGAGAAGATACGAGTTCATGGTGCGAATCCTGCGATTGCTGCGACAACGAAAAAGGGGAGTGGCGACGGCCCCGCACGGCTGCCCAGTATAGGCCGATCCCGTCCGGGAGGCAATCGGGCCCGGGGGGCCGGATAAAAAGATTCCCTCCGGCTGCCTGCGCCGAAGGGAATCGGGATGAACGGAAGGTGTCAGGGCGCTGCTGGGCTGTTCCCGGGGGCGGTATCGGCGCCGCCTTGCGGAAGGCCGATCGGAAGCTCGTTCAGCAGCAGCTTGAACTCGCCCGAGGTTTTCTCGTCACCGGTCCTGATGAGCAGCGTGCCGGTTGCGACGGATTTGTGCTCGGTGACCTTGACCAGGCCGAGAGTGATATGGCCGATCGGGGCCGAAAGCTCCTTGCCCTTCGTTTGCGGATCCATAATGTCGGCTTCGAAGGCGGAAAGATCGGGCTGGATGATCTTCACCGGGTATTTCTGGGCTCCCAGCTCGAAAAGAGCCTTGAAGCTGGCCGGGGTCTGCTGGTTGTTCTCGAGATTCTTGAGCTGGATCACCGTCACCCGAAGCTCTGCCGGGACGAACTCCTCGACCGATTTCAAAGCGAAGCCGAGGCCGATGAAATAGGGTGCTTCCTGTTGTTTCACGGATGGAATCTGCGTCTCGGCCGAAGCACAGACGGCGGCCGCGAGCACCAGCACCACGGCGAGAAAAACGAATCGGTTCCTGTTCATGAAAGCCTCCTTCTTGTCGTTCCTGACTCCAGTATAACGCCAAAACCCGCATCTGGGGCGAATGTCATGTCAAGAAGCCTGGGGCAGGGATTCAGAGAAAATCCGCGACGAATGCCGACGGGAAAAAGACATACTGGGCCATGCCGCCGCCCGCGAGAAGCTGGGTCAGCCGGATGAACAGGGGAATGAGGACATACCGGTCGATTCCCGAGGCCAGGACGAGCAGCAGCAGCAGCAGACTGTAGGGCCGGATGGTGTCGTAGGCCTCGCGCGCCTTTTCCCCGCCGAGCCACATCACCACTTTCGAACCATCGAGCGGGGGAATGGGGAGAAGATTGAAGAGAAACAGCCCCATGTTCATCGCGAAGATTCTGAATATCAATCGATATATATAATTGCCCGTCGGGGTCGTCATGAACTGGAGCGCCGCCGTGAGCTCGCCCGAAAAACGCAGCACCAGCCCGAGCAGGATGCAGATCAGCAGGTTCCCGAGCGGGCCTGCCACCGACACGATGCCGTATCCCTGAACCGGGTTCCGGAACCGCGACGGATCGACGACGACGGGCTTGCCCCAGCCGAACGAGAGCGGGGCGCCGGTCAGAGCCAGATACATGGGAAGCGCCGTTCCGATCGGGTCGAGGTGTTCGATGGGATTCAGGCTCACCCGGCCTTCCTCGCGGGGCGTCGGATCGCCGAGACGATCGGCCGCGAACGCGTGACAGAACTCGTGAAACCCGATTCCGATGACGAAAGCGGGCAAGTCGAGCGAAAGGACGCTCAGCGGGTCGGGGGTATAGGCCATGCGGTCATGAACCTCCTGAGGATGGACAAGTCTATCACATCGCGTCGATGGAGCCGCAGCCCCGGTTATCCGGCGACCGTGAAAAACCGATGCGCCCGCGCCCCGGTCTTGACAGGGGAGGGGGTATTCGCCCAATATGGGGCACCTTCTTCGGCAACCCGTCGAACAGGAATCATATCCGCAAAGGGAGGATAAGCCGTGGCTCTTCCCGACTTCCGAACCTTCTACGAGGAACATCCCGTCGTCTTCGACGGCGCCATGGGCACGATGCTGTATGCCAAGGGCATCTACCTGAACCAGGTCTACGACGAGCTGAATCTCTCGAATCCGAGCCTGGTCCAGCAGGTGCATCGCGAATATATCGACGCCGGGGCGATGGTCATCGAGACCAACACCTTCGGCGCGAACCGGTTCAAACTGGCCCCCCACGGCCTCGCCGACAAGATCGAGGCGATCAACTTCCAGGGCGTGAAGATCGCCCGCCAGGTGGCCGGCGACAAGGTGTTCGTCGCAGGCTCGATCGGGCCGCTCGGCATCCGCCTCGAACCCTGGGGCAAAACCTCCGTCGAAGAGGCCGAGGAGGCATTCACCGAGCAGGTCAAGGGCCTGCTGGCCGGCGGCATCGACCT
>JAKQOH010000172.1 GCA_029565415.1 Candidatus Rifleibacteriota bacterium | reverse complement strand
ATGTTCAACCAGAACGGCACGCCGATCTTCGAAGGGAACAACCCGACGCTGGATCTCGACACCTACCTGATCTTCCGGGCCAACCAGAACGACCGCCTCTTCTCCCTGATCGGCATCGTCGAGGACAACGGCTCCGCCAACCTGACCCAGACCTTCAAGGATGTCAACGGCTCGCCCTACAACCTGTATGCGGCCCGTGCCCTCGACCGCAACGGCATGGTCAGCGAACTCAGCTCGATTGTCACCCAGTCGGCCGACGCCGACATCCCCGCGGTGCCCTCGGGCGTTCAGGCATGGTCCTCGACCAGCACCGAGGCCGGGATCAAGCTCGCCTGGAGCGCCGCGAAAAATGCAGTAAGCTATAATATCTACTTCTCGACCGTCGCCGACGGCGGGTATACCCGCTTCGTGACCGGCCAGCCGCAGTGGACCGAAAGCTCGGCCTACGTCATCAACACGTATCCGAGCAGCTTCATGCAGAATCCCGAGAAGAAGGGCCAGAAGCTGGAGTTCGGCGTGCCCTACTTCTTCAAGATCTCCGCGGTCAGCGCCTCGGGTAAGGAAAGTGAACTGAGCAACTACGTCAAGGCGTATCCGGGCGGTCTGTGGGTCGGCATGCTGGAAGGCGAGAACTCGCTCTGGGAGTTCATCCCGCGCGGCACCGCCGACACGATCGACGGCAGCTACCTGGTCTACAACTCGAAGGATTACACCCATATCGATTACTATTCCGGGGCCGGCGCCGCGCTGCTGATCGCCGACACCGTGGGCACTCAGGGGAACGGCGACGCCTACCAGTTCGGCAACACGAGCCTGTTCTCGAGCCTGTATTACAAGCTGCCCTCGCCCACCAGCGGTTCGTATCGCTACAACGTCTATGCCTACTACTATCCCCATACCAGCGCCGGAAACTGGAAGATCCAGATCCGGGAGAACGGGGTTCTCACCACGGCTCTCCTCGAAAAGGATCTGAGCGGCTATGCCTCGATCAACCGCGGCCGCACCCAGGTTGCCCTCGGCCAGATCATCGTGAACAACGGGGTCGAAGGGGTCGTGGTGGAGATGACGGCTCTCAATGCCGGGGCGGGCGGCGGTGCCAACCTGTTCCTCGACGCCATCGTGTTCGTCCGGGCGCCCTGACGCCTCAGAGGTTCGAATCCCAACCGCCCTCTTCCGGAACTCCGGGAGAGGGCGGTTTCGCATCTGGAAAGGGACGGGGCCGTGCGTTGCATTCGCCCGGAGGGGCGTGTATACTTCCCTGTCGTCCAATTTCTTTCGGGAGGCATTCATGTCATCGCACGACAGGCGCTTCGGCGCCGTTGTCCTGTTTTTCGCCCTCACCCTGTCTTTTGCCGGTGCCCTCCACGCCGCCGAACCCGCCGTCGCTTCCGCCCCGGAAGCCGGCAAGGCCGTCGCGGCTCCCGCCGCCGGTTCCCCGCAGGATGTGCTCGCGACCATCGGCACCTACACCGTGACCCGCGAGGAGTTCGATCGCGAGCTCAGCCAGTTCCTCAACTCGGTCAACCCCCAGGTCAAGGCCCATTTCGAGGGCCCCGACGGCCGGAAGCAGTTCCTGAAGCAGATGACCGAGATCACCCTGATCGAGCAGCAGGCCGAAGCGCTGGGAATCGCGGATCGGCCCGAACTCAAGGCGGATATCGAGGATGTGGCCGTGAACATGCTCGCCCAGCAGTATGTTCGCGGGCTGCTCGACAAGGCCGATGTCCCGGCCGCCGATGTCGAGAAGTTCTACAACGAGCACAAGGATCAGTTCGCCGATGAGGCGAAGTTCCACCTGCATCAGATCTCGGCGACCGACGAAACGGCCGCCAAGGCGCTGAAGAAAGAGCTCGACGGCGGCAAGTCCTTTGCCGAGATCGCGAAAGCCTCTTCGACCGATTCCTTCAAGACCAGCGGCGGAGACCGCGGCTTTGTCACCCTCGGTGACGTGGGGCCCGCCGTCGCCCAGCAGCTCGCCTCGATGAAGGACAACCAGGTATCCGGGCCCGTCAAGGGCGACGACAACGCCTGGATGATCGTGAAGTATTCGGAAAAGCAGGAAGGTCAGGTGAAACCCCTGGCCGATGTCTCCGCCCAGATCAAGCGCGAACTCGGTGACTCGAAGCGCCGGGAAGTGTATGAAGCCCGCCTCGCCGAGATGCAGAAAGAGTTCCAGCTCGTCATTGCCTCCGACGGCACCGCCGTTCTCCGCCAGCCCGACATCAAGCCGGCCGACCTGGAGAAGACGCTGTGCACGATCGGCACCGATGTGGTGAAGGTGGCCGCGATCGCTCCCGATCTCGAGCGGATTCCGCCCTTCATCCGGCCCCAGTTGCTCGAGGGCGACGGGCTCAACGATTTCGTCAAGCAGTTCTGCTATCGCGAACTCGTGAAGCGGTATGTGCAGAAGAACCGTGCCGAGCTCGACAAGCAGTTCCCCGAGGCCACGAAGAATGCCCGCCGGCGCGTTGCCCTCGACACGCTGCTGAAGGAACAGGTTGCCGGCAAGGTGACGGTGAGCGATGAGGACGTGAAGAGCTTCTACGAGAAGAACCTCGCCCAGTTCTCGACGCCCGAGCAGACCCGCGCCCATCACATTCTCGTCGATGCGGAAGAGAAGGCCAAGACCATTTTCGGTCAGCTCGAGAAGGGCGCGAAGTTCGAGGATGTCGCGAGCGCCGAGTCCAAGTGCCCTTCCGGCAAGGAAGGCGGCGATCTGGGCTTCTTCGGCAAGGGCCAGATGGTTCCCGAGTTCGACGAGGCCGTGAACAAGGCCGACATCGGCAAGCTCGTCGGCCCGGTCAAGACGCAGTTCGGCTGGCATGTGATCCGCGTCGACGAGCGGCGCGCGGCCGGTTCCCGGCCCCTCGACGAGGTGAAGGATCAGATCCGCGAGCAGCTTCTTCCCGAGAAGCAGAAGGCGGCTCTCGAGCTGTACGTGAGCGATCTGAAAAAGCTGCACCCGATCCAGGAGTTCCCGGACAAACTTTGATCGGAAGCGGATGCAGCCAATGATTGGAACGAAGATGAGGAGCTGGGGCAAGTCCCTGCTCGCTCCTTTCACACCCAAACCAGGAGGTTCCCGAAGACCGGCCATGTGGTATGTCATATTGATGGCGGTGGCAGGCTTCGTCGGATATCAGATTTCCAGCATGATGCGGCGGCGCCAGGACGAAGAAGCCCTGGCGAAGGCGCAGATGGAAGGGAAGAAGATTGTCGACGATGCCAAGACTACGGCGCAGACAGAACTTGAACAGGCTCAGAAACGGGCCAGGGAGATCAAGGAGAAGGAACTCCTTCTCCGGAAGAACACCGAAAAGGAAGCCAAGAAGCGCAAACACGAGCTGGACAAGCTCGAGGCCCAGCTGCTTGGCAAGATGGAAAAGGTCGATGCCAAGTCCGAGCTGCTCGAGAAGCGAACCGACGAGTTCCGCCAGCGGGAACAGGCGCTCGACGTGCAGCGGCAGGAGATCGACAAGATGATCGAGTCCCAGCGCCGCGAGCTCGAACGGGTCGCCGGACTCAGCCCGGAACAGGCGCGCGAACAGCTTCTCAAGAAGGTCGAAGAGGAGCTGCAGTATGACATCGCCGTCAAGATCAAGGAAGCCGAGCAGCGCATCAAGGAAACGGCCGACAAGAAATCGCGTGAAGTTGTAGCCTCTGCTATACAACGCTGCGCCACCGATCACACGGTCGATCCGATCGTCTCGGTCGTCGAGCTCCCCAGCGAAGAGATGAAGGGGCGCATCATCGGCCGCGAGGGGCGCAACATCCGCACCTTCGAGAACATCACCGGCGTCGACGTGATCATCGACGACACCCCCGAGGCCGTCGTCCTGTCCGGCTTCGACCCGATCAAGCGCGAGACCGCCCGCGTGACCCTCGAGATGCTCACCCTCGACGGGCGCATTCATCCGGCGAAGATCGAGGAGATGTACGAGAAGGCCAAAAAGGAGATTCAGCTCCGGATCAAGGAAGCCGGGGAACAGGCGATGCTGGCTCTCGGCATTCCCGCTCTGCATCCCGAGCTCGTCGAGATCGTGGGCCGGCTGAACTATCGCACCTCGTATGGTCAGAACGTGCTTCAGCACTCGATCGAAGTCGCGCACCTGGCCAGCAACCTCGCCGCCGAGATCGGGGCCAACATCCAGCTCGCCAAGCGGGCCGGTCTGCTGCACGACATCGGAAAGGTGATCGAGAGCGACGAGGGCAACCACGCCTCGCTCGGGGCTGACTTCGCCCGCAAATACCAGGAGTCGCCCCGAGTCGTGAACGCGATCGGCGCCCACCACGAGGACCAGCCCTTCGAGTCCGTCGAGGCGGTCCTGGTTGCGGCCGCCGACGCCATCTCGGCCTCCCGGCGCGGCGCCCGCAGCGAGTCGCTCGAAGCCTACGTCAAGCGCCTCGAGAATCTCGAGAACATCGCCAAGGGCTTCGACGGCGTCAGTTCGGCCTACGCCATCCAGGCCGGCCGCGAGATCCGCATCCTCGTGAACCCTGACCGGGTCGATGACGGCGCCGCCCCCAAGCTGTGCCGCGACATCACCAAGAAGATCGAGAGCGATCTCGAGTATCCCGGCCAGGTCAAGGTGGTGCTCATCCGCGAAGTCCGGAGCGTCGAAGTCGCTCACTGACCGAATCCCTCACCGGCGCCGGGTTGCGGAAAACCGTTTCCCGGCGCCGGTTATTTTCCGGAGCCATCGAGTCCATGAATCTCCTCATCCTGGGTGATATCTGCGGAAGTCCCGGCCGTCTTGCCGTCGAGACGCTCCTCCCTGGCCTGCGCCGGGACCTGTGTGCCGACTGGGTGATCGCGAACGGGGAAAATGCGACGGGCGGCGCCGGCCTTTCGGTGCGGCATGCCCGCCGCCTCTTCGAGGCCGGCGTCGACCTGCTCACCTCGGGCAATCATCTGTTCGACCGCCCGGACTGGCCTGAGCTGCTGAGCAAGGAGGGGGGGCGGGTGTTACGCCCGCACAACCTGGCCGGCGCTTCGGCGCCCGGGGGCGGCCGCGCGCTCCTCGGAGAAGGCAGTCCCAACGCCCTCGGGATCGTGAATCTGGCCGGGCGTGTCTTCATGGAGCCGGGGGAGTGCCCGTTCCGGACGGCCGAACGGCTGCTGGAGACGTTTCCCCCCGGGCTTCCCATTCTGGTCGATATTCATGCCGAAGCCACCTCCGAGAAAATCGCTCTGGCCTGGTCGCTTGCCGGCCGGGTGGCTGCCGTCGTCGGGACGCATACGCACGTCCAGACCGCCGACGAACGGATCCTGCCCGGAGGAACGGCGTTCATCACCGATCTGGGGATGACGGGGCCCCGCGATGGTGTGCTGGGAGTCGACCGTGATATCGTGATCAGCCGCTTCCGGAGAGGATTCAGCGAAAAGTTCCGGCCGGCCTCGGGGGATACGGTGCTGGAGGGTGTCCTGATCGGGATCGGACAGGAGGGGCGGGCCGTCTCGATCCGGCGGGTCCGAGAGATGGGGCCGGTCGCCCGTTCCGACGAGGGCTGAGCTCAGACAGCGGGTTGGATGAGCTGCTCGATGCAGGAACGCAGGAACTCTTCCGGTTGATAGCCCGGCAGGGATTCCACCAGCTCCCCGCCGGCAAAGAGCAGGATGCCGGGGAGGGTTTTCACCCCGTAGCGTTCCGCGATCTCCTCGTCGGTGTCGACGTCGATGGTGCCGACAAGAATCCTGCCTTCATAGGCAGCGGCGAGCTTTTCGAGAGCCTGGGTCTGAAGCCGCGACGGGGCGCACCAGCCGGCGATGAAGCCGACGACGGCGGCGGTTTCGGGGGCAAGGACGGCGTCGAACGTATCGCGGGTGAATCGTTTCATGGGTGGGTCTCGCTCGTGTGAATTGTCGACAGGCGCGACATCCGGTATAATATCACAATCTCTGTACCCGAGAGGATCGGAAGGATCATACCAGTGGAACTGCGCAAAATGCTGACAGCCGCGCGTGAGGTGCTTCTCGGCTGGGGGGCGGTGGAACTGCCGCCGCATCCCGGGGTGCTGCCGAGTGCCTGGCTGCACCCGGATCTGTTTTCCCGCCAGGTGGCGGGCGAGGAAGGCCAGTTTTTCACCGTCCAGCCCGTTGTCGAGGGCGGGTGCGGCTGTCGCAGGCGTGGAGGAGCGGTCGGAACCCTGGTCTGGTGGCGTCGCCCGTTCGCCGCTTCCTGGATGGCGCGGCTTCCCGAGCTGCTTGCCGCACTCCAGCCGGGTGGGGACACCCCGCTTGCCGCCGGCTTCGAAACGGTTGGGCGGATCACGCAGCAGGGAGTGTGGGGCGAGACAGGATGTGTCTGGGATATCCAGTGGAAGGGGTGTCGGATCGGAGATGTCCGCGTGATCGCCGGTGTGGCCGGGGAACGCTCGGGAACTCCGGCGGGGGTTGCGGTTCTGAATCTCGAGTCGATCGCTGCCGTCTGGAGCGGGGATCCCGCTCTCGACAGAATCCGCTGGGATGGGCCGATCTGCACGAGCGATCTCGCCGCATGGCGCCAGACGGGGCTCTGCCTCGATGCGGCCGGAGAAGCCCCGCTGCGTATCGCCCAGGCCCGTTGGGAACGGATCCGCGTTGCGGGAGAAGCCGCCCTGAACGGAAAATGCTGGCTCGATGCCTTTCTGCCGATGCTCGACGGCGCCTCGCTTCTGGCCGAGCTGACGACGGGCGGGCCCGCCTTCGAGACGATGCGTCAGGCCTGTGACGGAAGCCTGCGGACGATGTGCCGCCGGCTCGTTCAGATCATGCCCCGCCGGGAGCCCGCCGCGGGAGCTGCAGGCAAGGCGCGCGAGGGAATGCTCCGATGATGTTCCCACCCGGTGCGCGGATACGGTTTTCAGCTTTCGTATGTATATTGTTGATCATATATAGCTTTTGCTGTTCCATTGCCGTCGAGGCGATCGAGATGAACCCCGATCTGCTGTTCCGGCAGATGGAGGAGCGCACCGAACAGGTGTTTTCCCTGGTGGCCGATGTCCGGCTTTCTTCCGTGCGCGGCACGGCCTTCGCCCGGCTTGCCATCCAGAGTCCCGACAAGTTCGAGATGACGATCAACGAAGGGGAGTTCCGGGTCGTTTTCGACGGCGAAAGCCTCTGGATCTATATCGCGAGCCTGAACGAGGTGATGACGCTCGATGGGTCTTCCGGCGGGGGCTTCCTCTCGGAGGCCCTTCGGCAGTGGGTGAATCCCCGCGAGATCGTCACACGCATCACCCGGCGCACGCTGTTCACCTTCTTCGACATCGCGATGGCCGAACCGCCGGCCTCGGGAGGCTGGAAGCTGAGCTTTTGTCCGCGTGCCGGGGGGATCTGGAGCCGGGTGTTCGACGTGGGCCAGTATCACATGGAGTTCGCGTCGGCGACCTGCCTGCCGACTCGGGTGGCCGAGTTCGGGCCGGACGGAGCCGAGCGCGGCGTTCTGGAAGTGCTTTCCTACCGGCTCAATGAGCCGCTTTCGAAAGAGTGGTTCCGCTATGAGCCTGCAAGCGGAGTCGTCCGGGTTCCGGTCAGCAGGGTTTTGCTGGACAAACTGAGCGATGGGGGGGAGTATCTTCTCGATCGCCTGGGAACCTGGTTCGACGGAATGAAAAAGTCGATCGACGATTGGGGATTTTGAGATGGCTGAATTCAGAAAATTTGTCACGGCGGAAGAAGTCCAGTCTGGGACGCTTGCCTGGAGTGAGGAGAACGACGCCGATCTCCGGCGGGTGCTTCCGGCAAGCCTGATGTTCGATCTCGTGTTCGACGGGCGGAAGCTCGAGCATCTTTCGGCGGCCTGGGAGCAGCGCGAGCTGGCGGTGGGCGAGTTGCTGACCCGCATCCCGCCGGGTTCCGAGATCGTCCTGTACCCGGCCTCCGATCGCGGGACGACGGTCATCTGCCGGACGACGGCGCCGGGCGATGCGATCACCGTGCGCAAGCGGCTTTCCATGAACGAGCACAAGCACCGGTACCTGAAATGGTATGCGCGTGAAGACGAGTTGTACCGGCGCCTGTTCCCGTCGGACGAACCGTTCGTGATCGAGGCGGCCGGCCGTCGCGTCGCGGGGCACGCCCCCGATTTCGAGAAGCGGCAGTTGGTGATCGGTGAGGCATTGCGCCTGTTCCAGCCGGGTGACAACCTCCTCGTGAGCTGGAAGCTCGGAGAAGACGAGAAGACTCTTTCGATCACGAAGGAGGAGATTCCGAGCAGCGTCGCGAAGGACGCGATGATGTCGCTCCGGCTGATGGTGACCCGGTTGATCTCCCGCCCGCTCAACGAGTTCAACGAGGGAGACGTGAAGGGGCTGATCCTGCTCCTCGACGAGAACAAGAACCTGTGGGAGCGGTATTCCCAGGTGAAAGAGGAAAATGAAAAGCTGAAGGAACAGATCGCCACGATCGAGTCGGTGTTCGAGCAGTTCACCCGAAACACCTTCTTCGGCTGCAAGCGGGACTTCGAGGAGTGGGTCGCGGGCCACATGAGCCTGTTCGAGAAGGGGATCCGGCTCATCCATCGCGACTACTCGGTGATCGTGAAGGATGGCCGCAAACGGCGGATCGATCTGCTGTGCCAGGACCGGAAAGGCGTTCTCGTTGCCGTCGAGGTGGTGTTCAATCCCTCGATCGAGGATCTCGAGGAGACGCTGAAGCTGCTCGAGTGGCTCAAGGGAAACATCGCCAGCTTCGGCAACGAACTGACCGGGGGCAAGCTGAAGGCGACCTCGATCCGCGGCATGCTCGTGACGAACCGGGAAAAGCCCGAACTCGTCGAGCAGTGTCTGCAGAACGGGATCAAGCTGTGCGTGGTGACGAGCGGATGTGTGATCGATGTCATTGAATGAGACGCGCCGGGGTCGCCGGGATCCCGAAGAGACCATGCCCGGCGGAGAGGGGAGAGACGACGGCTGGGTCGATGTCTTGCGCCGGGAGCGACTGAGACGCTCGGTTCGCAATCCCGGACTGGCGGCGCTGATGTCGTTCTTGGTGATGGGGCTCGGCCAGATCTATGCCGGCCACATCGATCGCGGGGTCATCCTGATGATGATGCATGCCGGCACCCTCGTCGGCTGTTACAGCCTCTACACCCGTGGACTGTTATACGAGACGATCGCGCCGCATTTCGGCCCCGCGGCGATCGTCGCGGTCGTCTACGTGGTTGGGGTGGTTTTTATATTGTTATGGATATATAATATAAAAGATGCTTATTATCGCTCGCTGTTCTCGGGCCTCCGGGACTGGTTCGAGGTGGAGCGCATCCTGATCCCGCACCTGAAAGACGGGGGCTCGAGCCATCTGCTCGGCGCACCGGTTCCGCCGCGTGCCAGGCTGACGGGGCCTGCCGTCGCGGGCGTTGCCGCCGTCGACGAGGCCGATGAAGCGACCGTCATCGAGGTGGCCCGCCAGGAGGAAGCCGCTCCGGCAGCCGCCCCGAAACAATCGGGGAGGATGGGAGGCGACGCCGCCGAGGCCCGGGAGACACCCCGGAAGAAGCGGAAGCGCTCCTCCGACAAACCGGCGGCGGCGATGGCCGACGCTCTCGAAGAGGCCACCGGCGTGGCCCGGAACTGGCGGTTCACGTTCGGGGTGCTGGTGATCTTCCTGCTTGTCGGCGTGTGGATGTTCAACCGCCAGAAGTGGCATCTCGAGGATCTGGGGCCGTCTTCGACCCTGTTCTCGATCAGCTCCGACGCCGCGTCCGGCACCGAGGCGATCGCCCGGAGCGTGCCGGGAAATCGGCAGCTCGAGTTGCGGCAGGCCGTGTCGTTGCTCGAGACGGGCTCGCTGACGGCGGCGATCTCGGCGTTCGAGGACGTGGTGCGCCGCTCCGATGCCCCGGCGGATGCCTGGAAGGGCCTGATGCGCGCCTATCATCGGTCGGAGCAGACGGGAGCCTACGAGGATGCCGTGGCGCGGTATCTGAAAGCGTATCCCGAGGATGCCGACGAGTGGGTCACCCTCGGCAAGCTGCAGTATGATCGCCGCGCATACGTCGATGCCTCCCGCTCGATGCTCAAATGCCTCGCCCGGGATCCGGCGCATCTGCGCGGAAATTATATGATGGGTTCTATATATCGAGAGCTCGGGCTGGCCGAGGATGCGATACCCCATTTGCGGAAAGCCCAGGTCGGCGACCCCCTCAACCCGGAATTCAACCGGGAACTCGGAGCGGCGTATTTCGAGGCCCGCGATCTGAGAAACGCCCGACGCCATCTCGAGAAGGCGGCGAGCATCGATTCGGCCGACGAGATGACCGCCCGGCTCCTCGAGGATCTCGAAGCCGAAGAGCGCCGGACGGGCTTTGAAACCGCCGGGATCGGCACGGCGGTCTCCCCCTGGTCCCCGACGCCTTCGGTTCCGGCTGCCCAGGCGGCGATCTCCCGCATGCCCGACGCCGAGAACATGAATGCCAGCATCGGCATGACGGCGACCGCGACCGGCATGGCCGTGGTGCCGCCCGTGGGTGCCGCCTCGCCAGGCCCCCGAGGCCGCAGCGTCGTCCTCTATGTCGCTCCGGGGGGAAAAGGCGGGCCGTCGCTCCCCGACCTCCCGGATGCCCTCTTGCGGGGCGGCCGAACCGGGGCGCAGCCTCTCTCGGCTGCAGCGCCGGCCACGATGTACGGTGGTCTGGCGAATCCCGCACCAACGGTTCCGGAGCCGGCAACGCCGGCAGCCCCGGAACCCGATGCCGACGTCCCTCCCGCCCGGACTCCGCAGGCCCAGGCCGGCTCGGGTACACCGGATGAGCCTCCGGAGGCTCCCTCCACGACGACTTCCGGAGACCAGACGCCGTCTGCCGCTCAGGAGCCTCCGGCGTCCGCTCCCGCGGTTGTTTCCCCGGAGCCCATCGTCACGGCGGCTTCGGCCCCGGTCGTGCAACCCGCCCCCAAGAAACCGGCTGTGGCTGCCGTTCCGCCCGTTGCGAAGCAGAAGCCGGCTCCCCGTGCCAATCCGGAGGGCGACGAACCACCGACGCATGCCGAACCGCCGAAGCCGAAGATTCCGGCCGACGCCCTTGCCGATGCCGAGGCGGTATCGGGCGTTGTGGCTCCCGCCGAGGCACCTTCCAAGCCCCGCCCCCCCAACGGGGTCACCTGGGCGCAGCGGCGTACCCGGGGGGTGGATGCGTATCTGCGTGGCAGATGGGAAGAGGCTCTGCCGGATTTTCTCGCCTGCCTCAAGCAGCGGGAGGATCCCCACATCTACGAGATGGTTGGCCTGATTTTCCAGCGCCTCGGCTCGCCCGAGGACGCCTACGATGCTTCGCAGCGCGCTGCCCAACTGGGCCGCCGCGAACCGGCGTTCACCGCCCGCCTCGGCCTCATGGCGGCGGGCCTCGGGAAGTGGAGCGACGGCCGCCGGTATCTGAACGATGCCCTCGCCAGGCTACCCCACCGCGTCGATCTCCGTCTGCACCTCGCACGCTGCCTGCGTGGCATGGGGGATGCCGCGGGGGCGCGCCGCGAAATCGAGGTCGTGCTCCAGGATCCCTCACAGAGTTATGCCATCAGACGCAGAGCCGAACAGGAGCTGGCCAACATGGGACTCCCGTCTGCCGGCACCGCCGCATCCGCCCCGAAAGCGGGCGAAGCTGTCTCGCGGCCGATGGGAAAAGAAGCTGTGGCACCCGGAACACCAGGGATGGCGAGGATGTCGCGGCCCGCAACCGGCACCGCCGGCCTGAAGAGCTCGGCCCTCATCGAGCGAATGCGGCAGCCCCAGGCTGCGGCTATCGCCTCCGCGACGGCGGTGAAGGCGCCGGCTCAGGCCCGGCCGCGCCAGACAGCCGTCGTCGCACCGCGTCCCGCCTCCTCAAAGCCGGGAAACGTCGTTCTGTTCACGAAATCCGCCAATCCGGCCCAGGTTGGCCTTGCCTCCTCGACGCGAGAGAGGAAGCCCGTCCTCGAACTGGATCCTGGCGCGCCGAGTCGCTGGTGAAGGGGGTGTGCCGATGATCGATACCGTCAGGGGGGCGATCTCTCAGGATATGATGGCCGTCAAGAGCGGCCTGGGTGGGATTCTCGAGCTCGTCGAAAGCTGGATCATGACGATGACGGGGGAGGAGGAGCGACGGCGTCATCTCGAATGCGTCGCTTCCCTGCTGCGGGAACGGGGCCAGGGGCTGGCGGCAGAAGACCGCGAGGCGTGTCTCGGTCACCTGGCTGCGGTCATCGGGAGCAAGGAAACGGCGATGATGGCATCGGCCGGCTACCGTATCAAGCTCCAGGCGATGTTCAAGGAACAGGTCGAACGTCTCCAGGTGCGGCTCGATCAGCTGCTCCGGCAGGTCGGAAAGCTGGCCGACAGCCTCGACGAAACGGATGTCCGGGAGTCGTCGGGCGGCGGCCTGGTCATGGCCCAGGAGGAGGAGCGTCGCCGCATCTCTCGGGAGATCCATGACGGTCCCGCGCAGAGTCTTGCAAGTCTGACGATGCGCATCAACTTCTGTCTCGACCACCTGACCGAAACGGAGCTTCTCAAACAGGAACTGGTGGATCTGAAAGAGGCTATCGGCCGGAGTTTGAAAGATATTCGAAGATTTATCTTCGATCTCCGCCCCATGGCACTCGATGATCTGGGGCTCGTGCCGACCCTCGAACAGTTCATGACCGCTTTCAAGAACCGGACCGGCATCAATGTCTATATCGATATCGAGGGGGACCGCACGCCGCTTTCCCCCGAAACCGAGCTGGCCATCTTTCGCGTCGTGCAGGAAGCCGTGAACAATGCCCACCGGCATGCCGCGGCCCGCTCGATCCATGCCTTCCTGACCTACGAGCAGCCGTTCCGAAGGCTGAGCGGCGTCGTGAAGGATGACGGGCGGGGCTTCGATGTCGCCGAAACCCGGAAAAACTACACCTCCCTCAAGAAACTCGGCCTGCTGAGCATGGAGGAGCGCATCCGTATCGCCGGAGGGGAGTTCGACCTGATTTCGAAACCCGGGGAGGGAACGGTCGTCTCCTTCTGGGTGCCCCTGTGATCGCGTTCCCCGGGGCATGAACTGGTTCCCCCCGCGCCGTCTGCAGAGCGCGCTCATCTTTTACGTTGCCGGGATCATCCTGTTCACAAACTCGTTTTTCGCGATCACGACGATTTCCCGGGAAAATCTGACGTATCTGGCCGATGCCACATCGAGCGCCCTGTTTCTCGGGCGCATCATGCAGCCG
Source organism: Candidatus Rifleibacteriota bacterium (assembly GCA_029565415.1). The sequence continues at coordinate 5,100 of JAKQOH010000172.1, read as the reverse complement.
GCTGCGTATCGCTTCCTCGAGGAGGGCGACACCAGCGAGCTCGAGCGCATCGCCTCGGCGCGACAGAAAGAACGGGATGATATATATATTACAATATATGATTCCCACTGGTGGAGGCGCTGGGGGGATCCCGCACGGATCACGAGCCAGGGATTCCCGCCGGTGGAAGGCCTGAAGGACGGGCTGATCACGAGCGGGGCGGAAGGGATGACGATCCGAGAGATCTTCCTGCCCGTCGCTTCGGGCGGTCGTGTTCTCGGCTCCATCGGCCTCGGGGTTCCGGATTTCGGGGCACGGGATTCGCGGGATGCCGCGTTCCAGGTGTTTCTCACCATGGGTGTCAACGTGTGTCTTGGCCTGATTCTCGCCGTTTTTATCGCCCAGATCGTTCTGCGGCCGTTGAACCAGGTGATCGAAGGGCTCCAGGCCATCCGGCATGGGGATTTCGACCAGCGGCTTCACGTGATCGGCGGCACCGAGATGACGATGGTGGGCGAAACCTTCAACATGATGGCCTCCTCCCTCCAGGAAAAAATCCGGGAAAACCTGGAGCGGACGCGGGCGCTCGACGAGAAGGTCCAGGAGTTGTGGGAGATTTACGCGTTCGCCAAGAACATCGGCTTTTCGCTCGACATCAACGATGTTCTCCACGGGTTTCTCGAGCGCGCCGTCACGCTTTCCTACTCATCCTACGGCCAGATCCTGCTGCGCACGCCGCCAACGGGACACCTCGTCGTGCGGGTCGAAACCCCCTCCCTCCCCCTGATCCGCCAGGCCGAATACGATGCCTTCCTGGCCAGATGCCTGGAAGGGGGCGAGACGATTCAGGAACGGCTTCCCCAGCACACCCTGCTCGCGCTGCCGCTCGTTTCGGGCCGGGTCATCCAGGGCGTTCTGTTCCTCGCGAAACAGGGCGGGCAGCCCTTCTCCGAGGGGGTTCGAAGATTTCTCGAAACCCTGGCGCCGCTCGGGGGAACCCTGATCGAGAACGCGCAGTTATACCGGGACGTGCTCGAGATGAAGGAATACGTCCGCAACGTCCTCGACAGCGTCGATTCCGGTGTCGCGACGTTCGACGAGGCGGGCAATCTCGTCACCTACAACGCCGGCTTCTCCCGGATCCTTGGGGTGCAGCAGGAAAGCGGAAGGCATGGTCATTGGAAGCAGGTGATCGACGCTGCCGGAGATCCTGCGTTTTCGGGCGCCCTCCAGCCTGCGATGAGCGAGGCGTTCGATCGATCCAAGGTCGAGCAGGAAGCCGGCTATGGAATGACTCCCTGGAGTCAGATCACTCTGAATCGGCCGGGAACCGACTCCCGTGAACTTCAGGTGCGGGTGAATCCCCTGATGGCGGGCGCCTCGGAGATCGGTCGCGTCCTCGTGCTCGACGATGTGACCGAGATGAAGCAGCTCGAACGGAGAGCATTCGATATCGAAAAGTGGGCCGTTCTGGGACGGCTCGCCGCTTCGGTCGCCCACGAGATCCGCAACCCCCTCGTTGCCGTGCGAAGCCTCGTGGAGATCATCGGCGAGGAGGTGCGTGGGGAGTCGCTGGAACATGTACGGGTGGTCCTGGGTGAGGTGCATCGGCTCAACAAAGTCGTCGAACAGCTGCTCCACTTTGCGCGGCCTGAAAAAGCCGTACTTCAGAACGCCGATCTGAAAGAGGTGTGCGAGGAAGTCTTTATCCTGATCCGGCACGAAGCCGCGAAACATCGGGTCGGAATCGTTTCGAACTGGCCTGGAACCCCTGCCTGTGCTACAATCGACCGCGAAAAGATCAAACAGGCGCTGCTCAACGTCATGCTGAATGCCATTCAGGCAATGGAAGGTGGCGGAACGCTGACGGTCGGCATCCGCACAGGAAACGAGATGGTTGGAATCGAAGTGAAGGACACCGGCCGCGGAATCCCCGGCGAAGTGATGCGCCATGTTTTTGATCCATTTTTCACCACGCGCAAACAGGGGACCGGCCTGGGACTTTCGATCACACGGAAGATCGTAGACCTGCATCAGGGGCGGATCCGTTTCGAGTCCGCTCCCGATGTCGGAACGGTTTGCGTGATCGAGATCCCCGTGAGCCCCGCGCGGACGGGCTACACCCCGGAGCCGAGGGATGAGTGATCAGAAGGCTGGGAGGCCGCTTCCCCGTCCGCCGGCGATCCTGATCGTCGACGACGAGGAGTCCGTCCGATACACCCTCGAGGTCATCCTGCGGAGCGAGGGATACACCATCGCCGCCGCCCGCACCGTGCCCGAAGCGCTCGAACGGATCGGCGCCGAGCCGTTCGACCTGATCATTTCAGATGTGAACATGCCGGGCGCGTCCGGCCTCGACCTTCTCGACGCCGTCCGCAAGCGCGATCCCGAGGCGCTCGTCATCCTCATCACGGCCTATGGCTCGGAAGCGCTGGCGGTGGATGTGATGAAGCGCGGTGCCTATGATTACCTCTCCAAACCGTTCGCAAACGACGACCTGAAGCTCACCGTCAGGCGGGCGCTCGAGCGCTGCCGCCTCCGGCGGGAGAACCTGCTTCTGCGGCAGCAGCTCCACGAGCGGGAAGGTCTTGCCTCGATGGTCGGCGCACACGATTCCATGCAGCGCGTCTACGACCTCATCGAGCGGGTTTCCCCGAATGACGTGACGGTGCTGATCACCGGGGCGTCCGGCACCGGCAAGGAACTCGTTGCGAACGCGATCCATTCCTTGAGTGCCCGGCGGGACGGCCCATTCATCCGGGTGAACTGCGCGGCCCTCCCTGAAACCCTGATCGAAAGCGAGCTTTTCGGCTACGAGCGGGGCGCGTTCAGCGGTGCCGTCGCCCGCCGGATCGGCAAGTTCGAGCTTGCCGACAACGGTACCATCTTCCTCGACGAGATCGGCGACATGTCGATCGCCACCCAGACCAAGATTCTCCGGATCCTGCAGGAGCAGGAGTTCGAACGGCTGGGCGGCCAGAACGTCATCCGCGTCAACGTGCGCGTGCTGGCCGCCACGAACCGCGACCTGACCAGGGCAATCCGGGAAAACCAGTTCCGGGAGGACCTGTTTTACCGGCTGAACGTGGTGAATATCCATCTCCCGCCTCTTCGGGAACGGCGCAGCGATATTCCCATGCTCGTCCAGCACTTCGCATCCCGCCTCAACAGGAAGTTCAACAAAGCCCAGACCCCGTTTTCCGAAGCGTTCATGGCACGCCTGCTCCAGTATCCATGGCCTGGAAACGTCCGCGAACTGCAGAATCTGATCGAGCGTGTCATCATCCTCGAGGATGAGAGCATGTTCCAGAACGCGTCGAACCAGGTGCCGATGCGCGCGAAGCTGGATAACGACAGCTATATGGCCGACAGCCTGCTCGCGATGCCGTATAAAGAGGCGAAGGAGCTGGTGCTCAAGGGATTCGAACGGAAATATTTCGAGGCGCTGCTCGCGAAGGCGAAGGGAAACGTTTCCCAGGCCGCCCGGCTGGCCCAGATGCACCGGAAGAACCTGTATCTCAAGCTGAAAGAGCTCGATCTGGTCAAACCCGGGGAAGGCTCGGAACGGGGCGACGATCCGGACGATCCGGACGAGCTGAAACCTGATGGAGAGCGGGAGCCCCCGGTCTTCTGACGCTTCCCGGCCGGACGGCGCGCCATCCCGGCACCTCCGGCCCGCGTTCGTCGGATACGGGATGGTTCAGACGGGATCGGAGCCGGTGGGGGACGAAAACGCGGCGAATTTTCCCGTGGGAATGCGGTGGGCTTTTCTGAGCTGGAACCGGGCTGTCGTGCCCTGACGGTTTTCGCTCACCAGCTCGAGCCGTGAGCCGTGCCCACGCAGGATTTTCTCGACGATCGCCAGCCCCAGGCCCATCCCGCCCGTGCGCCGGGTGTCGGAGGTATCGGTCTGGAAAAACGGTTCCTTCACCTGCTCGAGGAACCGCGCGTCGATGCCGATCCCGCTGTCGATGACCTCGACCGTCACGTGATCCTGCCTGGCCCGGGCGCGCACCGTGATGGTGCCGTTGGGCGGCGTGAATTTGACGGCGTTGTCCAGCAGGTTCAGAACGACGCGGTGGATCAGGCTTGCGTCGGCATACGCATGCGGGAGATCGGATGGGATATCGGATACGATCGTTATCGGCTTGGCGTTCGCCATCGGCATCACGACCTGGATCACCTCCTCCAGCATCGTGCCGATCCGCTGGGGGGTGAAATCGAACTTCATGCTGCCGGCTTCCATGCGGGCGAAGTCGAGAAGCTGTGACAGCAGCTCGTTGAGACGCGACGCGTTTTTCAGGGACACCGAAATCGCGTTGATCTGCTTCGGCGTGAGGGGCCCCAGGCGCTCGGATGACATCAAATCGAGATACCCGGTGATCGAGACGAGCGGTGTCTTGAGTTCATGGCCGCAGATGGCGAGAAACTCGGATTTGAGACGGTCCAGTTCGGTCATCTTGCGGACGCTGGACTCGGCGTTCTCGACGGCCTGCTGGAGACGGTGGCGCAGGTCCTCGGCCTCCGTGACATCGGTGACCGAGAGCATGATGAGGAAGCCCCCGCCGACCGTTGCCGCAAACCGGCTCATGTTGATGATCACGGGGATCGAGCCCGATCTGCCGGTCGGCTGGATCTGGGTGCGGAAAATGAGCGGCCTGTCGGTCTGTTGGGGCATGACGCCGAACAGCATCCGGACGATCGGGTGGTCGGGAGGAAAGACGGGGAGGTCGGTGAGGAGACGGCCGATCGCGGGGGCCTCGGAAATGCCCGTCATTTCTGCCATCCAGCGGTTCCAGAAAACGATCCGGCTGTCGGCATCGATCAGGGCGATGCCGTGATAGGGCTGATGGAGGGCGCGGCGCATGGTCTGATACTGGCGATACCAGTATCTCCACCGGAGAAAGGCGCCGAGAAGCAGAACGATCGTCAGTACCGGGAGCGCCCATGTCCAGGGATGGGAACAAAGAGGGGCGGAGCTCATGGCTGCCGTGTCTGGCCGGTCGAGGAGGCGGTCGGCGGGAGGCCGTCGCGAAACCTCTTCCAGTCGCTCTGGCGATCGGTGGTGATGCTGCCCCATTCGGTCGGCGACTGTTCGGCGGCGATGCGCAGAAGTTCGCC
>JAKQOH010000170.1 GCA_029565415.1 Candidatus Rifleibacteriota bacterium | reverse complement strand
CGCGCCGATCTCGTAGCCGTTCGCGAGCGCCTTTCCGAAGCAGGAAAGGTCGGGCGTGACGCCGTAGTGCTTCTGCGCACCGCCGATCGAGACGCGGAAGCCGGAGCGGATCTCGTCAAAGATCAATACGCATCCATATGTATCGGCCAGTTTGCGGACGCCCTGGAGGAAGCCCGGTTTGGGCTCCTGGAGCGGCAGAGCGAGCGGGTGGCCGAACGGCGTGATGATGATGCCGGCGGTGTCGCCGCCGTGCTGTTTCAGCAGGGCCTCGAGCTCGTCGAGGTTGTTGTAGTGAAACTCGTGGATGTCCTCATACAGCTTCTCGGGAATGCCGCCCTTCACCTCGACGCACCAGTCGTGCCAGCCGTGATACCCGCACCGCAGGATCTTCTTGCGACCTGTGTAACAGCGGGCGACACGGGTGGCGAGGGTCGTCGCGTCGGAACCGGTCTTCACGAACGAGGCCATCTCGCAGCTCGGGATCACTTCGCGCAGTTTCTGGACGAGCTGGTTCTGGATCGGCTGCGTCAGCGAGAAACAGAAGCCGTGTTCCTGAATCTGGCGGATGACGGCATCATCGACTTCCTTCTCGCGGTAGCCGAGGATGATCGGGCCGTAGGCACACAGGTAATCGATGTATTCGTTCCCGTCGACGTCGCGCACGCGGCAGCCCTGGCCGTCGGTGAAGTAGATCGGATACTCGCCCTCGACGAAGTTGTAGGGGCGGCGGATCCCGGCGACGCCGCCAGGGACCAGGGTCTTGGCCAGCTCGAACTCCGAGAGGCTCTTGTCGAGTTTCAGATGGGGTGCTTCTTTCATGATGTGGCTCTCCGTTCGACGCGTCAGACGTTCGCGTTTTCGACGAGCATGGCGATGCCCATGCCGGTGCCGATGCAGAGCGAGGCGATACCGAGCTTTTTCTTGCCGCGCTTCATCTCATACAGAAGCGAGATCAGGATACGCGCGCCGCTGGCGCCGATCGGGTGGCCGAGCGCGATCGCGCCGCCGTTCACGTTGATCTTGTCGGGGCTGATGCCGAGCTCTTTGCGAACCGCGATCGACTGGGAGGCAAACGCCTCGTTCAGCTCGAACAGGTCGATGTCGGCGACGGTCAGGTTCTGGGCCTCGAGCAGCTTGCGGACGGCGTAGACGGGCCCCATGCCCATGATCTCGGGCCGAAGACCGACCAGGCTGTAGCCGCGGATATAGGCCATCGGGGCCAGCTTCAGGGCTTTGCACTTCTCTTCGGATACGACGAGCATCGCGGCGCCGCCGTCGTTGATGCCGGAGGCGTTGCCGGCCGTGACGGTGCCGTCCTTCTTGAAGGCGGGCCGGAGCCCCGCGAGCTTTTCGAGCGAGGTGTCGGGCCGGATGAACTCGTCGTCCTTGAAGGTGATGTCGCCCTTCTTGTTCTTGATGATAACGGGTACTATTTCATCGGCGAACCGGCCGGCCTGGCGGGCAGCGGCGGCTTTCTGCTGGCTCTGGCAGGAGAACTCGTCCTGCTCCTGGCGCGAGACGTTGAACTCCTCGGCGACGTTCTCGGCGGTAATGCCCATGTGATAGTTGTTGAACGGGCAGGTCAAACCGTCGAGCACCATCGTATCGAGGATTTCCCCGTGGCCGAGGCGCAGGCCGTTGCGGGCGCCTTTCATCGCATAAGGGGCATTCGACATGCTTTCCATGCCGCCCGCGAGCGCGAGCTCGATCTGTCCGGCGCGAATCGCGTTGAATGCGAGCCCGACCGCATGCAGGCCAGAGCCGCAAACGGTGTTGATGGTCGTGGCGGGAATCTGCTGCGGAATGCCGCCCTTCATCGCAGCCTGACGGGCCGGATTCTGGCCGTTGGTCGCTTGCAGGACGTTGCCCAGATACACTTCCTCGATCGCGTCGGCTGCCACGCCGCTGCGTTCGAGAACGGCCGCGATGGCCTTGGCGCCGATTTCAGAGGCGGACAGGGGCGCCAGGGCGCCACCAAAAGAGCCGATCGGGGTCCGGACCGGACTGGCAATAGCCACCTTCTTCATTCTCTGCAACCTCCATTCCCTGATTCAAACGTATTTTCCCTTTTTCCGGGGGTACGGCCGGGGGTTCCCGGTTGATGGAGGCATTATACGACTCCCGGGAAATTTTGCACCAACATTCGGTCGACGGACAGGTCAAGCCGGACCGGGTGGCAGGTTTTTGGCATCGCCATTGCCGGAAACCCGGCATCCGGCGGCCGGGATTTCTCAAAAACAGCTTCACATCAGACTCTGTACATTGGTACGCGAATTGCTTTTCTTTCCGCATCGAAATCAACAACCAATTACCAGGAGGAATGAACGGTGAATTTTTCGACCAGACTGGTTCTCGGCGCTCTCGTCCTCGGCCTGCTCGTCTCCACCCCCGCTTCCTATGCCATGCAGGACGATGGCTCGCATCAGATGCTGCTGAAGAAACACACTTCCTCCACGACGCCCGACACCTGTGACCCCGACAATCCCGATGACGACGGCGGTTGCGGCGGTGGCGGCGGCCACGACAACGGCAACGGCGGTCCGGACGACACGCATGACGACGGCGGCTGCGGTGGCGGCGGAAGCGACGGCGGCTACAGCGGCGGGAGCGATCCCGACGGTTCCGGCGGCGGTCTTCCCTTCTGAATCACGATTTCCCGAAACGGGCGCCTGAATGGGCGCCTGTTTTTTTGTCCGGAGCAGCCGCTCTCCGTTCTGCGGTATCATGCCGGAAACACGCGACAGGAGGAAACGAACGATGCTGATTTGGCACCAGTCGGGGGCAGGAACGATCCGGGAGTCCAACCAGGAGCGATGGCACCTCGACGAACAGCTCGGCCTTCTTGCGCTTGCCGACGGGGACGGCCCGGTCGGTCGTGATCTCGCGGATCTCGCCATCGCGGCCATCGGGAGACGGGCGCGCATGCCTCATGCCGGGGGAAGCCGGATCGCAGGCGCTCCCCTTCGGGAACTGCTCGGCGCCGTTCACCAGGAAATCGCGCATGCGCGGGTTTCCCTGCCCGGCGGCTCTGCCTCCAGCGTTCACCTTGCCGTCGCGTGGGTTCGGCAGGGGTGTCTCCACGCGGCAACCTCGGGAAAAATCGGCCTCATGGCAAGCATCGGCGGCCGGGTCCACCGGCTCGAGCCCCAGCGCCTGCCGACCCTGGCTGCGATCTCGGCACAGAGTGCCGACGCGCATCAGGCCGAAATCGCGAAGGCCCCTTCTCCCGAAGAAGCTGAAACGCTCTTTCTCGACCCGCTTCCCGTGACCGTCGGCGACTGGATTCTTGCGGCATCCCAGGGACTTCTGGCTTCGCAGCCGCTCGGCGAGATGCAACCGCTGATGCCGCTCGTCAGCGACGACCCCGAGCGGCTCGTCAACGGCTTGTTCGCGAAAGCCTCCGCCCGCTACGACGGGGACGACCGGACCCTCGTTCTGGCCCGCCTCCTTCCATCGGACATTACGCGAACGGTCAACGCCGACGCCGTCATCAGCGTCGACCTCGACCGCCGGTTCACGGTTCCGCTCTGGGTGCCGCTGGTGGTCGCAGCCGTTCTCGCCGCCATCGGAACCGTCATCGGCCGGATCACGCGGAGATTCGACGGATGAAGCCCCCGATTCGCATCTACACCGTCACCTGGTGTCCCCATTGCATCCGCTTCAAAGCCTGGCTCGACGAGTCGCGCATCGCCTATCTCGATCACGACGTCGATTTCGACGATGCGGCCTGGCAGGAAGCCCTGGCCCTGACCGGCGGCGTGGATATCGTCCCGGTGGCCGAGATCGGCGGCCAGTCGGTCTGGGGCCCCTTCAACGAATCATTCAAGGAGCGGGTCAGGCATCTCCTTGACCGCTCCTGAACCTCTTCTGCGGGCCTCGAGCGCGAGACGGCTCATGACCGGGCCGGTTTCAGCCGATGGGTACTGTAACCAATCGATTCCCGGCAGGAGAAACGTATGAATACCGTCCGCCCCCCCTTCATCATGGCCCCCGACGGCTCGCTCCAGTGCTCCGACCCTTCGTCCGACCCGCACCGCCGGGGTCACGATTCCCGTCCCGCAGCCCGCGCCGGCTGGGTTCGCGCGCGCTGATCCCCCCCGACAGACTGACGCCATGGCCATCAGCACGCTTCCCCCCAGCGGCATGCGCGACTTCCTGCCTGCCGAACTGACCCGCAGGCGGTATGTCGAAAGCGTGATCCGGCGTGTGTACGAGTCGTTCGGCTTCGTGCCCGTCGAAACGCCCGCCATCGAGAATCTGACGACCCTTCTCGGAAAATACGGAGAAGAAGGCGATCAACTGCTGTTCCGCATTCTGCATCGCCGCGACAAGCTCGCCCGAGCTCTTCAGCACAGCCCCGTCGAGGAGAAAGACCTCGCCGAAATGGGCCTGCGCTACGACCTCACCGTCCCGCTCGCCCGGCTCATCGCGAACAGCAAGGATTTGCCGCGCTTCTTCAAGCGGTACCAGATCCAGCTCGTCTGGCGTGCCGACCGGCCCGGCCGGGGCCGGTTCCGCGAGTTCCAGCAGTGCGACGTCGACATCACCGGCACCACCTCGCTGGTCGCCGAAGCCGAGGTCTGCGCCGCCGTCGCGAAAGTCCTGCTCGAACTTGGCTTCAAAGAGTTCCAGATCCATCTCAACCACCGTCAGCTTCTCCGGTGCCTGATTTCCGCGGCCGGCCTGCGCCCGGATCAGGAAGAAACCGCCCTCGTCGCCGTAGACAAGATGGACAAGATCGGCGAAGACGGCGTGCTCAAGGAGCTCCAGACGCGGGGAATCCCGGAAGCATCGGCGTCCCTGCTGCTCGAGCTGCTCCGCCGGCCGGAAGGTCTCGACGAAGCCGGGGAACTTGCCCGGCTCGAAACCCGCCTGAGCGGCATCGAAGGGGCATCAGCACACATCGCCCAGCTTCGGGAGCTGCTCGCCATCTCGACCCACACGCCGGCCGGCAGCCACCTGCGCATCGACGCGACACTGGCCCGCGGCCTCGGGTACTACACGGGCCCGATCTTCGAGATCCGTTCGGCACTGTTCGGGGGAAGCCTCGGCGGGGGTGGCCGGTACGACAATCTCATCGGTATGTTCCGCGGCCAGACGATCCCGGCCGTCGGCTTCTCGATCGGGTTCGAACGGCTCGTCCTCGTCATGGAAGAGAAGGGCCTGTTCGGCAAGCTCGCCGCCGGGCCGGAAGTCATGCTCTGCCGCTTCGAGGATGTCGCGCCCGCCGAAGCCCTGAAAATCGCTCACGGGCTTCGTGACGCGGGTCTGAACGTCGAGGTGTATCCCGAAACGCCCAAACTCGGAAAACAGCTTGCCTACGCCGAATCCGCGGGTGCGCGCATCGCCGCCATCCTCGGCGCTTCGGAGGTCCAGGCGGGAAACATCACCCTCAAGAACCTCACGACGGGGGAACAGGCCACGACTCCGACGGGGGATGCCCCCGCAAGAATCAGGTCCTGGCTCACCGGCTGAGCGAACCACTCTGCCCAAAAACGACGGCGGCCCGATCGGTGATCGATCGGGCCGCCGTCGTTATTTGCGGTTCGTTTACTTCACCGCCGGTGAAGATGATCGCTCGAGAGCATCCAGCTCCTCGACCAGCGCTGCGCCGAAGTAGTAGTGCAACTCCTCCCGGGTGCTCCGGTACAGGGTCGGCCCGTCGCCGAGACAGGCCAGCGAGCCTTCGGTCACCTCGTCCATCGCATGGAGCAGGCCGTCATCGAACGTCACGGGGAACAGGCTGCTCACCATCGGTTTCAGCTCGTGATAATCGATCCCGCTCTGAAGACAGTAGGCATGCAGCCGGCATCCCCTTCGCCCCGGGCCGGTATCGAGAAAAACGCACCGGCCATCCACGGTGTTCGTCCGGACGAAGGCCCCTCCCGGGAACTCCGGATCCGGGGTGGTCTGCTTCAGGAAAAAATCTTCGGAGCGGATTCCCGTGAACGCCGTGATCCGGTCGGCCGCCTGCAGGATGCGCCCGACGTTCAGGACATCCACGTCTACCCCGTAAAAGCAGCACGAATCGGCGCAATGCCCGCAATCCATGCAGGTTCCGAAGACGCGCCGTTCGAAAATCTCGGTATCGACACGCCGCAGGACCGGCACGCCATACCGGGAGGGATACTCCCTCGAAAGAGAGCGAATCATATAAATCTTTTGATATACATCACGAGATCGTCGCCGGGCTTGTAGAAATCCCGGATCCGCGCATCCTCGGTGTAGCCCCGGCCGAGATAGAAGTTCCGGGTCGGCTCGTAGAGGGGCTTTCCCGAGGTCTCGGCGACGAGCATGCGCGCCCCCCGCCGCCGGACGTCAGCTTCGCTCCAGGCGAGGAGCGCCGACCCGGCCCCGGAGCGCTGCACGCGCGGATCGACGACGATCCAGTACAGATCCCAGGTTCCCAGGGTCAGGGGACGAAGACCGTGGCAGGCATAGCCGACCGGGCGGCCGTCAAGCTCGGCCACGGCGAAATAGTAATCCGTCTGGTTCTCGCTTCCGAGCGCGACATCGACCAGTTCGAGCGCAACGACGACCTCTTCTTCCGAAAAGAAGCCCGTCGCGCGCACCATGGACTCGATGGCGGCCCGATCGCCGGGCCGCAGCTCCCGAATGACCGGTTTCATCGCGGCCGGATCGCCATCCGGGCGATCTGCTCGACCGCTTCGTCATACGCGAGGCCCATCTGGGGAAGCGATTTGACGAAGCCGGTGTCGGGGCTGATGTCGGGATTCGGGTTCAGTTCGAGGATCCAGGGCCTGCCTTCGGCATCGACCCGCAGATCGAGGCGGGCATACCCGCGCAGATCGAGAGCCTTGAAAGCGCTTGCCGCGAGCCGCCGAACCTCGGCATCGAGCTCGGGGGTGAGCTCGGCGGGAGCCTTGACCGGCGTTTTCATGAACTCTTCCGAACTCTCGCTCCACTTCGCATCGTAGGTCAGGATCTTGGGCCGGCCGGGCGGAAGCTGAGAGTAGTCGATCTCGTTGATGCCGAACTTCAGGCCGTCCTCGGTGTCGAGGATGGCGACGTTCAGCTCGCGGCCGTCGATGAACCGCTCGATCAGGACGGGCAGGCCGAACCGGTCATACAACAGCTCGAACCGCTCTTTCGCGGCAGCCGCGTCATACACCACGCTGCCGTAATCGATGCCCAGCGAGGCATCCTCGGTCGAGGGCTTGAGGATCGCCGGCCAGTCGCTCCAGCCTTCGATCCCGCGCTCGTCATAGAGGGCCGCGAACGTCGGGGTCGGCATGCCGACATCGCGCAGGAGGCGCTTGGTGCAGATCTTGTCGAGAAGCAGCACCAGCGCTTCGGGCGGATTCCCCGTACAGGGCACCTTGAGCCAGCGCAGCAGGAAGGGCACGGCGGCCTCGAGGCGGCTGTTCCCGCCGATCGTCTCGCACAGGTTGAAGACGGCATCCGGATGGAACTCGCGGACGGCGCGGAGCAGCGGCCCGGGGTCGGCCCCCACGAGCAGGGGCGCGACCTCGTGGCCGCGGCGTTCCAGAGCCGAGCGCACCGCCGTGGCGGCATGTTCGACACCGCGATCCGAGGCGGCTTCGCCTTCCCAGCGTTCGACGACGGCCGGGGCGTTGACGAGGATCAGGACGCGCATTTGAGTTCGGCTCTCTGCTGGATCAGCAGCCCCTGGCGGGACATCGAGGCATCGAGAATCTCGCCGATCAGCTCGCGATAGGTCATTCCCGACGCCTTCGCCAGGATGACGAGATCACCTTTCACGGGCGAGAGGCCGGGGAGCGGGTTGCACTCGATGAACCGGGGCTTGCCGGCCGAGTCGAGCCGCACGTCGACGCGGGCGAAATCGCGGCACTCGAGGGCTTTGTAGGCCTCGATCGCGACTTTGTAGATCTGCTTCAGCGTTTCGGGGGAAACGCGCGGCGGGATGTGGTAATCGACCTGGTTGAGGTAGTCGCGCTTGGTCTCGAGCGAGTAGACGAACTCTTCGAGCGGCACGTTGCGGGGCGAGATCTCCATCGCCCCGACGACGCGCGGCATCTCGTTGCCGACCACGCCGACCGTGCACTCGAGGCCGGGCAGGAACTCCTCGGCGAGAACGGGGCCGTTGTAGGCATCGATCAGAGCGGCGATCCGCTCCTTCGCCCCCTCGGCCTCGGTGATCCGCGAGGCGTTGGTGATCCCCTTGCTGGAGCCCTCGGCATTCGGCTTGATCAGCAGCGGGAACTTCAGCCCGCGCAGATCGATGCTCCGGGCCGTCTTGAACAGCTTGCCGCCGGCGGTGGGCACGCGGCCCCCCACGACGCGCTTCGCGAGCTCCTTGTCGAGCGTCACGCCCAGGGTCACCGCATCCGAACCGGAATACGCGATCCCCAGCATTTCGGAAACGGCCGGAACCTGGGATTCGCGGCACCGGCCGCGCAGCCCTTCGGCAATGTTGAAAACGAAATCGTATTTTCCGCGGGCCAGCGTCTCGGGGAAGGTCGCATCGGCCTCGAGCACGTCGACCGTATGGCCGAAACTTTCTATTGTATTCGCTATAGCAGCCGCGGTCTCGGGAGAGTCAAACTCCTCATATTCATCATCAGGACCACTGAATCCGCTCTGATACCTGTCGCTTCTGTTCACTGCAAGTGCCACTCTCATCACAGCACCTCCGCCTTGTTCTCGTTTCCGGAGGTGGTATCGAGCTTCAGCGATCCTGCATTCGTACTCCCAGGGGTTTCTTGATCCATGTCATTTTGTTATAAGGCCGGCCTCCCGACCGACCCTCCACCCGCCCTCGCCAGGCGTCGTGGAGTCCCTTGAGCCTCGCGGCTCCGCACTCGCGTCAACCCGCAACCCTACGCCGCTTGGCCTCCCTGGGTGACCGCCTGGCCACGGAATTCCGGACAAAGAAAAAAGCCTCCCGCAGCGGGGAAGCGTGATTGCTTGATTCTAACCGGAATTTCCACGATGCGTCGCCTCAGTCGGCGGCGCCGTGAAATCAGCGATGAGGGTTCGTCACCAGTCATGGAAGCTTGTCTGCCTGCCTTTGTCGCTTTCTCTTCTGCGCCCGCTCCGCTGCTCTTTCTGGAGCATCCGGAAGAACTTCCATCGCGAGCGTCAACTCCTTATAGCATCCAGAATCTCATCCCACAAGGGGAGTCCTGAAAATTGTATAAAAATTTCGCACGGGAAAACATCGGCATACCGGATCCGTGGATTCAAGCCGTTTCTGCAAGCTGAGCGGTCCTGAGACCCCGGAATATTTTCTGGACTCACGTATGCGGCACGATACGCCCTTCTTTCACCCTCCCCGATCGGCAACATTCCCGACCCTCTTCACCGGTTGGCCGAACGGCGCCCTGGCATGGGTGGTTCCTCCCACATATCCACCCTCGTTGGCAGCCGAAAGAGACACCCCGGAAAACGGCTTCATCACGGAGAACACAGAGGACACAGAGTTTTCACGGAGGATCGGATCCTGGTATGTGGGTTTCGTCAAAAGGACCGATCCACAGATGGCACAGATGACGCAGATGAAATCCTGAGCGTCTTCAACCATCGAGTTTGCGTCGCATCCTGGAAACAAGGGGGGGCCAGGCGTTCGTTCCTCTCTGGTTTTTCATCTGCGTTCATCTGCCCTCCATCTGCGGATGCGTTCTTGAATCCGAGGGAAATTTCAACGGAGCATCTCCCGCAGTGTCGCAGAAGCCGTTCAAAACTTTTTCAAAAATCCGGCTCATGCATGAGCGGCAAACTGCCGATATCCCTCGTAGAAAAGATCAAACGTCGCATGGAGGCACCACATGAACGTCGGAACCCTCAACTCCCGGATGCCGCGGCTCGAATCCCCGGCCGCCCGCAGCCGCACCAACGAACCGGCCATCATCTTCGACAACACCGAGCGCCGGATGGAGCACTCCTCCTTCCAGGTGCCGAACATGCTCCAGGACTTCTGGAACCTGACGCAGCGCATGCCCCGCCAGGATCAGATGTCGTTCGCCGCGACCGTTCTCGCCTCCCAGGCCGGCCAGAACGGCATCAGCAGCGAAGCCCGCCCGTTCCTCGCCAATCTGAAAGAGCGTTTCAGCGGCTCCGAACTGGATGCCATCCAGAAGATGGTCCGCAATCACCCTTCCCTTCAGAACAAACCGACCGGCCAGATCGACGCCTTCTGGGAACAGGTCGAGCAGGTCTGGTCCGAACTCGACTCGCAGAAAGCGGACGACGGCCTCCCCACCCGCGAAGCCGGCCCCGCGCCCCGAACCCCCGAAGAGATCTACTTCCAGACGACCCTCAACACGATCAAACGTGTCGACAAAGCCCTGACCCTCTGATTCTTCCTCTCCCTCTTCTCCTTTTTACTGAAATCCTCCTTTACTCTTGCACCCCTCTTCGTCCCCACGAAGAGGGGCTTTTTTTCACCTCGGCAACGACGTTCCCTCCGACAGATCGGCCCCCAGGAACGTATTGGCCGGATCACAGCCGTCCCAGGCCATCGTTTTCCCGACCAAGCTCGAGCGGCCGGCATGCCGGCATTGCAGAATATATATTGAAATAAATATATTTCGCTCCCACTCCACCTGCCACAGCCCTGGCACCCCAAGAAGCCGCAGCAGCGCACCGAAAGACCGCCGACCTCGAGGGGAGAAAAGTTCCTGACAGGCCGGAGCGACCGGCGTGAACCCCCGGCTTCCGGCAAGTCTCCGGCCCAGCCCCCAGGGGACCTCCCCCCTCAGCCAGCCAATCCCGAGCGGAGCGAGTCCCTCTTCCGTGGTGCGAACTCGATGAGCTTTGTCGTGCATGCCCCGGACCCACTCGTTTGCCGAAAGGAACCACTCGGAGGGAAATGATTTCCAGATCGCCCGCTTTGGCCAAGCCGCCCGGCACAATCTCAAGCCCAGAAGGTTCATTTCCAAGTCCGTGCCATCGGTTCGCGCCACGAGAGTCGCACGATGCCGGTCAAGCTCCGTTTCCAACAGGCTCCACTCCTGTTGCGAGAGAATGGCTTCCATGACCGGCAGCCAGATCACGGAAGGCTCACCGTTGCGAACGGCGCAGAGAATCCACTTCAGCCACTCCTCACCGGAAACCGGTTTTCCCGTTTTTCCCCCGACACCATGAAAACCGCTCCAGAAACTCAACCCCAGACTCCGGCGTCTCGACCATCGCGGCTCGGGAAGATGGCCCTCGCCGGTTAGCCGGCCCGCCCAGTGCAACAAGCACTCCCGAACCAGGTCCGACCGATAGCCCAGCCCGGGAAGCGGCTTTTCGACGATGAACGCATACCAACGGTCCAGATGTGCGCCGATCCCATCAGAGACGCGTCCGGCAGCCTCGAAGGAGAGAGAGAGCCTTGCCAAAACGAGCGCCGGGTTGACGAGACACTGAAAGGCTTGTTCCTTCACATCGCCAATCGTTCCATCGAACAGGTTTCCGAGGGCGCGCGTCAGGGCGTTGTCGAGACTCCGAATCCGCTCTCTCCGTTCGTTCTCCGCAACTTCCGGCTCGCCTTCAACCCGCCAGGCATCCCGCAACAATTCGATCCAGTTGTGCGACCTGCGCCCCCTCTGTTTCCCACGCGGTTTGAGAACGGCTTCACAGTTTTTTAACATCTGGAGAGCGGAACTTCCGCACCTCCGGGCAAGCCGCCACCGCTCGTCCTCATCGGTTGGTCGACAGCGCAGGAGGTCCTCGACGAGAAGCCGGTCATCAGGGGTTGGCCGGCGACATTCGACGTGAGCTCGAAAATGCCGACTCAACGTCTGACGTTCCGCTCGTGTCAACCGCTCCGAGAGGAGTAGAATCTGGAGCATCCGTTTCGGTCGGTGGTCGATGGGGGTCACGTTGGCTACCGCAGGCCTGAATTCCCACACCCCAAGGGAATTTTCGCACAGTCGGCCATCGCCGGCAGGAGACCCGGACCGGGCGGCGAACGCCAGGATGCGCCGGACCCCCCGCTGGTTTTCATTTTCGGGATTGGCCAGCTCGCCAGGCTCGAGCTGTTGTAAACCTCGAAATATTCTTCGCCGCCACTGCTCTTCCAGAGATGTGAGGGGCTGCCACCCCGACATCGCCTCGAGAGCCACGAAGGGATCGGAAAACAGCAGCCAGCAAAGGAGGGGATACCGCTCGCGGAACTCCCTGTCTCTGGCCCAGGGACTGACCTCTGGCGACAGGAATAAGCCGCTTCCCCATTTGAGGGCGAGGTCGAGCTGGAGATCCTGGTCGGCAAGACGGTGCCCGAGCCGCGCATACAGCTGGTCCGCGAGCGCGCGCTCGTGTCGCCCGTACCGTTCCAGAAGCAACGGGAGATGAAGCAGGAAAACCGACTCCGGCACGATCGCCCGGAACAAGCCAAACCAGCGCTGTCGCGGAATCCTGGCGCTCTGGTTTTCGCGCAAAAGGCCTGCCAGAGCCTTTCGACACGTGCCGACCACCGCCCGCCATCGTTTCTCGCCCCCGCTGCGCGGGCTTTCCCGCGCAACGCGACGAAGATTCTGCCAGGTGTCCGCCCACGTTCCGGCCTCGAGATCGGCAGCGATCACCGGACGAATCGATTCTTCGGCCGGCAGAAGCTTTGGGGAACGGACGCCGCGGGCAATATGAAACAGCTTTCCGCGAATCGAATACTCGGGATCGGCAAGCAACAGCCATTCATGGAACTGGTCGCAATCCCGGATCCCGACGATCCGACCGTCCCGCCGCATCCAATCTGGGCCTTCCTCGAGATCTTCCGAGGGGACGACCACGTAGGGGAAGCCGCAGGACAAGGCAATTTTCGCCTTCACCTCGGTATGCGCCACGCTTTCCACCCGGCCGGTATCGCTCAGCTTCCCCGTCACCGCCAACGCGCCGCCCGGCACACGGACCCCCATTGCGGCCAGCCACAGAGCCGCCCACATCGCCAGACTGCCGGAAAATCCGTCTGTTTTCAGGCCGAACAGGTGTGTGGCCGGACAAAGCAGCCTCGTATCGACGGAATCACCGAACCGGTTCCGGATCAGGCCGCCGGCCCGTTCGATCCCTTCGGCGAAGCTCGATCCTGCACGGCTCCTGCTTGGCCGGAAGACACCCGCAAGATTTCCCGTGAACACCGCTTCCCAGACGACGGTGGGTGGCCCTTTCCCGTCGAGAATGACCGGAAACGCCAGCCCGGGAAGATGCCCAGGCGCCTCGCGCGCGGCCAACACCCCGCCATGCAGGAGCTTCTCCTTTTGATCGGCAATCGCCAACAGGCGCTCCGCAAACTCGTCCTCCCCGGGAAATGCGCTGCGGATCTTGCCGGCCATATCGCGAAGATCCTCTGGAAGCATTGGAATCCGGGCGCAGCCCCCTTCCCAAGCCTTATCCAACTCCATATCCATCACGCCGAGTGCCTGATAACCGAGGCTCCAGAGGGCTTCCGATGACCTTGGGAGAAACCGCATCGGAAGAGGAAGCGTCCGGCCGAACCGCACGATGGCCGACAGTTCTGGAGTGCCCGAAATGGGTTCCCTGGGAAATGCCGATTCCACCACGCGGTCAGTAGCCCGACCGGGGTATTGGAGAAGACGGAGACGCGCCTGAAAATGCGCGCAAATCGCTCGCAGAGCCCCCGACGGGACCGGCCGGGCCGCGCCATCCGGGTGCGGCCGGCCCACGTCCCGCCTCGTGCGGGCTTGATCAGCCGTCATTCCTGGTGCCCGTCAGGAAGTTGACGCCGGAGACGCTCTTCCAGTCCGGGATCATCTCTTCGGTCAGTTGGAGGATGCCTTCGGAGAAGTCGGCCGACGTGAGAATCTCCCCTTTCGGTCCGAAAATCTCCATGACCATGCGCAGCCTCGGGTCGCGCAGCCTGAATCGGAAGCCCTTCGGCGTTTCACGGCCGGCCAAGCCGAGATCCGACGGCAGTGCACGCAGTTTGCCGAGGAATATTCTTCCAAATATACGAAAAGGTGTGAGATCTTTGTCAGCGGCAACCGCCCGAAGAAACTCGTTGGCCGCAAACTCGAAGAAGAGGGGTCCGGCTGAACCGCGCCATCCGGGCGCCGCCGGCTCACTCCCCTGGTCCTCCGACATCGCGCGGGCAGCCCGTTCCAGCGACTTGTGGGAAAGGGCGGCCGTCTCGCGGATCCGCCTCGTGCGATATGCACGGACGGCCTCGGATAGCTCCTCCTCTTCCCCGAGATCGCAAAGGGCGGCCTCGAGCCGCTTCCAGGCAGCCTCAGCGAGGCGTCCGAGGCAGATCTCGAGTTCGGCGGCCGGCACCGGCCGTTCGTTCCAATGCTCGATCAGGTAGCGCAGCCCAAGGGGGGATTCGTCGTGTTCGACGACGATGTCGCCGACCTGTACGTCGCTTTCATTCGCATCGAGACTTGCCATCGCCATCCGGACATCGGGATGGTTGGGATCGATCGACATCTCCGGCCCGCGCGTGACGACTCCGATGAAATAGTGTTCACTCTGTATTTGCTCTCGCAACCGCCAGATCTGACCAGGCTCGATCGTCTCGGGCCGCTTCGTTCGGAGGAGCCGCCCGATCTGTTCGGCCCGTGCCGCCAGACCGGCAGGCATCGGCCTGGCAGCATGCTCCACGAGGAGGGCGCACCGCCGGCAGGTTGCCAGATGGGCTTCGATCTTCGGATCGGGCCTGCCGAAGCGAAGAGATTCGATATGGGCTTCCAGGGAAGCACCGTTCAGGCATTTCATGGCTTCATTCCTCTTCTTCCAGGTCGGGGCCGGGTGACAGGGCCTCATCGCCCCAGAACGGAACGCGCTCACTCACCAGCCGAGAAACGGCTTTCCGCAGCAGGCAACCGACGACCGCGGAAAACTCAAGACCACCGGCATCACATGCCGGTTTGACCCGATTGATGAGATATCGGTCGAAGGCCTTCACCTGTTCCAAGGCAGTCGACCGGCCCAGGTTCAAAAACCGGCCCAGGATCGTCGACTGGATCGCATCGGATGAGCCGGCCATCTCGTTCCGCATCCCGACCCGGATCGTGCGCTTGTTTTCCATCTTTTCACAGGCATTGAGATGACGGAAGACACTCTCGGGAACACCCAGCTCCGCCATGACCTCCGCATGCCGGAGGGCCTGTTGAAGCAGGTAGGCCTGGATCTGCTTTTTCTTGGGTGCCGATACCCAGATGATCTCGATATGCCGGTCCGCCTCGCGATCTTCGGCTGCGGTCACAACCCGCGGCGATGCCCGGTCCCAGGGGTCCGGGGCGCTCCGATCCTCGATCTCCATCTGGTGCAGCTCCCCGTCGTCTCCTGTCTGCATCATCGAGGTCACCCGTTTATCCCGCTTTTTCAGACGGTCGAACTGGCTTTTGAATTGGTTCATGGACCGCCTCTTCAGATACGAGACGACCTGCTCGGACGTGTAGGTCAGGCGCATGTCGGCAAGACTCTGCCTCGTCAGAGGCCGGGTGGCCCGCCCTGAAACGTCAGGGGCCGGATCGGGCTCCGCCCCCTGCTGAAACTCCTCCATGAATCGGCTGAAAGAGGTCTGGGCGAGATCTTCCGGGGTGAGGCGGGTACCTTCGTTCAGGCCATGTTTGCGCCCCCACGACACGGCCGTCCGGGCAATCACGTCATACAGGGCCGGCAGCAGCATCCGCCAGGCGTGCTCCGTCGGAGAGATCCACCACGTTTCCAGAGCCTCACCCAATGCCGATCTGCGACCGCCGGGCCGGCCGTCGGCGCCCTCATATATATGTTGTGCTATCATATCACTCATCGGCGGTGCCCGCCCCCAGAAGCTGCGACAGCTCGTTCCGCAAAGCTTCGGGAAGAAGGGCGGGCGGCCTTGTCAGGGAACAGTCCTCCCAGCTCGTCGGGACAGCATAATCCAGCAGGAAGGCGCCGTCGAGTTCGCCGCCGGGATACGAATGGGCCGGCACCTCGAAGACCCGGCTCTTCGACCGTCTGGTCTGGCCGAGCTTCGACGTGCCGAAGGCCATCAACCTGGCCCGCGGCCGGATGCACAACCCCGGATGGAACCCTTCGCGGTCGCGAAGATGCGAAAGGGCCGGGAGTCTGCTCCACACAGGGTTCTTCACACGCCAGACCTCACCCAGTCGTGCCGCGAACGTCCGTGCGGTGCCGCTCGCCGACCGCTCGAAAAACCATTGTGCCTTTTCGCCCACCCTGACCGTCATATGCTCCCTCTCATCATCGGTGTCGACACACGATACCCGAAATCCCGCCATGAGAACAACGGATTTTCGGCTCTTCGAATCCGACGAGGCGAAACCGCGGGCAACGCTGCCGAACGGCAGAGCTGCCCGCGGTTGTGAGACCTCAGAAACTCAGGCGGCCATAGTTACCGCTATGGCACGGACGCCTTCGCGGTTCTTTTTCGCGTCGAAGCTGCGCACGGCCGTGAACCGCACGGGGCTGCCGTCGAACCGGCACGACTCGGGAAGATCCTTCATCAACACGAAGACGAGGCTGTCGAAGTCGTTGGCCCGGATGAAACCGAACGCCGCCTTTTCGTCCTTCAGCCGCACCGTTCCCCGGCACTCCTCGGCCAGAACCTCTCCCGCGTCCTCCGCTGGAGCCGCTTTCCCCTCGACGGCCCGCCCGGGCGTCACGGCGTCCTGACCGGCCCACGCCGCCCGGCACCGCTTCTCGATCTCGGCGAGCGACGGCGTCGGCACGGGCACGGGAAGTCGGAAAAGCAGCTCCTCAAGCTTGCCCGGAAGATGCCAGTTCTGTTCCTGCCGCAGCAGGGCCGCGAGGAGGGCGTGCCCGCCCGCTTCCTCCTTGCGACCGAGCAGCTCCAGAACCTCGGCGCCCACGGCATACAGATTCACCTTGGCCTGCGCCTCCCCCGGCATCCGGGCCCCCTGCCGGATATGCTCCCAGGCTTCACCCGGCCGGCCGGCAGCCAGTTCCATCCGGGCCAGGTCCTGCTGGTAATACCACTGGGCGTTCCGGTGACGGGAAAGGCACTGCATCTCCTCGATCGCCGCGTCCCGGTTTCCCAGTCGTTCGAGGGACAACGCCGCCCAGCGAGAGAAATCCA
Organism: Candidatus Rifleibacteriota bacterium; assembly: GCA_029565415.1. The sequence goes on along the minus strand of JAKQOH010000170.1, from coordinate 1,865 downwards.
GCCGGTGGCCGAACTGCTTGAACGCCTCGAGCGAGGCACGCCGGCACTCCTCGAACTGCTCGAGCTGGAACAAGGCGCGGCACCGGGCAAACCACCACATCTCCCGCCTGGACGGCAACCGCCGCCCGTTCATCACGCGGGGCTGGGCGGCGAGCGTCGCCGGGTCGATCCGGTCGCACCAGCCCAGCATCTCCTCCCATGCCGACAGCGATTTGGCCGCCTCGATCGCGGCGAACGCCGCCGTCTCGAACGCGACGCCGCCCCGGGCCAGCTCCGCCATCCGGCGAGCCCCTGCCAGCATCGCCGCATGATCGCCCGCCCCCTTCGCCGGCTTCACGACGGTCTCGTGAACCAGCCAGGCGAGCTCACCCCCGATCTGGGCATCGTCGGGGTGGATCGCCGCGAGCGCCGCGCCCAGCGCTTCCGCCTCGGCAAGCCGACCGAGCCGGCGCAGGCAGAACAGCCGCCGCCATCCCGCGGCACCGGACGGCGCCGCCTCGTATTCCGCCGTGAACAGGGCGAGCGCTTCCTCCAGCCGACCGCTGCGCCGGGCATCCTCGGCCTTCTTCCACGAAAGGATCTCCTCGAGACGTTGCATGGGCCACCTCCGTTCGCGTTGTATCTTCAACTCGACAAAGCCGCACCCACGGCACCGGTTCAAAAGTGGAACGAATGAATTCTTTTCGAACCCGACGACGGCCCGCCTGCCTCAGCGATCACCTCTGCCGTAGGGGCGGTTCGTGAACCGCCCGAGAACCGGCCCACGCGGTCGGGTAAGCACCAACCGCTTTCCCTCATACCGGCAGAAGCCGGAATGATTCTCCTGGTGGGCGCGATTGCCCTGATCAAGGGGGTTTCTTCGAAAGAATGAATCTGCTATACTTGAGATCGGAGAGATTGTGATTTCCCCCGGTCATTGAAAAATGCATCCTGGATAGCTGATCCGAAACCTTTCGATTCATCCATCCCACGAAGCAGTTTTCCGAGCACCAGGCAGGGTGCCCGCAAACCCGCTGTTTTCGTCGAGGTACTCGGAAAATGAAATCCGCTCCCCGCGCGGTTTTGCGCCCAGGCTCGAAGCCCCGGCTGAATTTTCAGCACCTTTTTCGGGGAGGTGCTCGGAAACCGCCCCGCCCGCCCTCTCCCAATCAACCTCCCCCAAGCCAGGATCCAATCACCAACCCCACCAAATCGGGGATTGAAACCATACCCAGCTCATAGACTAGAGCCACGCCCATATCCATCCAATCACCAACCCCACCAAATCGGGGATTGAAACTTGTTCCCCTTTCTTCGGCGGCCGGTTGAATTTTGTTCATCCAATCACCAACCCCACCAAATCGGGGATTGAAACCTAGGCCGGAGATATCTTGCAACTCTCCCTCTCGGATGATCCAATCACCAACCCCACCAAATCGGGGATTGAAACATCTTTTGTTCTAGGTTAAGGACATTTCCTAAACTCACATCCAATCACCAACCCCACCAAATCGGGGATTGAAACTCCCAGGTGTCCGGTAAGCACGATCAGGGCATGATTCGCATCCAATCACCAACCCCACCAAATCGGGGATTGAAACAGTTCAGAACGGCGTTGCAGATTCTAATACCTGCATTGATCCAATCACCAACCCCACCAAATCGGGGATTGAAACTAACGCCTTTGCAATTCTTGCCGATCTTGAAGGAAAGATATCCAATCACCAACCCCACCAAATCGGGGATTGAAACCAGATCAAGCCCCATTTGATACCGAAGGGCATCCCGTAATCCAATCACCAACCCCACCAAATCGGGGATTGAAACTTCTTTGACTTACCCATAGGTTATATTCCTCCTCCAATCCAATCACCAACCCCACCAAA
>JAKQOH010000163.1 GCA_029565415.1 Candidatus Rifleibacteriota bacterium | reverse complement strand
GCCTGCACACGCCAGTTGTGCCCATGAAGGGCCCTGCATTTTCCCGGATGCCTCACAAGCTGATGGGCGGCGGAAAACGACGCCTCTGCCATTATTTTATACATTGAGATATACACCTCGCATGGTTCGATTCTGATACTGCCGCGATGGACGCCGTCAGCATAGCGGCACGGGAAGCTCCCCGTCAAGACCGGTTCGGTTGAGTTCATCCTGTCTTCAAGATGGTTCACTTGACATGCTAGATCTACAACCTTACTATTCTGCTAATGAATATAGCTACTGACTCTTATTTAATCTGGAGATGCCGATGAAATTCGAATCGAACTGCCCCTGCACCGGAAGCTCTCTTGAAAAGCTGGTTCAACCGGCCCTTCTGGCAATCCTGGCCGGCAAAACCTGCCACGGGTATGGCATCAAGAAAAAAATCGGTTCGCTTCTCTACGGCGAAACCGAAAGCCCGAAGGCCCCCTCCATCTACAAGGCCCTCAACTTCCTGGAAACGACGGAACTCGTCACGTCGAGCTGGGACACCGATCAGAAAGGGCCGGCAAAGCGATTGTATGCCATAACCCCCAAGGGGCGGGCGTGTCTGGAAACATGGGCGACGACGTTGACGCGCTACAGCGATACGCTGGCCAGGCTTCTCTTGCTGATCTGCAAGGCCACGACGCCTAAGAAAAAAACGTGCTGCTGTTCACCGAAACCCGTCGTCGCCCTGGCGCCGAAGATCCAATCTCCCGTGAAACGCAGGAAGGAGGCTATTCCATGAGGAAAATCTTCGTATGCGCCGGCAGAGAGATCACGCGGCACAAAGGTCGGGCGCTCGGCAATGCGTTCGGATTTTCGCTCGCCATCGGCATCATGGTCGTTCTCGGGCATCTGTTCCTCTTTTCTGACGCCGCCATGAAGGAAATCATGTCGGGAACCGGCACGCACTTCATGGCCTTCGTTCCCGCCAAGCCGGAAGACGCGACTAATCCGGCGCCGGTCATCGAGGATGCGCAGGTCGGCATCAAAGTAGCGCTCGATCTTTCTTATGAAGGCTTCCTGGCAAACACGGTTCCGACTCGGGTCATTTCGAAGGAAAAACTCGACGAACTTCTGAAGTTTCCCGAACTCATCAAGGACGCGTCTCCCTACCTCCTGTTCAGAATGCGCGAGGGTACCACCGGGAACGTCTTTTCCGTCGGAGGTTTCGACCCGGCCAACAAACAGGCGGTAGGCTCGACCTGCTGTGCGAAGGGCGACGTGATCAGCGGCGAGTTCATCACGCCCCAGGATACTGGCGTCGTGATGCTCGAACAGGGATTCGCCGAGACGAAAGGGCTGACTACCGGGGCGTCGATATCGGTCGGCGGCGAGACCTTCCGCGTGAAAGGCATCGTCAATCCCGGCGTCCGGCCTGCAAAAGCAGATGTCTACATTCCGTTCGTCGAAGCAGAAAAGCTCATCAGCAAACGATTACGCACCCCTCTCCAAAACGAAATGAACGTCATCCTCGTCGAGGTCGCCAACGCCCTGCGGCAGAACGAGGCAATCGAAAAGGTGAAGGAACTGTTGAAAGCCGGCATCGTGACGTCCTACGCCTGCTACCAGCCGGCTTCCAAAGTTCTTGGTATAAATCAGAAGACGCTCATCCTTCTCGAGATAGTTTTCGTCATCAGCGTGGTGCTTCTCTCGATGAAATCCCAATACGCTTCAATCGTGGAACGGCGTCGCGATTTCGGCATCCTGAAATCGATCGGCTGGGCGAACCACCTGATTTTCCGGCAGGTGGTCGCGGAATCGGCGTTCCAGGCCGTTGCGGGCGGAGTCATCGGTTGTATGGCTGGGATTGCGGCCATCTCCACGCTTCCCCTCGGAACGATGATCAAACCTGACTTCACCCCCTACATTTCCGCGCAGATCATCGGAATCGGCTTGCTCGTTTCGCTCCTTTCGGGAATGATCGCAGGGCTCGTTCCTGCCTTCAGTGCCGTTCATCTGAAACCCGCTGAAACTCTTCGGCAACTTTAACCACACACGAGGAACCTATGGAAAACCAGAATGGATACATCCTGCAGGGCTGCAACCTGAAAAAGAGCTACGTCAAAAACGGACGGGAGATCCCCGTCTTCGACAAGATCGATGCTGGTTTTCCGCAGGGAAAAATCAGTGTCATCACCGGTCGGAGCGGCGCTGGCAAATCGACCCTGCTCAA
>JAKQOH010000164.1 GCA_029565415.1 Candidatus Rifleibacteriota bacterium | reverse complement strand
CAAGGCATGGACCGTAGTCTCCCGCAGCGAGGAAAAACCTACAGAAAGGAACAACAAACTTCAAGGGATTTTACGGATGAGGTATGCGCAATAAATTGGTAATACTACATTACGATTTCAACATACCAGGCACGGAGACACGGAGTTTGAAAGGCCTTCAGCGGAACGAACCGGACGCTGCTCATGGGGTCAGGCCGGGGTCGGGAGGGGCCGCGAGGAGGGAGGCGGCGCCCTTTTCGAGGAGGTCCTCTGCAGCGAGACAGCCGAGATCGGCGGCGTAGTTGGCGGGGCCGGACAGATCGGTTTTCAGATACTTCGAACCATCCGGCAACGCGACGAACGCGGTCAGCCGAAGCGTCTCATCGTCGGCATGGGTCGCATGAACCCCCATCGGTGTCTGGCACCCGCCCTGAAGCCGGTGGAGAAAGCCGCGCTCGGCAGCCGCGCAGTGGCTCGCCAGCGGGTCGTCGAGGGTATCCTCGAGGAGTTCGATCAACGCAAGATCATCGGAGCGGCACTGGATGCCGAGCATGCCCTGGCCCGCGGCAGGAATCAGCGCCGGCGGATCGAACCATTCGGTGATCCGGTCGGCCCAGCCCAGCCGCCGGAGGCCGGCGGCCGCGAGAACGATCGCATCGAACTCGCCCGCATCCAGCTTGCGCAGCCGCGTATCGAGATTACCGCGGCAGTCGACGAAGGCGAGATCCGGCCGCAGCCGCATCAACTGGGCCCGGCGCCGGAGACTCGACGTGCCGATCCGCGCGCCGGCAGGCAGATCCGCGAGCGTCGTTCCATTCCGCGAAACAAGGACATCCCGCGCATCCTCGCGGGTCGTGACGGCCGCCAGGCACAAGCCCTCGGCCATGGCATGGGGAAGATCCTTGAGACTGTGGACGGCCACGTCGATCCGTCGCTCCTGCAGCGCCCGCTCGATCTCGGCCACGAAGAGGCCCTGCCCTCCGACCCGGAACAACGGCACGTCCGTCACCCGATCGCCCAGGGTGCTGATCAGCACTTCATCGACGGCGATTTCCGGCCGCCGCGTTCCAAGCAACCCGACGACATGCCGCGTCTGCCAGAGGGCCAGCTTGCTGCCACGCGTTCCGAACCGCAGTCGTTCGATGCGACCGCTCATGATGACTCCTTCGCTTTCGGCAGAACATACAGGGGCGCCTGGGGCAGCGCCTCTTCGGGAAGGCCGAACACGGCGGCGATCATCCGCAGTTGCTCCCGATCGACGGCGCCGCGGGATTTCAGCTCGACGATCGGCTGGTGGAGCCATTTCGCCATCATCGCGGAGGTGCACTGTTCGAACGCGTCGCGCAGCTCTTTCGGCAGCTCTCCGTGCTGGGCGAGAAATCGATCGAACTCGGTCCGCCGCAGCGTTTCGGCCTGTTCCCGCAGGGCGCGGATCAACGGCACCAGCGTGAAGGATTCGAGGACGAGCCGGAACCCCGCCGCCTCCTGCTCGACGATCGCGCAGGCACGATCAGCCTCTTGCCGGCGCTGACCGAGGTGCTCGTCGACCACGTTCTGCAGATCATCGATGTCGTAGAGGAACAGATTCTCGATCTCGCCGGCATCGGCGGGAATGTCGCGCGGAACGGCGATATCGATGACGAACATCGGCCGGTTCGGACGTTTCCCGATCGCCGTTTCGAGCATCGCCCGGCCGATGATGGGCCGCTGAGCGCCCGTCGAGGTGATGACCACGTCGGCGGCAGCAAGAAGCTCGGGCAACGCTTCGAACGGTTTCGCAACGGCGTCGAATCGCCCGGCAAGCTCGACGGCCTTCTCGAACGTGCGGTTCGTGCAGACCAGCCGGCCGATCCCGGAGGATTTGAGATGCACGAGAGTCAGAGAGGCCATCTCCCCGGCCCCGACGACGAGGGCCTCGCAGCCATCGAGCGGTCCGAAGATGCGCCTGGCGAGATCGACGGCGGTGGATGCGATCGAGACCGTGTTTTCCGAGATCCGGGTTTCGGCGCGGATGCGTTTCCCGATTTCGAAGGCTTTCTGGAACAGCGCGTGCAGGCGTTTTCCGACCCAGCCCCGCTCGGTGGAGTGCTGGTAGGAGGTCTTGAGCTGGTGCAGGATCTGGTTCTCGCCGACGACCATCGAGTCGAGACCGCCGGCAACGCAGAAAAGGTGCCTGATCGCATCGAGCGCGGGCTTCCGGTACAAGAACGGCTCGAACTCGCCGGGCGGGAGTCCCGCATCGGCCAGCAGCTTCAGAAACGACTCCTCGGCGGCCTCATACGCGCCGTCATAGTAGAGCTCGACGCGGTTGCAGGTGAAGACGGGAACGGCCTCGAGCGTCGTCCCGTCGGCATCGGGGATCTCGGCGCCGCACAGACGGGCGAGCTGCTCACGCACCTCGACGGGGGCGGAGCGGTGATTGAGGCCGATCAGCAGGAGAGGCATCGCAACATCTCCTTTCGCACGGCATCGCGCCCCGCTTCGCGCAGCCGATCGATCGTCTGCTCCGTGGCCCAGCGGCGGAAGAAGGCCGCCCGCTCTTTGGAACCGGCCAAATGCTCCTTCACGGCAGGTCGGAGCTCCTCGAGCAGCTCCGCCAGCTCGATCAGAGCCGGCTCGAGAGCCCGTTCGAATCGCTCCCGGACCAGGCGTGCCATCGCGGGCACCCGGGAGGCGGTGACAGCCGCGAGCACAGGCGGGCGGGCGACGAGGCTGCCGGTCACGAAGTCGCCGACATCGGGAACGTCGCACCGGTTGAACAGGATTCCCCGTTCGCGGCAGATGCAGGCCGATCGCTCCTGCACCGCCGGGTCGTCGGTCGCGAGAACGGCAAGGAACAGGTCGGATGTGAAATCCGTATCCGCGACGGGCCCCATCCGAACCGACACCCCGGGAACAATATATATATCATTGTGTATTATTTTTGCCACGATACGAATCGAAGCTCCAGCCGCAGCAAGCATCCGGATTTTTCGCAGGGCGACGTCCCCGCCGCCGACGACGAGAACGGGCTTTCCCCGGACGTTCAGGAAGACGGGCAGATCGAACGAAACGTCGTGCGTCATGGTCATCGCGGAAACCAGTGCGCGGTGCTGTCGATACCGAATGTGAGAACCATCGAGAGCAGGAAGCCGGCGATGATGCTCCAGGCAAGCCGCGGCCCGGGCAGCTTTTCGCCGCGGCGCAGGAGAAGGATCGCGACGAATGCGGCCAGGAGGAGGGAGGAGAGAGCTTTTTTCGGTTCGAGCGGGTCGAGAATCGCGAATTGGAGCCAGGACCAGGCAAAACCCCCGGCGAGGCCGGCCGCGAAAAGCACGCAGCCGCCGCCCAGGAAGCCCGTCATCAGCGATTCGAGGCGCAGCAGGGGCGGGAAGAACGAGACGGCGCGCAGGCGATTCTTGTCTTTCAGGCGTTTGAGGGCAATGAGATACGTGATGGAGGCGAGAGCGGCCATGAAGAACAGGCACTCCCCGGCGATGGAAAAGCCCACATGAAGGAGAAACCAAGGGCCCCGGAACTGGGACCCGACGAGCAGCCGTTCGCCGACAGCGGCGACGGTCAGCAGGGCCGCGGAAACGGGCAGCACAAAGAGGCTGAAAAAGGTTTCCCGGGATCGCCATTCGAGCCAGGCGCAGACGGCCGCGAGTACGAAGCCCGCGATCTGGAGCGCCAGGGGCAGCGAAAAACCGGCCGCACCGTTCGCCGGGGACCCCGGATGACCAAGAAAGGAAGCAAAGGCTGCGGCCAGGCCGATCCAGAGGGTCAGGGTGCCGTGCCAGGCGGGTGCCTTCCCGGCCGCCCGCTCGAGGATCCGGAAGAAGGCCGCCAGCAGCAGTGCCAAGACGGCGATCGCAAGGGTCATCTGCATGATGCTGCGATGGTATCACACGCCCCCGCTCGCGTACAACCCCGCCCCGAAACAGCGTCACACAGGGAGAATGAGATCGATTCACCGCAGAGACGCAGAGGCACAGAGATACGAGGAGATATTGACCACGAAGGCACGAAAGGAAAAGGATGGTTTCGCCGCAGAGAGATTCCGATGAATGACACCTTGGGTTCAGGAACGCATCCGCAGATGGAGGGCAGATGAACGCAGATGAACAACAGAAAGGAATGAACGATTGGGGCATCGGATGTTCCGTATGCCCCGGAAACTCCCTCCAACGAAGACGTTCAGGATTTCATCTGCGTCATCTGCGGATCGGGTTCACGGATGGGGATCGCGTGATTTCGAATCCCGGGCGGGTTTGAAACCCGCCTCTACGGCATCATGACGGGGTGATTGCGTCCACGCGGGTCGGGATTCCGGGGTGACGGTATGAAAAGCTGGAGCGGGGTCAGAAGCGGAATTTGTGGTCGTGGATGTCGTAGGTGGCCGAGGCGGTCTTTTTCGGAGCGTGGCAGGTCGTGCAGTTGCGGCCGGGGCTCTGTTCGGGGTGGTTCGCACGGTCGGCGTGGCAGGTCATGCAGTATTCGTCGTGGCTCAGATACTCGCCTCCCGAGGCTGTCTTGAAGTCCCGGAAATTCTGGCAGTAGTCGCAGGTGAGGCCCTGCGCGAGGAAGAGGCGGTCTTGCAGGAATTTCCACTGCCGGCGCCGGTCTTCCAGCGACTCGTCGCCGCTGAAGGTGGTCGTATCCTGGCCGGGCTTCGGGGTGAGTCCCGAGAAGAACTTCGTCAGATCGTCTCCGGGCTTGTACCCGACGGGGAAATGATACTTCCCGCTCTCGTCGACTCCGGAGGTGTGACACGACATGCAGACCATCTCGGCGCGGTCGGCGGTCATCCGGGCAGGGTTGGCGACCAGTTCGGGCGCCCCGCTGCGGGCGTGGTCGCGGGCGGGGCCATGGCAGGCTTCGCAGCCCACGCCGGGCTCGACGAAGGTGTTTCCCTCGGATGAAAAGCCGGTGGTATGGCATCCGGCGCACTGTTCCAGCCAGCGCCGTTTCGTCCAGCCGTAATCCCGCACCGGAAGCCAGGCTTTGGTCGCCCGGTCGAGGATGCGCGGCAGCACGACGAGGGTCCCCGTCGCCTCGGCGACGAACCGGTGCACGTAGTGGGATCCGAGAACATACTTTACGCTATCGAAGGGCCGTTCGAGATCCTTTTCCGCCAGGGGGGGCAGGCCCGGCACGTCGGCCGGCTTGCGGGTCATGCGGGCGTGCGGCGTCAGATACCAGTCTCGATAGATCTGGGAATGGCAGGACGCGCAGGACTGGGATCCGGCGTATCCGCGGGCCTCGAAGCTGCGGGGGCGGTGGATGGCCCCACCCCGGAGCACCTCGGCGGGATTCTCGTGACAACGTTTGCACAGTTCGCCTGCCGTATTGGGAAACGGCAGCAGATACGTGAGGAACAGGCCGCCCCGACTCTTCTGCCGGTCCGCGGCCGTCCAGGGCTGCGAGGCAAGCGGGACCTGGTGGGGCGAGTGGCAGGTCAGGCAGCCGATCCGGCCGCCCGGCTCAAGGGCGAGACCGCTCGATCCCGAGGCCGGAATGCCCATCGGATGGACGTTCGCAGCTTCCGCACCATGGCAGGAGACACACCAAGCGCCGGCATTCTCGGCGAGCAGGGCCGGCGCCGTGGCGGCGGCGACATGGCAGACACCGCAGTTGGTGCGGGAGGCGGCGAGCTGGTGATCGAAGCCGGGACCAGCAAGACCGGCAATCGGCACCGACGCGATCAGCAGGGCCGCCAGAAGGCGCAGCCCCCACCGGTTCGTCGTCGTTCGCGGCATCGTCATCACGGCATCGGGCATCAGGCGGGACGGGGATCGTCACCGGTCTTTGCCGGCTCATCCAGTCGCACGTCCCGCAGAGCCCCGTCGAGAGCTTCGGCAATCTGCACATCCGACACCCGAACGCCCATCGCAAGCTGCTTTTGCAGAGAAGCCAACGGGGCGAACCGGCTGCGAAGCTTGTCTTGGAGCTCGTTCACGGAATCGCTCAGAAGCTGTCCCTCGTCGCCGCGCCGGAGTTTCACCGGGGCGAGATCGAGCCTACCGGCTGCCAGATCTCGGAGACGGCCGGCGACCTTGAACATCGGGCCGACCAGCCGGTGCGTAAGGAGCAGGGTCACGAACAGGAAGGCCAGAGAGACCAACAGGAACGAGAGGCCATTCGTCACGACGATGGCGGGCTTGAGGACCTCCCAGGTGGAACGCAGCCGGTTGTGCGCCGAGAAGAATCCCTCCTCGATCGACCGGGCCGTCAGCTTATACAGAAAAAATCCGTGCAGCAGGGAGCCGATCAGCATGATCAGCACGAGAAACACGATCAGACGGACCTGATACGAGGGAAGAACCAGGTAGTGCGTGCGGGACACGGTGCTCATGACATACTCCTCGGTATATACGAGTCGCTTTCAGGGTTTCAGGGACGGATGGACGAACCAGGGCATCGTCGCCCGCATCGTCTGGGTGAATCGGTCGAGGGCGCGCTGTCGGTGCTCGGCCCGGCGCCGGCCGAGCCGGAGCCGGTCACCCTGGCCGGGAGGGGCGGCGGGCCTGGCCTCGACGAGGAAGAGATGCACGCCGTTTCCGTCGGAGAACGCCCGGGTGATCGAACCGACCGGCAGCTCCTCGAGCCGCTCATAGACACCGGGTGGCAGATCTTCGGGCCCGACCCAGCCCAGATCGCCGCCGGTGGCGGCATACGGTGACCGCGACCAGCTCGCGTTCAACGACGCGAATGCGCTCCCGCCGGTCGCGGCGGCCATCACCGCGGCCGCGGCATCCTCGCCGCCGGCCAGGATCGTGCGGAGGTGGAGTTTTGCCGGAGCCGTTTCCGACGCCGTCTCGCCGGCAACGGCGGGAGCATCGGTATCACCGAACGTCGCGGACTCGGCGTCGGCAGCCGCGATGATGCCGTCGCGAGTGCGCCGGGCCAGCTCCTCGAGCAGGAAAAGGGCCTTCGAGAGATCGACGGGGTCGGACGCGAGGGCGATCGCGCGATCGAACGCCACGACCCGGTCCTGGAAATCCTTCTGACGATCGAGGCCGAGCCGGCGGCCGGCTTCGGCCAGGAACAACGTCTCGAGCAGCTCAGCGGCGAACGCCGCATCGCCGATCGAGCCGGCTTTCGGCTCCGAGAGGCGTTTGAGGGCGATGAAATCCTCGCGCGTGACGGCGGTTCCGCCGACCTTCATGGCGAGATCCTCCCCGCCGAGCAGGGCATCGAGATCGACGTTGAGCATCGCCAACATCAGCAGGCCCGCACACAGAGCCAGCAACGCGACCGTCGCCCAGAGGCTCGTGCGCGAAATGCGGACGAACGAGTCCGCGGCGTGTCCGGCGTCGCTCGTCATGGCTGTGAGGAAGGCGAAGCCTGGAGAGGCAACGGAGCCGTCCCGAAAGAAGCGGGAACGCCCAGCTCGGATGGCGCCGTCGCGGGGATAGGCAGGGTCGGCGAGGCGGGGCGATGGCTCGCATAGCTCGCCAGATGCGAGGACGGAGTTGCCGTCACCCCGGGTCGGGGCGTGGATGCCGGCTCCTGGCTCGAGGCGACGGCCGAGCCGGAGTCGTTGGCCAGAGGCACCATCGCGAGTCCCGAGGTTGTCAGGAGAATCCCCGTCGAGGCCATGCCCGCGGCCGTTTCGGACGAGACGGCCGTCGGGGGAAGCTGAGGGGAAAGAAACACTTCCCCCGGCGCGAGGCCGGCGACCGGAATCGATGCCGTCGCGGCTGCCCGGGCATCGGCAACGGCCTGGGATCGCGCGTCACCCGGCACCGACGTTGCCGCCGGCGCGGCCGGGGGCGTCACCCCAGAAGATGCCGTCAGAGCAGCTTTCAGGGGGCCGAACAGGTCGTTCAGCTCGAACGGCCCTTCTCGGGAAAAGGTCACGATCCCGGTCGGATCGACGAGGAACACCGCCGGGGTCGGCCGGACGCCCCAGGCATCGGCCGCCTCGTAACTGGCAGAAGCGACGACCCGGTCAAGAACGACCTCGACGGTGAGATTGCGCTTGCGCAGATAGTTCTCGAGCCCCGTCTTCAGCCTGTTCGTGTCGATCGAGACGAACACCGCCTCGACGGACTCCTTCGGCAGGGCCGCCACCTCCTCGGCAAGCATCGGCAACTCCTCGATGCAGACATGGCAGAAGAGCGACCAGAAGAAGACGAGCGTCCATTTCCCCTTCGCAGGGAACGTCCGCTCGCCGCCCGCGAGGCGTTCCAGGGTCAGCACCGGCGCCGGCGTTCCGGGCTGGGTGAAGGGGGCAGGCTCTGCCGACACCGGCGCGAACGGAGCCCAGGCGAAAACAACAATAGCAATAATTATATATTTATAAAAATATTCAAAGCTTCGAACGGATGGCACCTTCAATTTCCGCCTCCATGGATGGATCGTAGCCGACATGGCTGTACAGGACGTTTCCGCGCATATCCAGCAGGATGGTCTTGGGCAGCACGGTCACCTCATATGACCGGCTGAGCTGCATTCCGTCGTCGATGGCGATCAGATAAGGGATTTTCTGCGGGTATTTGCGCAGGAACTTCTGAACTTTCGCGAGGGGGTAGCCGGGCGGGTGGACGCCGATGACGGTGAGTTTGCCCCCCAGTTTCTCGTGCAGCCCGATCACGAAGGGAATCTCCTCGATACAGGTGCCGCAGGTGATCGACCAGAAGACGAGCAGCAGCTTCTTGTCCGCCATGAGGCCGGAGAGTTTGAACTTCTGGCCGTTCAGGTTCGACAGCGTGACGCCGTCGAGCGAGCTGATCGTGCCGGGTTTCGATTCGGGCACGAACAGCCACAGCAGCGGCAGGGTGAGCAGCACCACGCCGATCAGGAGCAGATGGTTTCTGTTCATGGCGGTAGGCTTATGATACCCTCTCCGCGGCCGAACGGAAAGCCCCGTCACCCCACACACCACAACCGGGGAGTATTCAACGGAGTATCTGGTATGTGGGTTTCGTCAAAAGAACCGATCCGCAGATAGCACAGATGACGCAGATGAAATCCTAAGCGTCTTCAACGATGGAGGTTGCGTCGCATCCGGGAAACAAGGGGGGCCAGGCGTTCGTTCCTCTCTGGTTTTTCATCTGCGTTCATCTGCCCTCCATCTGCGGATGCGTTCTTGAATCCGAGGGAAATTTCAACGGAGTATCTCTGTGGTTCGTTCTCTTGCATCCTGAACATCTTCGTTTTTCTGGAAGGACGATGATATGAACCGTCGGCTGGTGTACCGGGTTTCATGGGGCCAGGCGGTGTTGATGACGGCGCTCTACTGCGGCGTCATTTTCTTCATCTCGTCGCGGCCGCGGCCGACCGAGGAGTTGCTGCTTCCGACGGGGCCGGTTCCGCATTTCATCGAGTATCTCGGCCTCGGCATCCTGGCCTGGTCGGTCTCGTGGCTGCGCCGGCCGCTTCCCGACCGGCGACGGCGAATCCTGGCGACGATCGGGTTCTGCGCCCTCTATGCGCTGAGCGACGAGATTCACCAAGCCTTCGTGCCGCTGCGATCGTGCGAAGCAGCCGACTGGGTGATCGACGTGGCGGGCTCGACGGCGGGCGCGCTCCTCATGGAGCGGCTGACCGCCCGGCGGGTGATCCGTTTGCGACGCGCCGCCTGAGGACGGCTCTACTCCATCAGAACGACGGTGTTCGCCTGTTTGTCGCCCCAGCGCCGGCCCTCGGGATCCTTCGTCATCATGAAGATCTCGAACCCGAACGCGATCAGCACGAGCAGGAAGCCGCCCAAACCGACGACGTAGATCAGAATCGACCGGATGAAATCGATCGGGATGAGCCGCATCAGCAGCACTCCGATCATCCAGAAGTAGGGAACCGCGAAGACGAGATTGCGCCGGATCGACTGCTCGGCCGTGATCGGGTCGGATTTGTTCCCGTTCCAGACCCGGATCGCCATGACCTTCTTGCCCGGAGACTGGCGGTCGAGCACGTCGGCGATGCGGTACGGGGAATCCTTCATCAGCATGACGAAGCCGAAGAATGCCATGACGAGAATGGTCAGCAGGTTGATGATGATCGCCGGAAGCGGCAGCAGCGCGAGCGGCAGCAACACGAACAGGCTGGCGGCACCGACGCAGACGATATCGACGAAGGCCGCCATCAGGCGTTTCTTGAAGGTTTCCATGCGGGTTGCTCCTTCTGCTCGCGGAGTGTATGCTGCCGGCCCATGGGATTCGACGGCACCCCGAGAATGTATGCACCTGTTCCCCCCTTGTCAAGGATCTCGCACGACGAACGTCCCGCCATCTCCTCCGTGATGCTCAGCCCGTCATCCGCGCAAGGAGGCCGCCATGCTCCTGGGAATCCTCTCTGACACGCATCTGGACACGCCCGGCATCGGCGGCCTGCCCGACTGGGTCGTCAGCGCCTTCTCCGGCGTCGATCTGATCCTGCACGCCGGCGACATCGAGACCGACGGCGTCCTTCTGGAGCTGGAAGGCATCGCCCCCGTCCGGGCCGTGCGCGGGAACTGCGACTTCGACCTTCCCGGACTGCCTACCATCCGCACCGTGCCGATTCCCGACTACGGCGTCATCCTGTTGGCGCACAAACTCGAGGATGCGATGCGAAGCGGCCTGCTGGGCGGCTCCGTCCGTGTCCGGGGCATCGTTCATGGCCACACCCACCGGGCCGAGTTCCGGAACACGCTCTCCCCCTGGGTGCTGAACCCCGGCAGCCCGCTCAAGCCGCGAGGCGGGGCGGCGAGTGTCGCGCTCCTGCGCATCGAGGGCGAACACCTCGAAGCGGCATTCAGGTTTCGGCCCGGATCGGCCGATGAGTAGGTGAGAACTCCACCGAAAGAGAAGGGCAATTCCATGAAACGTCTGCTGCTTTCCGCGGTTGCAGTCAGCCTGGTGCTGGCCGTCGTCGGCATTCTCACCAGCCACCCCGGCGACACCTCGACGAGCGTCACCGGGGGCACGTTCCGCGCCTACCTGACGAGCGATCCGGGCAACCTCGACCCGGCCCGCGGCGTCGACGTCAACGAAAGCAGCGTCCAGGCCAAGATCTACAGCGGCCTCGTGCGGTATGACGAGAACATGAAGCTGGTCGGCGATCTGGCCGAGTCCTGGGAAGCACAGAGCGACGGCCTTGCCTTCGTCTTCAAGCTGCGGCCCGGCGTGAAGTTCCACAACGGCCAGGCGTTCTCGTCGGCAGACGTGGTCTACAGCTTCGAGCGGCTGCTCGACCCGACCACGAAGTCGCCCCGCACCTGGGTTCTGGAAAAGGTCGTCGGCGCGAAAGAGCGCCTGCAGGGTCTCGCGAGCAGCGTCGCCGGCATCTCGGCCCCCGACCCGATGACCGTGAAGATCACGCTCACCGAGCCGTTCGCCCCCTTCCTCAGTCTTCTTTCGATGCCCTCCTGCTACATCCTGCCGTTCGGCTCCGCCTCGGATATCGATGCGAAGCGGTTCTTCGAAAAGCCCGCCGGCACCGGCCCCTACCAGATGGTCGGCCGCGAGCGCGACAGTTACGTGCGCCTGGCCGCGTTCCCCGAGTATTTCGGCCAGAAGCCCCAGGTCGGCGTGCTCGAGCTGCGCATCATCCCCGAGAGTCTGAAAGCCGAGATGGAGTTCGAGAGCGGCAATCTCGACCTGCTTCAGCTCCACCCCTCGAACTACGCGCGGTTCGCCGGCCGATCCGAGTTCGACGGCCGCATCCACGACGTTCCCGCGATGAGCGTCTTCTACGTCGGCTTCAACAACCTCAAGCCCCCGTTCGACGACGTGCGCGTGCGGCGCGCCCTGAACATGATGATCGACCGCGGGGCCATCATCAAGGCCGTCCTGCAGGGAAGGGGCGTTCCGGCGCGCGGCAGCATTCCGCCCGGCATCTCGGGCTGGTCCGAGGCGCTTCCCGGCTACACCTACGATCCGAAGACGGCTTTGGCGCTGCTCGAAGAGGCCGGCTACACGCGCAAAAAGCCGCTGACGTTCGATCTGTTCCAGAAGTCGTCCCAGGCCGCGTTCGAGATCACCCGGCTGCTCCAGGGCGAGCTGAAGAAGCACGGCGTCGTGGTGAACCTGCGGCCGATGGAGTGGAGCGCCCTGAAAGACGCGATCGACAAGGGCGAGGCTCCGTCCTTCTACCTGAGCTGGTTCGGCGATTATCCGGACGGCGAAAACTTCCTGACCCCGCTGTTCCATTCGAAGAACTGGGGCTCGGGCGGCAACCGCGCCCGGTACAAGAACGAAAACGTCGATGCGATGCTGACCTCCGCGATGCGCATCCAGGACCCCGAGAAGCGCGCGGCGGCGTATGCCGAGATCAACCGCATCATC
>JAKQOH010000159.1 GCA_029565415.1 Candidatus Rifleibacteriota bacterium | reverse complement strand
GTGCCGCTCGACGCGCAGACGCAGGTGGGCAAGGCGGTCATCGATACCGACGTGGTCATGGTGAAGAAATTTACCTTCGAAGATATCGAATCGAAAAGCCCGACAATCCTGTACCGGGAATACCAGATCCTGTCGGCATTCTACAACATCAGCAGGACGCTTGCCGCCCTGAGCGATTTCAAGACGGCGGTGCGCGACGCGCTCGCGTGTGTCCTGGACATGATGAAGGCGGAGAACGGCTTTATATTTATATTCAACGACAAGACGGGGGTGCTCGCTCCCGAGATTGCGCTGAACCGCGACACGAAAGAGGAGATAGATTTCTCGAAATGTTCCGAAACCGTTATCAGTTCCGTCTTTCAGACGGGAAAGGCGCTCCTGACTTCCGACGCGGCCCAGGATGACCGCCTGAAAGGGGCTCAGAGCATTGTTTTTGAGAATATCAAGTCGGTGATGTGCGTCCCCATTCGCACGACCAAGCGGACGCTCGGCGTGATGGTGATTGATACACGGAAGGCGGTCGGCGGGTTCACGCTTGACGACCTCGAGGTCCTCAGCGTGGTCGCGGGGCACATCGGAATGTGTCTTGAGAACGCGCGGCTGTACGACGATCTGCGCCGGGCGAACGAGAAACTGCTCAGTCTCGACGAGATGAAGACGAAGTTTATCACAATGGCCGGCCACGAACTGGCCACGCCGCTGACCATCATCGACCAGTACATGATCCTCCTGCGGGACAGGCTGTTCGGCGAGATCAGCGAGAAACAGCAAAAGGTCCTCGATATCGTCATCTCGCGCGTGAGCCGTCTCAAGAAGATCATCGCGGACGTCGCCAAGATCGGGACGGGGCCGATCTCCTACGATAAATTCAAGATGCCGGGGGAACTCTTCGAGATCGACGATCTCATCGAAGAGGTTGCGCGGGAGCTTAGGCCCCTGGCAGAGGGGAGGAACCAGAAATTCGCGCTCTCGGTCGGCATAAAAGATATCTTTGTCAGGGCGAACCGCGAAGGGATCAAAGAGGTCCTGCTGAACCTCGGCATTAACGCGATCAAATTCACGCCCGACGGCGGGCAGGTGAGCATCGCGCTGCTGGACGAAAAAGATGCGGTGCGCGTTGAGGTGCGGGACACAGGGATCGGTCTGCCGAAGAGCGAGCTCGATAAAGTTTTTGAAAGTTTCTACAAGGTCGAGGACGTGAAACACCACCATTCGGGCACCACGGAGTTCAAGGCAGGCGGTCTCGGCCTCGGCCTTGCGATCGCGAAGCAGATCATCGTTTCACAGAAAGGGAAGATCTGGGTCGAAAGCGAAGAAGGAAAAGGTTCCGTCTTTATATTCACGCTGCCGAAACAATAATTTGAAATGCAAATACCGCCCGGTGCGGTAAAGGGAGTTGTCATGAAACAGCAAAGCGGGAGCCGCGGTATCCTCTATAAATTCGCCTTGAGTTTCGTCTTGATGTCGATCATCCCGATGCTGTATGTCGGGTATCTCATCTCGAACTTTGTCATGCCGCAGGTACGCTATGATATCTGGCTGACAGTCGAGTTCCTGATCGTGATCCTCCTTATCTTCATGGGGGCGGCGATCGTGCGGGGGCTCCTGCGTTCTGTCGTTGAGGTGAATGAACAGGCCAGGAAGGCGCTGGAAGGGGAGACGGCGGAGGTGAAGGTGAAGGCCGAAGGGGAGGTTGGCGATCTGGCAAGTTCGCTCAACCAGATCATCGCGCGGATCAAATCAGAGACGAGCGCTCTGGAAAAATCTCAGCTGGAACTGGGTAGTGCGAACGCGAAACTGCTGGAGAGTTATTCCAAAATCCAGGAAGCGAACGAAAAACTCAAAAAGATGGACCAGATGAAGTCTGATTTCGTGGCGAACGTT
>JAKQOH010000140.1 GCA_029565415.1 Candidatus Rifleibacteriota bacterium | reverse complement strand
CAAGGCCGTCCGGGTAGCCCGAGCCGTCGAGCTTCTCGTGGTGCCGCAGGGCGATCTCCGGAATGTTCCTGAACTCGGGGGGCCAGGGAATCCGGCTCACGAAGTTGTAGGTGTGCACAACATGGCTCTCGATTTCCCTGCGCTCGTCCTCGTTGAGGCTCCCCTTTCTTATCGACAGGTTGGTCCGGTCGCGGTCCGACACCACTTCGAGCGCGTTGCCCTCGATGTCACGGCAGCCGAGCGCCTCAATGTCGGCGAGCATGGCCGAGAGCATCTCTTCGGGATCATCGTCGGTGACCGCGGGCTCGTTCATGTCCACTATTTTCTCTTTTATGGCCCTGATGCCGTTCAGGAGCGCATCTCGCTCGGAGAGCATTTCGGCAAAAGATTCCGTTTTGACGTTCCCTCCCGGCCCGGGCCTGAGCCTTTCGATTTCCCGGTTGAGGCCGTCGATCTCGAGGCAGCGGTAAAGAAAGTCGAAGCGGAGCTTCAGGTTCTCGAAATCCCTGGGGAACAGCTTCTTGGATTTCCGGAATATCGCCAGGTCTATGTAGACCTTCCCGAAATCGTGCAGCAGCGCCGCGAGCTCCAGCTCGCGCACCGCGCTTTCGGTGAAATTGTAGCCGCCTAAATACCCGTCCTTCACCTCGTTGACGGCGAGCGCCATCTCCCTGCACAGCCTCGCGACCCTGAATGAATGGCCCGACGTGGCCGGGTCGCGGGACTCAATGGCCGTGACTGAAGCCTTCACAAACTCCTCGAACTGCCTCCTTATCTGCTCTATAAGCCGGTTGTTTTCGATCGCAACGGCCGCCTGGCCCGCGACCGCCTGCATCAGCGAATCGTACTTGGCGTCGAAGGCCACCACATAACGCCTGAAATCCTCGGGCGACTTCAGCGCGATCTCGAACGCCTCGTTTCCCGAAATGGTTTTCGATGAAGGGTTTTTTTTGCTGTTGATGAGCTGTATCACGCCGATTATCTCGTCAACATGGTTCCTCATGGGCACCACGAGCATGGACCTGCTTTCATAATCGTTCTGCCTGTCGAAGCTCGAATTGAACGAATACGGGGTCCCGACTGGCAGCGAATAGGCGTCAGGGATATTGAGGACCTGGCCGGTGACCGCAACATAACCCGCGATCGATCCGCGGTCGATGTCGATCACGAACTCCTCCAGCGGTATATCGCGCGCAAACGTGTCGGAGAACTTGAACCGGAGCCTTTTTGTCCCGCGTTCATCCTCCTCGACCAGGTAGATGCTTCCGGCGTCGGCGCCGGTTATTTTCTTGCTCAGGAACAGTATCAGCCACAGGAGGCTGTCAGGATCTTTTTCGCTCGAAAGTGCCTTTCCTATGTTGATCAGGGATTCCTGGTCGCGTCTCACGTCCATGAGCATCGAAAGATGCTCGTTTCTGATCGTCAAAGCCTTGAAGTATTCGCGCAGAACCGACATGGTCTTGGCGACGATGAACCTGAATTCGGCCCGGTCTATGCGGCTGGTCCTGAATTCGGAAATGTTCTGCAGGCCGTCAGAAGAGAAGCCGGAAAGGTCCGAGGCCGCGCCGATCAGCACAAATTGATAGATGAGCGGCGTCTCCCCGGGCGATGACATGCAATTCCGCACCAGACTGAATTCGTCCGCATGCGTAAATGCGACGATAAAAT
>JAKQOH010000132.1 GCA_029565415.1 Candidatus Rifleibacteriota bacterium | reverse complement strand
TGATCACCAGGGTCACGTCGTCGCCGGCGGAGCCGCTTTCCAGGTGCTTCTGGAGGCGGTCGAAGAAGCACCTGGAAAGCGGCTCCGCCGGCGACGACGTGACCCTGGTGATCATCCGGCCGCGCGACTGATTCCGCGCCGGATCAGGGTTTCTCGAGCGTCTGCAGGAACACGATCGCCTTCCGCGCGACCTTCCGGTCCTCTTCGGGGGCTTGCCGCACGAACTCGCGCAGCGTCGTGAGATACGCGGGATCCTTCTGGAACGCCATCGCGAGAATCGCCTTCTGGCGCACGTTCGCGGATCGATCCCCCAGCATCGAGACCAGCAGCCGGGCCACCGGAGCCCCTTTCATCCGCGACAGGAGCAGCACCCCCGCAGACCGGACCCGCTCGTCGGGATGCGACGGAAGCCGGGCGATGCCTTCCAGGACGCGGCGGGGACCGAAATCCATCAGCGCCGTGCGTGCCGCATCGACGAGAACCGGCACTTCGGACTCGAGGAAGGGGCAGATCGCCAGCACCGCCTCGACACCGCCGTTGATCTGCAGCCCCTGGATCGCCGAAAGACCGACACGATGATCGGGATGATATAATAATGTAGATAATATATCGGATACGGCCGGGTCGTGATAATGGCCCATTTCACGAGCGAGGAAGGCGAGGCGGACGGGATCGGGCTTCATCGAGATGTACTCGACGAGCGCCGGCAGATGTTCGGGGTTGCGGAGCTGGAGGAGGGTTCTCAACTCCCCGTCGGTGATGGCCAGCATGCGCAGTTTGGTGACCAGCTCGTCGGCCGTGCTTTTCTCGGACAGATCCATCGTGATCTCGCCGGCCGCCGAAACGTCGATCGGGGGCGGAGGCGGAGGCGAGGCCGGCTCGCGCACATCGAGTGGGATCGGCCGCGTCGTTGCCTGCCGAACCAGATTCTGCCAGACGGCTTCGGCTTCCCGGCCCGGCAGGTGAGCCGGCCTGACCGGCGGCAGCCCCGTCGAATGGAGGTGGGCGGATGCCAGATCGATGGATGCGAGGTCCGGAGCCGGAACGGCGGGTGCCCGTGCCGGAGCGGGCTTCGGCGGCTCGGCGACGACGGGCCGCGGGCGCGGGGGCACCGGTGCCGGCGGCGGCTCAGCCGGGGCTTCGGATGCTGCCTCGTCGGGAGTCATGGGCTCAGATTCCGAAACCGTATCGGCCCCGACAGCATCCTGGGCGACGGCGGCGGGGGCCGGTTTTACCGGAGCCGGCTTCGGGGCGACTGGTTTGGCAGCCGGCTTGGCGCCGGGTTTTGCCACGGGCTTCGCACCGGGCTTGGCGGCAGGTTTCGCCGCCGGCTTGGGAGCGGGCTTCGGGGCAGCAGCCTTCACCGGCTCCGCCTCGGCATCGCCAGGCTTCGGCCCGGCTACCGCGACGCCAGATTTTTCAGCCGCCGGTTGTTCGTTTGTGGACGCCGCGGCGCCCTCGGCCGGCGGCTCGGGCTGGGCTTCCGTCAGGGCTTTTTCGAGCTCCGCGGCAGCCATGCGCTTTTGCTTGCGCTTGCGGGCGATGACGAAGCCCGCACCGGCCAGACCGCCGATGATCCCGGCAAGCATCGGCCAGTTCTTCGTTGCCCATACCGTCCAATATATTTTCGCCGTCATCGGCAGGGCCCGCTTCGAGGCGTTCGCCTTGCCGAGATACTCGAGCGCCTTGCCGAGATCGGCTTTTTTCCGGTTCGCCCAGGACATGCCCAGCGCGAGGTTTCCGAGCGGGCTCGTCGGATTCTGGTCCAGCAGTTCCTGGGCTCTGTTCCCGATGTCGAGCCAGTTGGGCCCCGCGGTCTGGATGCCGGCCTCGAGCATGATTTCGAGCAGGCGCGGCGAAGAAGCGATCAGGGCATCGTTCTGTCGCACGAGATCGACGGCTTCGTCGAATTTTTTCCCCGCCAGCAGGGCTTCGGCCTGACCCTCCACTTCTTCGACGGCACCGGGCGGCGGAGCTTCGTCCTCTTCCGCAACGGAAGCCCCTTCGCCTCCTTCTGCGGGCGGTTCCCCTTCCGTCGCGGGTGCGGCGGCATCCGAAGCGACGTTCTCGCCTTCCGTTGCGACCGGCGCCGCAACCTCGAGCTCCGGATCCCCGACAGGCGCCGCAGCAGCCGGTTCGGCGGCGGCAGGAGCCTTCTTTTCCCCGGCCATCGCCGGCCCGGCGAGATCCGGTCCCGAGGGCAGCCCTCCCAGGATGAGCAGCAGCACGATCAGAGCCGGCCAGGCGCCATCGCGATGGGTCGAGCTCCGTCCCGCCGGAGGCTGGTCACCCTTTTCGACCGTTTCCGGCACTTCTCCCCAAGCCTCTTGCAGTTCCTGCTCAATCACCTCGTCATCCGCATGCAGAAACGCGGCATAGGAGGCGTCATCGTCCTCCTCTGCGACTTCGGAAGCATCCTTCGCCATCGAGGGTTCGGCCCGAGGCTCGAACGCCTCCGGCTCGCCGATTCCGGCAAGAAATGCGCGATATTCCCGATCAGGGGTGCTTGCGGCGGCCATGAATCACCTGTGAGTGCGTTTCGCTTTCCCGTCTGAAGCCCGTATCGAACGCTTCGAACCGATCCGAGAGACCCTCGATGCGGTTGGTGTTGCGCCCCTGCCAGGGATATCGGTCCGGTGGACCCGGTCTGTACGATTCGGCTTTCTGGCGGGCTGCCGAGGAGGAGGTCTCGATTTCCCGCGCATAGCGTTCGGGTCCGGGACCGCCCTGTTGACGGCATCCCGTTCCGGCGACGAGTGCGGCGAGGCCGATGGCGAACAGGGCCAGGCGGCGAACGGCCAGCGGGCGGGTTTCATTTCGTTCGAAGATGGTTCGCAACATAGTTCAGAACCCCTGTTTCGGCTGATTCCGGCGTTTTGTTGACACCCTCCCCGTGATCGGAAATTCTGTCTGACCACGGCAGGTGGCCCTTGATATCCGCGAAAATAGCCTTAATATTAAGAAGAGAACCCGAATTTTTCGCTTATTCGCCCCCCTCGGGAGAAGATGGATGGTCATCACCGGCGCCGAACGGAACCAGCCCGCACTCCGGGTGAATCGCTCCGCACCCGGGGAATTTTTGCGCCCCGGCACCGACACGCCGGCAGCGCCCGCCACGCCCACCGCGTCCTCAAGCTCTGAGGCCTCAGAGAACGCCGGCCCAGCGAACACCCCCAAAAAAGCGGGGCGTTCGCCCTCTTCTGATCTCGATCCCAAGGCCCTTGCGGTCGTCAACGAACTCAAGCAGACGGACCGGAATGTCCGGGCGCATGAGGCGGCCCATCTCGCTGCTGGCCGGCAGTATGTGACCGGCGGCGCGAACTTCGAGTACAAGGTCGGCCCCGACGGCAAGCAGTATGCGGTTGCGGGGGAAGTGGGAATCGACACGTCGGCCGTTCCCGGCGACCCCAAGGCGACGATCGACAAGATGGAAACCGTGCGTCGGGCGGCTCTTGCCCCGAGCGAGCCGTCATCCCAGGACCGGGCTGTCGCCGCGGCTGCCGCCCGCCAGGCAGCCCAGGCCCGCACCGACGCAGCGGAGGCCAAACAGGGTGAAAAGCTGCAACCGGGCCGTCTGTTCGACCGACGCGCCTGAGGAGCCGAAGCCTTCCCCGACGACGGGCCGGCCACCGATTCAACAAACCCCTTGCGTTTTTCCTTGACTTTTCGCGCCGGAAGGTTAGTGTATTAGTAGAGTAATACACTAAAACACTAACTCACGTTGTGAAAGGCGGTGAGACGCGTGATCCGTGTGGACGAGTCATCCCCGGTCCCGATCTACCAGCAGATCGTCGAAGAGGTGAAGCGGGCGGTGCTGACAGGCGTGTTCGGCCCCGACCAGCGGCTCCCCTCGATCCGCGAGCTGGCCCTCGAGCTGAAGGTCAACCCCAACACCGTGGCGAAAGCCTACCAGGAGATGGAGGCCCAGCGCGTCATCTACTTCCGGCGTGGCCAGGGCGCCTACATCTCGCCCCGCAGCGAGGAAGAGCGCGTGCAGGAGGCGCAGCGGGAGATTTCCCGCCTGTTCCGGCAGGTGCTCGATATCGCCCACAGTCTCAGACTCTCCCGCACCCGGCTGAACGACCTGTTCCGCCAGGCGGCCCAGGAGCATCCGGACATGAAGGAGGAGAAGCCATGAACGCCCTTTCCCTGACACATCTCGGCATATCCTACGGATCCAGGCGGGTGCTGAATGATATATCTTTTGATATTCCATCCGGCCAGGTCGTCGGCCTGCTCGGCCGGAACGGCACCGGCAAGACGACCCTCCTGCGCTCGCTGTTCGGCCTGATCCCGATCGATGCCGGCACCGTCTCGGTGCTCGGCCGCGACCCCGCCCGCGAGGCGCCGGCGATGCGTCTTACCGTCGGATTCATGAGCGAGAACTGCCATCTCTACCGCTGGATGACCGGCCCCCAGCTCGGCGCGTTTCTCGCCCCCTTCTACCCCGCCTGGAACGCGCAGGCCTTCGCCGACGACTGCCGCCGTCTCGAACTGCCGGCCGACCAGCCCGTCGGCCGCATGAGCAAGGGAACGCAGCGCAAGCTGATGCTGGCCCTCACCCTGGCCCCCGCCCCCGAGCTGCTGCTGCTCGACGAGCCGCTCGCCGGCCTCGACCCGGTCGCGCGCGACCAGATCCGTGACACGATCATCGGCACCCTCGCCGACCGCGGCACGACGATTCTCCTCTCTTCCCAGGAGGTCGACGAGATCGCCCCGATCTGCGACCGCGTGCTGATTCTCGGCAGCTCCCGGCTGCTGCTCGACGCCGGCCGTGATGAGCTGGCGCAGCGGATCAGAAGGGTGTTCGTAACGCTCGAGAATCCCGTCGGGGCCGTCCCTGCCCACCCGAACATCCTCTCGGCCGCCATCATGGGCAGCCAGCTCGAGCTGGTCCTGCGCGAGTTTTCGGATGAAGCGCTCCAGGCGCTGCTCGCCAATTACAAGGTCCGCGACGTGCGCACCGAGGGCCTCTCGCTGCGCGAAATCTTCATTGCCTGCGCCGGCCGGAAGGAGGTCGCATCATGAACGCCATCCTGTGGAAGGAATACCTCGAACATCGCCTGCACTTCGTTCTGATCGTGGCCATGGGAGCCGTTTCCGCCCTCGCCCTCGCCTGGTTCCGGCAGCTCGACCAGGACACGCTGACCACGCTGCTGTTCCTCTTCGAGGCGCCCCTCTTCCTGCTGCTCCTCTCGACGCACGTGGTGAGCAATGAGGTCGAGACGGGATCGTTTCCCTTCCTGATCGGCCTCCCCCGGTCGCGCACGGCGATCTGGGCTGCCAAGCTGGTGTTCCTCGTGCTGTTCGCGGCCGCCGTCTACGGGGCCTACCTCGTCATCGCCCTTCTCGCCGGCTACCTGCCCTCCCCGTTCCGGCTGTTCCCGTCGGAGTATGACATGCGGCTCATCTCGCCGGCCTTTCTCCTCGCGGGCTTCCCGGCCGCCATCATCGCCTGCGGCTTCGCGGCGTCGATGCTCCCGACCGGCTTCCCGTCGCTGCTGGGAATGGCATTTCTCTGCGCCGTCGCGCTCTGCATCTGGAGCGGCGCGCACCTTTACCTCAACTTCGCCCTGGTGATCTGCCTGCTGAGCGTCTCCGGCCTGGGGGTCTCGTGGCTCGTCTTCAAGCGGTGCGGCCTGATGGACGGGTGGAACCGCCTCGGCTGGGCCGCCCTCGGATGGGGCATCGCCCTCTCCTGCTCCCTCGGGATCTGGGCCGGGTTCGATGCTCTCGCCGAGCGGTTTCCCAACCAGACCTCGGACTACACCTGGCATTTCCAGACATCCGCCGACGGGAAATATCTCGCCCTGGTCCGGGAATCCCCGTCGACCGCCTGGGATCCGATCCAGAACAAGCAGGCCAGCCGTCTCATCCTGTTCGACACGACGACTGGCAGGCAAACCCAGGTCGGCAACCGTCAGATATCCTTCTCTCTTCTTTCACCCAGCGGGCCCAAGCTCTACCGGGAGACGCTGTACCGCTGGCCGGGTCTGTTCACCGAGACCAGCCGCCTGATCGAGCTCGACCTCGAAACCGGCCGGGAAGCCATCATCGACACCGATGCCACCCCCGAGCACACAGCCTCCGACGGCACCCTGCTGTACAGCCGCCAGATCCGCCTCCCGAACGGGAAGGGGGTCACCGAGTTCTGCGTGCGCACGCCCCAGGGCACCCAGAAGGTTCTTCACGCCATGCTCGACACCCGGGGAAACGGGATCTGGTTCCCCGATGCGGGTGCCCTGATGCTCGAGCCGCTCGGGAGCCCTATCGGGGTTCCTCTCCTGGTCTCGATTGCCGACGGCACGACATCGCCGCTGCGCATTCCGGCCCTGGAACGGGATGCCCGGCTCTCCTTCCTCGGCCTGGAGGATTTTCCGGGATTCGCCGTGGCCCAGATTTCCGTTGGAAGCCCATCCCATCAGTTCACCTGGACGTTCGACGCGGACGGCAATGCCACCGAAGCCGCCTGGCTCCCCCCCGACACGGTCATCAAGAGCCGGATCGATGCTCATCGGGCACTGGTGCTGATCCCCGAGGCCGACCCGGACTCCCCGTCCGACCCGCTCCTGGCATCGAACCGTTGGAAACCCTGCATTGCCGACTTCCAAGCCGCCACGCTGTCAGACGTTCCGGGCTGGAGCTCGCCGCTCGACCGCACCTGGGGCGCATCCGCCTCGCGTGACGGGAAGCTGCTCTGCGGCATGGTCTTCGAGAACGGCCAGAACGTTCTCAAGACCGTCGAACTGGCGACCGGCCGCGAAGTGTCCACCGTTCCGCGCTCTTCCTGGCAGGACGAGGTCCATCCCCTCGGCCCCTCGGCGTTCCTGCTCCGCGGCGGCAGCGCGTTCTCCCGGTTCGACCCCGCCGAGCGCCGGATCACCCCGATCAACTGAGGAGCCGCGCGGCCCGTTCCCTACTCGGCGATGGTGGTGGCGGTGCCGCGGGCGCTGGTGATGCGCAGCTCGGGCCGGGCGTTGAGCACGCGCGTCTCGGGCGGCACGGACTCGGTGAGCCAGACGTTGCCGCCGATGACCGAACCCCGGCCGATGATCGTGTTCCCGCCGAGGATCGTCGCGCCGGCGTAGATCACGACGTCGTCCTCGATCGTCGGGTGGCGCTTCGCATGCCGGATCACGTTCCCCTGGGCGTCGCGGGGGAAGTTGAGGGCGCCCAGGGTGACGCCCTGATACAGGGTCACGCGCTCGCCGATCACGGTCGTCTGGCCGACCACGACGCCGGTTCCGTGGTCGATGAAGAAGCTGCGGCCGATCTTCGCACCGGGGTGGATGTCGATGCCGGTGCGGGCGTGGGCCCACTCCGTCATGATGCGCGGCATCAACACGAGGCCCTGGTCGCTGAGGAAATGGGCCAGCCGGTAGACGGCGATCGCCTCGAGGCCGGGGTAGCTGAAGATGATCTCGTCGAAACTCGAGGCGGCCGGGTCGTTCCGGAAGGCGGCGCGCACGTCGTCCTCGAGCAGTTCCCGGATCGCAGGCAGGGTCTCGATCATCGAACGGGCCATCACTGCGGCATAATCCTGGCAGTGCCGGCAGGAGCGGTGCGCGAGCTTGCAGGAGTGGAGCGACTCCCGCAGCACCTGGGCCTGGAGCCGCTCATACAGCGTCGCGACCCGGTAGCCCGCCTGGAGTTCCATCGATTCGAACGAAAGCTGGGAATCCCCGTAATAGCCGGGGAACAGCAGGAACAGCGCATCCTCAATGACCCGGGCGATCTCCCGCTTGTCGGGAAGCGGACTCGCATCGAAATGCTGGACCGCGTCGGTCCCGTTCGCAAAACCGGCCATCACGTTATCGGTCAGGCTCTTGAGCAGCGGGTTCATGGGGCACCTCCGGAGGCGTCTGTTATAGCAATAACGATAAAAAGCGCCCCGGAATGCGTTTCGTTCCGGGGCGCGCGATATGCATCAGGGGATCACTCGACGATGATCCTGCCGTTCAGGTCGCAGTAGACCATCCGGTCGTGCCAGACCAGCATCGTCTGCTCGTATCCGCCGTTCGGATCGCGGTAGAACAGTTTCCAATAGGTGTCTTCGCCGCCGGCGGTATCCGTCGTGAACCGTTCGACGCGCACGAGCGCCGGATCTTCGATCGCCGGGGAATATTTTTTCCAAAGCTGGACCGGCCGCTGGGGGGCGTCGACATAGTTCACGGGCTGCATCGTGATCTGGCCTTCCTCGACGGCCGCGAGCAGGTTCTCGAGAACCGTCGCGAGCGGCTTGTCCTGGCCGGTGGGGTCGCCATCGACGAAGGTACAGATCATCGCCGCCTTCTTCGATTTGGTGATGTCCTGGAACAGCGTCTCGGCGACTTCGCCATTCATGCGGATCGTGCGGAACCGGTAAAAGTCGGTGCGCACCCCGGGCAGACGGGCGTCGAGCTCCATGCCATACCGGGAAATGCTGACTTCCTGATACTCTTTTTCGGTGCGGGACCAGGCATCGATGACCCAGTCGGAAACATCGCCCATGCCGACGAGGGCAACATCGATCCGGCCGTTTGCGGCACAATCGAGCACGCGCTCGATCGTGTTTTTGAGGCCTTCGCGGTGTGAAACCGTCTGGGAGTTGCGCTGGATCTCGGCAACATACGCCGCATCGAGTTCGGCGATGCCTTCTGCCCGGGCGGCGGGAGCGGCGAGGCCGAGGAACATGCCGGCAAAAGCGGCCATGGCAGTGATTCTCTGAATCCGGTTCATCTGTTCATCCTCCAGGATGTCTCTTTTTTTGTCGTTCGTTTTTTTGCAGTCGATCAGTATATCACAACAGGCTCTGTGCGTCAACCCGCTGTCAGGGTGGTCTTGCATGCGAGGGACGAAGCTCCTATAATGAGAGATCGACATCCACTTCCGTCACCTGGAGGCAAAAGATGAAGCACGACGACACCACGACGCCGGCCCCGGCCGAGACGCGCACCACGACGACCCGAACCCCGGCCGGAACGCTGGTCTACTGCCGCGAGCTGTTCGAGAAAGATCTGTACCGGAACCACATGCCCCAGGTTCGCGGTGAAGCGCTTCAGCTCGCCACGCCTCTGCGCCCCTCCCCGTCGGCGGTCACCCCCACCGTCGCCACGCCGAAACGCCCGCGCGGAACGAATCCGAGACCGTGAGCTCCCTCCGCTCGGCCGGGATCACCGCGCTCAAGCGCGCCCTGGTGGCCGGCACCCCCCTCATCGCCATCAGCAGCTGGGAAGAAGACCAGGTTCTCTCGACCCTGGCCTCGATTTCGCGCTCGGTGTTCCCGTCCGAGAAGCCCCTTACGGAATGGGATCTCCAGGCCGGCATCACCAGCGGCGAGCTGAACCAGCCTGGCACCACGACGCCGGAAGCCGCGCTCGAAGCCGTGGCACGCGTGACCGAGCCGGGGTTTTTCGTCTTCCGCGATCTCGTGCCCTACCTGGGCCGGCCCGAAATCCAGCGCCGGCTCCGCCGGGTCGCCACCGCCTTCCGCGGCCAGAACCGTTTTCTGTTCCTGCTGGGCGGGGAAATCCATCTTCCGCCCGAGGTTCGCAAGGACATCTTCCTGCTCGACTTCGGCCTGCCCGAGCCGGCAGAGCTGACCGAGCTGATCCAGCGCGCCTTTGCGACGGCCGTCCGGCGCGGTGCCGAGAACCGCACGACGGCCGACGACCTGTCCGCGGCCGCCACCGCCCTCCAGGGCTTCACCGCCACGGAAGCCCAGCAGAGCCTCACGAAGCTTCTCTGGGGCGCCAAGGTCATCGACGGCACGATCGTGAAGCAGCTCCAGGAGGAGAAAGAGCAGCTCGCGCGCAAAGAGGGCATCCTCGAATACGTCCGCACCGACTTCTCCCTCGATGACGTCGGCGGCCTCGAGAACCTGAAGGGCTGGCTCGAGAAGCGGCGCAGGCTGTTTTCCCCCGAAGCCGCGGCGGCAGGCCTCAGACCCCCGCGCGGCCTGCTGATGATGGGCATCTCGGGCTGCGGCAAATCCCTCTCGGTCAAGGCGATCAGTTCGCTCTGGAACCTGCCCCTGTTCCGGCTCGACATGAACCAGGTGTATTCCGGCCTCCACGGCACCCCCGAGGGCGCGTTCCACCGGGCGATCAAGTCGGTCGAGGCGATGGCTCCTGCGATTCTCTGGTTCGATGAGATCGAGGGGGGCATCAGCAGCTCGACGATGAAGGACGGCAGCACCGGCTCGCACATTTTTTCCGCCTTCCTCACCTGGATGCAGGAGAAAAAAGCCGACGTTTTCGTTGCCGCCACGGCCAACCGCATCGATCTGCTGCCCGCCGAGATCATCCGCAAGGGCCGGTTCGACCAGGTGTTTTTCATCGACCTGCCGAACGACCGCGAACGCGAGGAGATCTTCCGCGTCCACCTCGGCCGGCGCGGCATCGACGTGTCGACGTTCGATCTGACCCTGCTCAGCGTCTCGACCGAGTTCTGGAACGGCGCCGAGATCGAGCACGTCGTCGAGGCCGGCATGGTCGAGGCGTTCGATCGCGGCGAGAAGCTGACGAACGACGATCTGTATACGATCATCCGCGGCACCGTGCCCCTCTCGCGCACGATGGCCGAACAGATCAAGTTCATCCGCGCCTGGGCCAGCGAACGCGCCATCTCCGCCTCAAAAGCCGACCGGTAACCCCCGCCGCCCACACGCCGGAACCGCCCGGCATTTTTATCTTGCACAACAAGTGTTTTTCGTGTATCCTATTGTTAGATGAAGCTAACATATTGTCACTCGTGAAACATCGGGTGACGGACCGGTTGAAGCGGCACTCACCGCGGGAGACGAAACACACATGGTCAAGATGAACGCAACGCTCGCCGATCTGCAGATCGGGGAGACCGCGACCATCCGCGACATCGACGCATCCAGCCCGACCGGCAACCGGCTGCTCGAGCTGGGGTTCATCCCCGGCACGCCGATCACGGCGGTTCAGCGGGCGCCCATGGGCGACCCGGCGACGTACCTCATCCGCGGCTATCGCATCGGGCTGCGGCGCAGCGAGTCGTCCCTGGTCGCGATCCACCCCGTCCGCCGGGCCGCCTGAGGCTTCGCCCGATGAGGCCGGTCCGCGTTTTCCTGGTCGGCAATCCCAACTGCGGCAAAACCAGCCTCTTCAACGCCGTCACCGGCGAACGCCGCCATGTCGGAAACTGGCCGGGCGTCACCGTCGACCGCATCGAGGGGCTCCGCAAAAGCGGCGACGTCGAACTGATCGTCACGGATCTGCCCGGCACCTACTCGCTCACCCCCGCAAGCCCCGAAGAACGCGTCGTGCTCGAGCAGCTCGACGAGATCTCGCGGGGCATCATCCTCAACGTCATCGATGCCGGCAACCTCGAGCGCAACCTGTTCCTCACCATGCAGTTGCTCGAACTCGGTCTGCGCCCCTGGCTCGTCTTCAACTGTTACGACACCCTGCGCCGCACCGGCGCCGAACTCGATCTGGAAAAGGTCGCACGCCTGACCGGCTGCCCCACCTTCGCCACCGTGGCCCGCTCGGGGGAAGGGGTCGACGAACTGTGTACCGCTCTCGCGGCTTCCGCCACCCCCCGCGAGGCTTCGGCCGACACGCCGGCCATGCGGTTGCCGCGCCCCTGGCAGACCGCCGTCGAGGCCACCCTCCCCGCTATCGGCGCTCCGGATTGGCCGGCCGCCACACCATCCATGCGCCTCGACGCCATCCAGGTGCTGATCGCCCACCCCGGCGCCCCGGCCACGGCGGCCGGCGCAGGCCTCGACCCCCTCCGGGAAAAGCTCCTGCGCTCCCTCGAATCGGCCGGGGACTGCGTGACGGGCGCGGGCGGCCTGCCCTGCCGGCTCGCAACCGACCGCTACGACCGCATCTCCCGGTTGCTGAAAGCCTGCCATCGCCCCGCCGAAACCCCGGTCGAGGACAACGTCTCGCCGGGACTCGACCGGTTCTTCACCAGCCGCGTCTGGGGCCTGCCGATCTTCGCCTTCCTCGTGGCCCTGATGTTCTGGACGACGTTCTCGCTGGGCGCCCTCCCTGCAGACGCGATCGAAGCAGGCGTCGAGTTCCTTCGTCACTGGGGCGCCGAACGCCTCTCCCCCGGCCTCGGCCGCGACCTCCTCCTTGACGGCATCGTGACCGGCCTCGGCGGCATTCTCGTTTTTCTGCCCAACGTGCTGATTCTCTTCCTCTGGATCTCGCTCCTCGAAGACTCGGGCTACATGGCCCGCGCCGCGTTCCTGATGGACCGGCTGATGCAGATGATCGGCCTCCACGGCCGCGCATTCGTCCCGCTGCTGATGGGCTTCGGCTGCAACGTCCCGGCGATCATGTCGACGCGGCTGCTCGACGACCCGCGCCAGCGCCGGCTCGTGACCCTGCTCATGCCCCTCGTCGGCTGCTCGGCCCGTCTCCCCGTGCTCGTTTTATTCTGCGGAATATTTTTCCCGCAGAATCCCGGCCTGGTGCTGACCGCCCTGTATCTCATCAACCTGCTCGTCCTCGTCGGGGTCGGCCGGCTGCTCGCCCGGCTGATGCCCCCCCTCACCCAGGCGCCGTTCATGCTCGAGATGCCCCCCTACCGCCTCCCGACCTGGCGCAGCCTCCGTTCGATGCTGTGGGATAAAACCTGGCACTTCCTCGAAAAAGCCAGCGGCGTCATTCTCGCCGGCACGATCCTGATCTGGAGCCTCACGGCCTTTCCGCGCGAGGTGCCGCTCAGCCGGCCGTATGCGGCCGAGATCTCCGCCCTCCGAACCGCCCCGGCCACACCCGAGACCGCCGCCCGAATCGCCGATCTCGAATCCGACATGGCCCGTGAGACGATGGAGCGCCGCTACATGGGCAGCCTGGGAAGAGCCCTCGAGCCGCTCGTCCGGCCCCTCGGGTTCGGCTGGCGCGAAGCCGTCTCCCTCGTGCCGGGCTTTCTTGCCAAGGAGAGCATCGTCTCGACCCTCGCCGTGTTATATAATCCTATCGATAAAAACCTCGGAACCGCCATGCGCCGGGAAGGGGTGACGCCGGCCGTCGGCTTCCTCTTCATGCTGTTCACGCTGCTCTACGTGCCCTGCCTGCCGACCGTCGGGGTGATCTGGCGCGAAACCCGCTCGTTCGGCTTCACCCTCGCCGCCACCCTCCTGCCCGGCGTCCTCGCCTGGAGCCTCACCTTCGCGACCTCGCTCCTCATCGGAGCGGCGGCACCGACCCGCGCAGCCGCGACCGCCACCGGGGCCGGTTCCGCGGACACCGTCGCGCTCTTCCTGACGATCGGCCTGGCGGTATGGTATCTTGTCCGCAGGTTGCGGGCCGACCTCGCGGGCGAGAGCCCGTGCACGAGCTGCCAGGGAACGAGCTGCCGGATCGCCCGGAACGACACGCCACGATGACGAGGAGCGCACCCCGCATGAAAGCATCCCCAGATCGCGCCCGGCCGAATCAGGGCCTTTCGAGCACGCTCGAGTCGTATCTCGAACACATCCACGAACTCCAGCGCAGATACGGCGCCGTGCGCGTCACCGACCTCGCCTCGGCGATGGGCTGCACCACGCCCTCGGCCACCAACGCCCTGCGCCGTCTCGCGAAACTCGAACTGATCAACTACGAGGCCTACCGGCCCGTCACTCTCACGAAGCTGGGCGAATCGGCCATCCGCCGCCTCGACTCGCGCCACCGCGTGCTGGCCGACTTTTTCCTCAACGTGCTCGAACTGCCCGGCGAATTCGCCGAGGAGGAGGCCTGCCGCCTCGAGCACCGCGTCTCGCCCGCCACCGTGACCCGGCTTGCCGAGTTCATGGAGTTTCTGCACGAGGGCGCCGGGGATGCCCCCCTCATCCGCCAGCAGCTCGAGTTTTCGAAATTCCGCGAGCGCAAGCGCAGCAGCCGCGGCTGAGCCGCCGAAACGCACCGCCGCCCCGGGACCTGTATCCCGGGGCGGCGGTGTCTGGAACGGCCTGGATCTCTCTCAGTGCGTCGTGGCGGCGGCCATCTCTGTCTGGAAGCGGCTGTAAACCTCGTAGGTCGTCAGGCGTTCGAGCAGATCCTCGTCCTGACTCTCCATCCAGCCCAGAAACACATCATCCGTCATCAGCTCCGTGATCCCTACCATCGCGGGGTGCACCATACTCGTTACGACCTCCTCGGCTACGCGATTTTTTTCGTTCCACATACTCTTTCGTACGTTTCCGTCCGATTCCGAAGAGTTCATCGGCAGATTTTTGAAATTTGTTGAGGAATCTCGTGTTTTCAGCCCCGGACGCAGCCTTGCTTGATTCGATGCCCGCGTTCCGGTAGAATGCATCAGGACCCGTGCAGAACGGAACGACTCGGAAGAGAGGAAACGAAACCAATGCCGATCATCACGATTTCCCGGGAACTCGGAGCGGGCGGGACGTTCATCGCCCTGAAGCTGGCCGAAGCCATCGGCGGCACCTGCGTCGAGAAAGAGATCATCCACGAGATCGCCAAGAAAATGGGCAAATCCCACGAAGACCTGACGGATTTCGACCAGGACTCCTACAACCGCATCGGGGTGTTTTTCCAGGAGGCTCTTTCCAGCATCGCCAAGGGCGGCCGGGTGTTCCACCCGTTCGGCATGGGCCCTCTCGACTGGGAAACCACGAGCACCTATGTTCCGTCCTTCCCCGACCAGGAATACAAACACGATGAATACATCGATGTTCTGACCCAGGTCATCAAGGAGCTGGCCGCCAAGGGCAACGTCGTGCTGCTCGGCCGCGGTGCCGGCCGCATTCTTCACGATCACCCCGACGCCTTTCACCTGCGCGTCGTCGCCGATATGAAAGACCGGCTCGCCCGCGTGATGGACGAGCAGAAGATCGACGAGGAAAAGGCCCGCGAGTTGATCGAACGCCGCGATGCCTCGGCCGGCGCCTTTCTGAGCGACTTTTTCGAAGCCGACTGGAACGATCCGCATCTGTATCACCTGACCATCAACACCAGCCGCATCCCGGCCGAGGAGGCCGTGCCCCTCGTCCTCGCCGCCCTCAAGCGCCCCGCCGCCTGAACCCCGGATCATGTCGAATCGTCTGTTCGGGCTGCTGCTCGTCGTCGCCGGCGTTCTCTCCTATCTGCTGTTCTCCTTCGAACCGCCGACCAACGAGCTCTGGCGGGCCCAGGCCCCGGGCGACATCACGACACCTCCCGCGCAGGTCGGTGAGACGTTCTGTTATCTGATCCGGCAGCAGCAGCTCGGCGCAATCGATGCCACCGGAAAGCTCTCGGGCCCCGTTCCCCTGCCCTCACAGGCCCGCCATCCGCTCGTCGGGCTCGCCTCGGGCGTTCTCGTGGCGGACCGGAGCGGGGGCTACACCTGTTACTCCGCCGATCTGAAAGAACGCTGGAAGCGCGCGACGCTGACCCCCTCGGATCTCTCCCCGCTGCCGATCCCGGGTAACCTCGTCGTCGTCTCCGGTGCCCACGAAGTGCTGTTCGCGGTCGACGCGGACACGGGCGAGCAGGTCTGGGAGAGCCATTTCGACGGACGTGTCGTGCATCTCGTCTCAAGTGAGACGATCGGCGTGGTCTACGGATACGACGATCTGAAGAAACCGTCCTGGAAACTCTGCGCGATCGACCCCGCTGACGGTTCCCTCCTCTGGACCTACCGGGACCCCGTCGAAGACGCTCCGCCCTTCGTGTACGGCGGCTACTTCATCTTCTGCGACGCGACCGGCCGGCCGGTCGCCGTCGATCAGGAGACGGGCGAGATCGTGTATCGCCATGAAAGTGAAGGCTATAAAATCGCCACCGTCACCGGACATTCGCTGCTGATCCTGGCCAACGGAGGCACGCGGCTCGATTGCAGCGATCTGCCGACCGGGAAATCCTGGAGCGTGCTGCTCTCCTCCCCGTTCCTCGCCGCCCACGCGGTCGGGGATGCGATCCTGTTCGCCGACGGGCGCGGCATCAAATGCCTCGAGGCCACGACGGGCTTCGTCCGGTGGCAACGGGAGCTCGGAAAAACCTTCGACGCGTTCGTCCACCGGAACGGGCTCGGCATCACCTACAAGGACAACTTCCTTGCCCGCCAGACCCAGGTGACCCTCTTCACCGCCGATGCGAACAGAACCCTCTGGTCGGCCCTCGACAAGAGCCGCTTTTACAAGCCGATGGCCCTCTCGAATGCCGATCTGATCGTCTGTCGCAGCGGCAACATCCGCCTCCTGCCGCTTCCGGCGACAACGCCGGGC
Organism: Candidatus Rifleibacteriota bacterium; assembly: GCA_029565415.1. The sequence goes on along the minus strand of JAKQOH010000132.1, from coordinate 15,357 downwards.
ACATCCGCCGTCGCGAGCGCTTCCATCGAGGTGCCGATCGACACGACCTTCTGGCAGATCCTCCCCGGCCAGCGCCCCGCCACCCCGGCCGTCGAGCCTCCAACCGCCGGCAAACCGGCATCGGAATCCGCCCCCCCCACCGCCTCCGCCGCCGGCTGGGAGTGACGTTAGCAGGAACGGCTCCGGCCCCGCTGCTGCGGGATTGGCGCGGCATTGCCGCGGGCGGGCGAATCGTGGTAGCATGGCCGTTCCCTGAGCGTTTTTCATGTTGGAGGCAAGAATGAGTCACAAGGCTTTGACCGTCGGATTCGACATCGGTTCGGTCAGCATCAACACCGTCATCTGCGCACAGAACGGCGACCTGCTCGCCGAGCTTCCCTACCAGCGCCATTTCGGCCGCACCCTCGAGCTGTGCGCCCGCACCCTGGTCCAGGTCGAAGAGAAGTATGGCGCCGAGAATATTGCGCGCGTCGTCTTCACCGGAACCCACGGCGAAGCCATCGCCAGCGCCGTCGGCACCACGTTCGAGATCGAGACGACCGCCCAGACGCGCGGCCTGCACCGGCTGATGCCCGAGGCCCGATCCGTGGTCTCGATCGGCGGCCACGATTCGGCCCTGCTGCTCGTCTCGCCCGCCAGAGACGGCTTTCTGCTCGAAGACTTCAAGCTGAACGAGGCCTGCGCCGCCGGCACCGGCAGCTTCATCGACCAGCAGGCCGAGCGCATCTTCTCCGACCACCAGGAGTTCGAGAAGATCGAGGAGCCGCAGCAGCGCATCGAGGCGATTCTCACGAAGTTCATCGCCGAGGGCCGCACTTCCGACCACCCCGCCAACGTTGCCTGCCGCTGCACGGTGTTCACCAAGTCCGACATGATCCACCTGCAGAACAAGGGCATCCCGGTGAAGCACATCATCGCCGGGCTTCACGAGGGCGTCGCGAAGAACTTCAAGTCGACCCTCATCAACAACCGCACCCTCGCCGAGCCTGTCGCCTTCATCGGCGGCTACGCCACGAACGACCTGGCCCGTGCCGCGTTTTCCAAGATTCTCGGTGTGAACGTCGTCGTTCCCGAGCACCACACCGCCGTCGGTGCCCTCGGAGTCGCCCTCTCGGCCATCGCTTCGGGAACCGGCCGCGCGGTGCGCAGTGCCGAGATCGCGAATCTCAAGAGCGACGCAGCCTTCAAGGCCCCGACCGTCGCCCCGCTCTGCCAGAAGCTCGCCCCGTTCACCCCGTGCGGCGAATCCTCCGGCCTGCCGTCGGGTAAAGATAAAATAGACGTCTATATGGGATTCGACATCGGCTCGACGACGACCAAGCTCGTGCTGATGGGCCTCGACCAGCGGATCATCTACAAGCGGTACATCCCGACCGAGGGCCAGCCCGTCACCGCGATCAAGAAGTGCCTCACCCACATGAAGCAGCAGATCGACGTGTCGCGCGTCAACGTGCTCGGCGTGGGCACCACCGGCTCAGGCCGCGAGGTCGCGAACCTGTTCGTCGGCGCCGACGATGTCGTCAACGAGGTCACCGCCCACGCGCGCGGCACGACCCAGTTCCGGCCCGACGTCGACACCATTTTCGAGCTGGGCGGCCAGGATGCGAAATATACGTCCCTCCATCAGAGTTTCGTCGTCGACTTCCGCATGAACAAGGTGTGCGCCGCCGGCACCGGCAGCTTCCTCGAGGAGACGGCGAACAAGCTCGGCATCGACATCGCCGGCGAATACGAGAGCCTCGCCCTCGCCGCGAAAACGCCGTTCAAGCTAACCGAGCGGTGCACGGTGTACATGGAATCCGACCTGATGTCCTACCTGCAGATGGGCGCCGCCCGCGAGGATCTGCTCGCCGGCCTGTCGCGCGCCGTCGTCCACAACTACCTCAACCGCGTCGTCCAGGACGGCAAGATCGGCAAGGTCATCAGCTTCCAGGGCGGCCCGTCGCTGAACAAGTCGGTTGTCGCGGCCTTCGAAGCCGTCGTCGGCAAGCCGATCGTCACCCTGCCCCACCGCGAGGTGATGGGCGCGATCGGTGCGGCTCTCCATGCGCGCGACGAAGCCGAGGCGGCCGCCCGCCGCGGTGAGACGGTGAAGCCCAGCCGGTTCCGCGGCTGGGGCGTCGTCGATGCGGCGTTCACCCACTCCGAGGAAGTCTGCAAGCGCAATCCGAACTGCCACAACCTGTGCAAGCTGCAGATCTACCGCATTGCCGGCGACGAGGCGGTGTACGGCGGCGAGTGCGGCATGTACGAGTCCCGCGCGAAGTCCACCGTGCGCGCCCCGGACTACAACCGCATCCGGCAGAACCTGTATTTCAAGGCCATGCAGGGGAAATACCGCGTGCTCGGTGAAGAGCCGGCGCAGGCCGTTTCCCCCGAAGGGAAGAAGCGGCCGACGCTGGGGATTCCGCGCTCGCTGAGCTTTTTCCAGACGGGACTGTTCTGGGTGCACCTGATGGACCGGCTCGGCTTCGACGTCGTGATCACCCCCGAGACCGACAATCGAATTGTAGACGCCGGTATAGAAGCGATGACCTGCGAGGCGTGCTTCCCCGTGAAGATCTCACACGGCCACGCAAGCAGGCTCAAGGGCCAGGTCGACTGGCTGTTCCTGCCCATGATGATCGAGATGGAAGCGCCGTCCGACAAGAAGGGCTACTACTGCCCCTACCTCGAGGCGAACAGCTACATGCTGAAAGCCGCGCTCAAGCTCGACGACAAGACCACGCTCATGCCCGCCATCTACCTGAAGTACGGCCGCGACGGTCTGGTCAAGGCATTCCGCGAGGAGTTCGCCCGGGTCGGTCTGCCGTTCGATCAGAAGGCGTTCGTTGCCGCGTATGACGAAGCCTGGGCCGCGCACACGGCGTTCACCCGGGAGCTGCGCGCGCTCGGCAAGACCGTGCTCGAGAAGCTCGGCGACCGGCGCGCGATCGTCGTCGTCGGCCGGCCCTACAGCGCCTACGACTCGCGCACGAACCTGAACCTGTTCGCCACGTTCAGCCGGCTCGGCGTCATCGCGATCCCGCAGGAGCTGCTGGATCTCGACCCGATCGAGATAGAGAACGACTACCCCAACATGTACTGGGGCTTCGGCGACAAGATCTTGAAAACCTCCCGCTATATCAACAACGACAAGCGGCTGTTCGGGCTGTATCTGACCAGTTTCTCGTGCGGCCCCGACTCGTTCATCCTGCACTTCTTCAACGACGAGATGAACCGCACCGGCCGGCCGTATCTCGAGCTCGAGCTCGACGAGCACTCGGCCGGCGCCGGCGTCGAGACCCGCCTGCTGGCCTTCATCGACGTCATCAAGAACCAGACCGACGTGCGCACCCTGCCCCAGGGCGTGAACGTCATCGCCCGCAAGGCCAAAGCCCCGCTCCAGGGCCGCACGATCTACCTGCCCAAGATGTCCCAGGGCTCGTTCGCCCTCGCCGCCGCGTTCGACGGGGTCGGGTGCAAGGCTGAGGTGATGCCGACGTACACGACGGCCGGCCTCGAGTTCGGCAAGAGCAACACCTCGGGCAAGGAGTGCTTCCCCTGCACCGTCACGACGGGCGACATGTTCGAGACCGTCACGAAGCTGCGCGAGCAGGGCCGCGACGTCGAGAACGAGATCGCCTTTTTCATGCCCGAGACCGAGGGCCCGTGCCGGTTCGGCCAGTACAACTACCTGCACCGCATGCTCCTCCAGCGGTACGGCTGCGGCGGCATCCCGATCCTCTCGCCCAGCTCCGAGGACAGCTACCGGTGCAAAGGCTTCTTCTCCGACGAGCAGGCGGCCGAGTTCCGCGGCCTCGCCTGGCAGGCGATCGTCTTCACCGACCTGATCGAGAAGTCCCTCTGGCGCGTGCGGCCGTATGAAAAAGAGAAGGGTCAGGCCGACGCCGTGTTCGCCGACGCCCTGCGCGACGGGATCGAGGCGATCCGTGCCGGAGGCGGCCTGAAACTGATGAAAGTCGCGCGGCGGGCTGCATCGAACTTCTCGGCCATCCCCCGCACGGGAAAGGACAAGCCCCTCGTCGGTATTGTTGGCGAAATATATGTTCGCACACATAACGAGAGCAACCAGGAGCTGGTCAGGACACTCGAGTCGATGGGCTGCGAAACATTCACCAGCTCGATCGGCGAATGGATCGATTACACGACCCACACGAGCATCGCCGACGCCCACGACCGCTGGAAAGACCGGCGCGGCTGGAACACCGGCAGCGAGCTCGCGAAGTCCTGGCTGATCGGCAAGGCGCAGCGCGTCGTCGCGAAGCTGATGGGCGTGCCGTTCTCGAAACTGCTGCACGGGCGGTTCGACCACTCGACCGAGCATCTTCTGCATCTCGTGGACGGCATCTTCTCGAACCACATCAACGGCGAGGCGATCCTCTCGATCGGCGGCGCGTTCGCCTTCCGTGAGCACGGCTTCGACGGCGTCGTGAACGCGATGCCCTTCACCTGCATGCCCAGCACGATAGCGAGCGCTATTCTCAAGGTCCACCTGCGCCGGAAGATGCCCTTCGTCGACATGGTCTACGACGGCACGATCCTGCCCAACCGCACCACCAACCTCGCCACCTTCGCCTTCCAGGCGAAACAGCAGCGCGAAGCCCGCCAGGGCCGGTAACCGGAATCACCACAAAGGCACCAAGGCACAAAGAATCCTCTTCTTTCTTCGTGTCTTGGTGCCTTTGCGGTGTATCACTCAACGATCAGGGGATTCCATGAGGGAGCCTTCCATGACGACATCGCCGACGGACCCGGCGTCCCGGTTCCGTGTTCTGATCATCGACGACGAGAAGAACATCCGCTCGACGCTCATGATCTGCCTCGAGTCGATGGGACTGCACGCGACGGCGGCCGCCTCGCCGGAAGAAGCCCTGGTCGCGCTGGAAACGGACTTCTTCGACCTCGCCTTCCTCGACCTGCGGCTCGGCACCGCGAGCGGGTTCGACCTCCTCCCCGGCCTTCTGGCGGCCAATCCCCACCTGCTGGTGATCGTCATCACCGCGTTCGCAAGCCTGGAAACCGCAATGGAAACGGTCCGGCGTGGCGCGTTCGATCTCCTCCCCAAGCCGTTCACGCCGGTTCAGGTCCGGCAGATGATCGAGAAGGTCCGAACGCGCCTCGCACTCGAGCACCGGCTCGACAAACTTGAGAGCGACCTTCGCGAAAGCTGTCCGGAAGCGAGCTTCGAGAGTCAGGCCCCGTCGATGCGCCAGGTCCTCGCTCTTGCGACAGGAGCTGCGGCCTCGGCTGCCTCCCTGCTCCTCCGCGGGGAAAGCGGAACGGGAAAAGGCGTGCTCGCACGGTTTCTCCATGCGTCGAGCCCGCGGCACTCCCAGCCCTTCGTCACGGTCTCCTGCCCAACGCTGACGGACGAACTTCTCGGCAGCGAGCTGTTCGGCCACGCCCGGGGGTCGTTCACCGGCGCCCTGCGCGACCGTCCCGGCAAGATCGAAACCGCGGAAAACGGCACGCTGTTCCTCGACGAAATATCCGAAATTGCGCCATCGGTTCAGGCCAGGCTCCTCCGGTTCCTCCAGGAGAAGCAGTTCGAGCGGCTCGGGGAAAACCGCGTGCGACGCTCCGATGTGCGGATCATCGCGGCAACCAACCGTGATCTGGAAGCGGCCGTGAAGGCGGGCACGTTCCGCGAAGACCTCCTGTTCCGGATCAACGTCGTCGAAATCACCCTGCCTCCCCTGCGTGAGCGGCGTGAGGACATCCTCCCCCTCGCGCGGCGGTTCATCGGCTTTTTCGCCCGCCAGCTCGGCCGCCACCCCCCCGAATTGTCCCCTCGTGCGCAGGAAGCCCTGCTGGCCCATTCCTGGCCCGGCAACCTGCGCGAACTCCGCAACGCCATCGAACGCGCCCTGATCGTCTGGCCCGCTCCGCTGCTCGAGCCGGAGGCATTTCCGGAACGCATCTCCCGGCCGAGTACCACCATCCCGATGATCGGGAGTGACATGTCCCTGGAGAATCTCGAAAAGGCCCACATTCTGCGGGTCCTCGCCCGCCACCCCACGCAGGAGGAAGCCGCGAAAATTCTCGGCATCGACACCTCGACCCTCTGGCGCAAGCGCCAGCGGTGGGAAAAAGCCTGATCAGCCCGCCATCGGCCCCCGTTCCTTCGGCTCGTCCGGATCCGATACCAGCGGCAGCGTGAACGCAAAACAGCTTCCGACCCCAACCCTGCTCGTGACAGAAATCTCCCCGCCATGACCGGCAATGATCTCCCGGACGATCGACAGCCCCAAGCCGCTCCCCGAGCCTTTTGCGCCGGGAACCCGGTAAAAACGCTCGAACACACGCCCCAGATATTCCTCCGGAATCCCCTCCCCTTCATCGGCCACCTCGAACCGCACCGTCCGGTCTTTCAGGGACGCCCGGAGCAGGATGTCCCGCCCGCGCGGCGTGTGTTTCACGGCGTTCGCGACCAGATTGCGGAACACGACGTGAATCCTCTCCGAATCGGCGAGCACCCATTCATTCCCCAAGGCTATTTCGCTCACCAACTGGAGGCCGTTCTCCTCGGCAAGGAGCCTGTGCGCCGACAGGGCCTCCTCGAGCAGGAGTCGTGCCCTGACCGGGTGAGGGAGGATGCGGATCTTGCCCGACTGGAGCCGGGACAGGTCGAGAATCTCGTCGACAAGCGCCTGAAGGCGCTCGCAATCCTCGCGGGCGGCGAACAGCAGATCCTCGCGTCGTTCGGGTCGAGCCACCGATCCCTCAAGAAGCAGATGAATGGCCATGTGGAGTGACGTCAGAGGTGTGCGGAACTCGTGAGCCACCGTCGCCACGAGATCATTCCGGAGCTGATCCATGCGTCTCCAGCGGGTGACATCCTGAAACAGCACGATCGCCCCCCGAATCCCGTCCCGATCGGTGACCGGCATGCCGCGCAGCAGATAGAACACGTCGCCGCGAGGAAGCGGCACCCCGACCGCATCGTCGAACCCATGCGGCGCCCAGGGGCCCTTTCCGGAAAGGACGTGGTCCCGAATACGGACGATCAGATTGCGCAGTTTTTCCGGGAGAGCCGACTTGATCCATTTCCAGTCGAATTCGAGTTCCGCTTCGGCCACGGCGTTCACCTCGAGCAGACTGCCATCCGCGGCAAAGATCGCGACGGGATCAGGAAGGCTGTCAATCGTCGCCTGCATCGAGTGTTGCGCCTGAAGCAGGTCACCCAGCGAGCTCTTCCGGTAGGTTTCCAGATGCTCCGTCATGGCGTTGAACTCCTTGGCCAGATCGGCAAACTCATCCTTCTCCTCGAGAACGGCGCGGACTTCGAGATCCCCTTCGCCCACCCGTCTGGCAGCCAATGCGAGGACATTGAGGGGCCGCAGGATCCGCTGCCCCATGAACATCGTCAGCGCGATGCCGCCGATCGAGGCCAGCAGACTCAGCAGGATCATGAGCCGGGTCACAAACTCGCCATGGGCCTTCACATCCTCGCTTTTACGCACCATCGCCGCCTGGTTCAGCGTCAGGATCGCCTCGGCGGTTTTCTTGAGCCGCATGAAAACGGGATAGATGGCGGAAAAATACCGTTCCCGGAACGCATTCCCATCCAGCCCGGCCGCGCCATCATATAATCCCTGGTATTCTATCCATAGCGATCGCAATATTTTTGCCAGCTCAGCTTCCCCCGACTCGGTGACGTTTCCTTCCTCGATCCGGATCTCCTCCTCGACCAGAGGCCGGAACTCGCGAATCATCCCCGTCCCCTCAGCCTGTCTGCCGCTCAGGCAGAACAGCATGCCCGAATCCAGGCGTTCCATACCATTCGTTATACGCTGAATCGCGAGCACGCTGCGGTAGTTGTCTTTCAGGATCCGCTGGGAATGGAGTCCGAGATCGGAAATCGTGAATGCCGCCATCAGTCCCACGCAGACGAGGGCGAGCACCGTCGGAATCATCGCGATCAGCAGTTTGGTCTTCACACTCATATCACGTCCCCTTCCGGCTCGTAGGAAACGATATGCACATCGAGGCCCGAGGCCTGATTCAACAGTCTGTGCATGGGTGAAAGGCCCAGCCACTGTTTCCATCCCGGCTGCTCGGATCGTCCGACGATGATATGACCGACTCCGTGAGATCGGGCGAAGTCGATAAGGGCCGTCACCGAGTCGTCAGCCTTGAGCCGGACGATCTCGGCTCCAAGCTCCCGGGCTCTTTCCATGTTTTCAGCCAGGATCCGCTGCGATTCGGAGGGCTGGTCCCCGGACGGTTCACCCGGCGTCTCGACATAGACGACGAACCAGTGCCTGTTCAGTTTTCCGGCCAGCCGGGCCCCCTTCCGCAACAGGATCCCGGCCCGCGGAGAAAGGGAAGCAATGCAGACCATGATCCGGGCACCGACACCGCCACTGCCTGATTCGTCCCGCCCTTTCGGAGCACGGGCTTCACGCCGTTCGATGGTTTCGGCAATCTCGCGCAGAGCCAGTTCGCGCAGGGAATTGAGTCGGGCATCCTGGAAGATGTGCTCCACCGCCCAGGCCATCCGGTCCGGCCCATAGATTTTTCCCATCCTCAACCGCTCCATCAGTTCTTCAACCGGAAGGTCGGGGGTAACGATCTGGTCGGCGCGGTGCAGGAAGGTATCGGGAACCGTCTCGCGCATGCCCGATCCGATAATCGTTTCGACGACGTTCTTCAGACTCTCGAGGTGCAGGATATTGAACGCCCCGATCACATTGATGCCGGCATCGAGGAAGTCGAGAACGTCCTGATACCGCCGCCGGTTTTTGAAGCCCGGGGGATTCGTGTGAGGAATCTCGTCAACAACCACGATTTGAGGCATCCGCTGCAACACGGCTTCCCGGTCCATCTCCTCGATGACGAGACCCCGGTATTCCACCCGGTGCCGCGGAACGGTCTCGAGTTCGCCGATAAAACCGGCAACCTCGGCACGCCCGTGCGGCTCGACAAGCCCGAGAACGACGTCCACACCGCGTTTCCGCAACGCATGGGCCTCGAGCAGCATCTGGCAGGTCTTTCCCACACCGGGTGCATAGCCCAAATACAATTTGAGGTTCCCGATCCTCGAGCGTTCGACGAGATCGAGAAAGCTTTCCGGGTGTTGATCGCGAGTTGTTGTCATCAGTCAAGAAAGATCGGAACCTTTCCTCCGTTCAGCGTCAGCCGTTCAAGATTCCGTCGGGCGGTATCGAATCCCGGATCGAGCGCCAGGGCCGCGCGGTAACATTTCTGTGCCTCGAGCAGGTTGCCGGCCACTTCCAATGTTACACCCATCAGGGTGAGGACTTCGGGATTTCGTGCATCGAGTTTCGCTGCCGCCTGCAACTGTTCCTCTGCCGTATGGAACTCCGCACGTCTCATCGCCTCGCGTGCCAGACGCAGATGATCGCCGCTTGTCTGAGGAACGGGTGCATCACGGGCGGAGCAGGAATTCGGCCGGTCCATGCACTCCCTCACGATCGCACGCAGCCGGTTCGGCGCAAACGGCTTCTCGAGGACATCGATCGCCCCCAGCTTCATGGCTTCGACGATGTTCGAAACGGTCCCAAAGGCCGTGATGATGATGAAAGCGATGCCGGGGCAGATGCGCCTGATCCCTCGAAGAATCGCGATGCCCTCCATGCCAGGGAGTTGGAGATCGAGAAGCGCCACGCGGAATCGGCCCGTCTTGAGCAGGGCAAATCCCTCCTCGCCGTCGGCAGCAGTCGAAACCTCCCAACCGTCCGTCTCGAGGGTTGTTTGTATCGTCAGTCGAATATTTTTGCAGTCATCGATGACCAGGATTTCACGGGATTCGTTCATGGCACTCCTCCCTTTCTTCATTCCCTTGTGTGGAGTGGCGGGAACCGTTGCGGGAGAACGCACGACAGCCCAGGTGCCAGATCCCGGACAGACCTATGCAGAAAAGGGCGAGCAGTTCGCTCCCTCCCAGGGTCTCCGGATGGGCGAGCGGAGGTCCGAGGAGCTCCATCCTCACGGCATGAAGGTCGAGATCCCCGCCATGATCGGGGCAGATACGATGCAGAATGCCGAAGACCCGCACCAGGTGACCGCGCCGCTGCCGATTTCCCCCGACCAGCACGGCTGCAGAAGCGGCAAGGGGCTTCGGACAGAACACGGAAATCGGATTCCCCTCATCGAGAATATTTAGCCATATACCACCCGAAGCCCGGAGCGGCTCACCGATCACCTCCCCGGAAACAGCGAACAGGCCACCATCCAGCACCTTGCTCTCCTCGGTGAGAAGAGCCGCGGAGGCCGTCACCCATCTGGGCTCGGGCTCCGGCTTTCCGGCTGAGGCCTGTGAAGCCGTCCCGCATATCGCGATCAACAGCAGCGCGACAAGCGCCTTTTGCCGAAGTCCGCCCCGGCCCCGGCCGCTGGCGAGGGCCAGAACATAGCCTCCCAGGACCAGGACGGCGGTGAATTCCAGACGGCCGAGCCACATGGCGAGGATATAGACGAGCTTCAGCCAGACGGGAGTCGCCGTCGTCGTCACCCCGCAGGAGAGCCCGGTGTTCGAAGCCGCCGACACGCCCTCGAACAATGCGTCGGCAACCGGATATCCGGCAAAGACGCCCGCCAGCGTCGTTCCGAGATAGAGCATGCCGAACAGGGCAACCAGCAAGAGGGTTCGGTAGCCCAGTTCCGGATCCAGCAACCGCGGTCGGAGATGATGCCAGCGCACCGTCACGATGGCATGCGGTGGCAGGAGTTGACGTTTCACGTCATACCAGATCGTTTTCAGGAGCAACGCGAGACGCATGCCTTTGATGCCACCCGCCGTGCTGCATGCCGAGCCCCCGATCACCATCGCAAGCACAAGACAGAGAAATGCCGGCATCGGCCAGTCATGAATGAACTGCCGGGCATGCACTGTCATGTTGCCGGTGGTGGTGTGGGCCGAAGCAAGCTGATAGACGACCTTCCGCACGGCCATCTCGGGCGACCCATAGACTCCTTCCCGCACGCAGAACCAGGTGGAAAGAATACTCAACAGCAACATCGTGACGGCGAACGACCGCACTTCCGTATTTCGCATGAGCTCACGGGGATTGCCCGAGAATACGGCATGATGCACCGCAAAATTCAGCGACCCAAGAACGAAGAGGACAAGCGTCACCGTCTCGACGGTTCCGGAATGATAGTAGAGCAGATTCTGGGAATGCGGCGCGAAACCGCCCGTTGACCAGGCCCCTTCGAACAGGTAGACAGCGTCGAGCATCGCCCGGAGAGGCTCCATTCCGGCCATCCGCAGACATGGATAGAGAATGGCCGTTCCGGCAGCGAGAAAACCGATGCTGATCCACCAGATCGTCCTGGCCGTATGCAGCACACTTGGCCAGAGTCGCTCGTCCTTGCCCTCGGCGGCGTACAGACTGAAATACTCCGGTGCGCTCTCGGAGACAAAAACCAGAAAGAGCACGATGATTCCCTGCCCACCGAGGAATGTGACGAAATGCCGCAGAAACTGGAGGCCTTCCGGAGCGTGGTCCAGGTCTACAAGCAGGGTCAGACCGGTCGTGGTATATCCGGACATGGCATCGAAGCAGGCGTCGATGAATGAGGCGAAACACCCGGTCAGCCAGTAGGTCCATCCGGTCACCAGGGTCGCCTGGACCCAAACCAGGGCTGCGAGGACAAATGCAGCCTGGGCCGACAGGTTCCCACCGTCTCGGCAGCCTCTCTGGAAGAGCAGGCCTATCCAGATGGTCGTCACCCCTCCGAACGCGATCCTGACCGCAGTCGCATTCTCGCCGCACATCAGGCTGACAAGGGCTGGAATCAGGAACAGGATACCGAGAAAGACAGTGAAGCGTCCGAGAAATCGAAGGATTTCCCGCACTTCCGCATGCGCCGGACAGAGAAGCATATCGTGCCTCGCCTTTCAGACGGCCAGCGCCAGAATCGACGCCGCAACGGCGATGATCCCGGCCAGGAAGAATGCCGCAAGAATTTCGATCGCAAACCCGGATGCAATCTCTGCCGCCAGAGAGGCGGCCTTTCCCGGACGGCGCATATCACTTCACCTCCATGGCGGCCAAGCCCGCCTTCCCTGCGGGCGTTCTCTTCACGGCGGGCCCTAGAACGATGAGGCGGACCGCAACCTCGGCGCTGCTCTTCACGACGATGTACAATTGATCACCCGCGCATATCGCCGTCTCACCACGCGGAATCACCACCTCGCCTCCCCGCTCCAGAATTGCAACGACAGCATCCCGGGGCAGTTCGAGCTCTTTCAGGGTTTTTCCCACGACAGGCGAGAAACGGTCGATGTGATACCGGGAAAAGCAGACTTCGCCGCCCTTCATGACGAACAGGGTCATCTCCTTCACCAGCGCCGACTCCGTCTCGATCGCACGAGCGATCAGCCGGGCCGCCGACACGGGAAAGTCGACACCCATTGTCTTGAACACCTGCTCGTGGACCGGATCATTCACCCGGCCGATCGTGCGCGAAACGGAAAAATGCTTCTTGGCGAGACCGCATACGATCATGTTGTCCTTGTCGCTGCCCGTCACGGCAGCAAGACAATCAGCCCTGCCGATTCCCGCTTCCTGCAACGCGCTCAGGCTCGTTCCGTCGTCATTGATGATCAGTCCGTCGAAATCCTGTGCCAGCCGCCGGCAGCTCTCCAATTCCCGGTCGATGACGACGACATCGTGCCCCTCGCGGTGAAAGGATCTCGCCAGGTCGGCTCCAACGGCCCCAGCACCGATGATGATGATATACATGGTATCCTCCTTGGGCTTCGAACACGGAATCCAGCGCCGAGCTCCGTCGGACGCCCGTAACGGACCTCGCAGCTTTCATGCCCTTCCGCGGAATTCGTCGCAAACCCGTGCTGCAAAGCAATCTGGTCGCATTTCACCATCCTCCGTTCCCTCGCTCGAACTGCATCTCGCACGGTCCATCGTTAAGGGATATTGCAATTTGCATGCAGCCCGATACACCCCATCCACCCCACACCGAAAACCGGCAGCAACGCAGGCCAACCTCTGGTATACAGGCTCAACCAAAGGCATCGCGCCTTGACAAGCCGTCGTCCGCTGGATATACTTAGTAATGCCGCACGAAGGAATTATTGGAGGATTATTATGGCATCTCTAAAAACAAACTTAGTAAAAATTGGCAATTCCCAAGGCGTCCGCCTTCCGAAGGCGGTTCTCCAGCAAATTCATCTCATTGATGAAATTGAGATTGAAATCAAGAGGGACTGCCTTGTTTTGAAACCAGCCAATAATCCTCGGGCCGGGTGGGATGAAGGTTTTAAAAAGGCAATGAAGGCAATTCCAGATTCTGAGCTGGAAGCCTGGGAAAAATTGCAACTTCAAAATGATGAAGAAGAATGGTCATGGAAATAAAAAGATTTGATGTATTTTTGGTTTCCTTTGATCCTTCTGTCGGCTCAGAAATCAGAAAATCTCGACCTGCTGTGATCATTTCTCCAGATGAGATGAACCGACATTTGAAAACTGTCATAGTTGCACCTCTCACTTCGACAATGAAAAAATACCCAAGCAGAGTTGAAGTCCATTTTGAAAATGTTCAAGGTGAAATTGCATTAGACCAAATAAGAACGATTGACAAAACGAGGTTAAAAAAGCGACTTGCCAAAATCGATGAGAGAATCACTGAAAGAATCTGCGAAATTCTTACAAGAATGTTTAGTAAATAAATCCGTATAACGCGGACGGTATCCGGCAAAACGGCTTGCATCACGGATTCCGGTCTGATATCGTAGCTTCGAAAATAGGCTCAACTGTGAGAGACCCGTGATGCAATCGGAACTGGAGAAGCTGCAGTTCTTTCAGACCCTGGTCGAAAACTCCCGGGATTTGATGTGGCGCTGCGACCCCGGGGGGATATTCGTCTACCTCAATCCGGCATGGGAGCAGCTTTTCGGCTACACCCTCGCCGAAATGCTCGGTCGGCGGTTCTCGGATTTCCTGGCATCGGCTTCTGATGACACCAGTGAGCGGGAGTTCGACGAGCTTCGCCAGGGGCAACAGCTCAAAGGGGTTCGCGGCGTCATGCTCGGGAAGGACAACCGCGAAATCCAGCTTCTCGGCGACGTCTGGCCCATCTTCGACGCGAATGGCGCCTTCCTCGGCACCCGGGGAATCGCCTACGACATCACCGAGCGCCAACGCGCCGAGAAAATCGCGCAGGATGCGATGGAAACTCTTGCCGAGAGCGAAGAGCGATACAAGGTCGCGTTCCACACCTTCCCCGATGCCCTTTCGATAACCTCGCTCGAAGGCATCTACCAGGAGATCAATCCGGGATTCACTGCTCACACGGGCTACACCGCGGAAGAAGTCATCGGCCGCTCATCGCTGGAGCTCAACATCTGGGTCGACCCGCGCGACCGGGACCGTCTGACAGGCGGGTTGCGCGAGCACGGCCGCGTCTCCAATCTCGAGGCGAATTTCCGGCGCAAGGACGGCTCCATCCTCACGGGCCTCATGTCGGCTTCCATCTGCAAGATCCGCAACGTCCCCCACATCCTCTCGACCAGCCGCGACATCTCGGAACGGAAAAAATACGAACACGAACTCGAGATGAGCGCCAGACGATACCGCATGCTGATCGAACTGGCCATGGACGCCTTTTTCCAGGGCGACGAGCAGGGCAACTTCATCGATGCCAACACCACCGCCGTGGAACTGACCGGCTACAGCCGCGATGAACTGCTGCGCATGAACATGCGCGACCTGTTCTCCCCCGAAACACTCAAAAACGTCCCTCTCCGATATGATCGTCTCGATCACGGCGAGTCTCTCGCCTCTCAGCGTGAGCTCCGCACGAAGAGCGGCCAGCCACGCCTGATCGAGATGCACTCGAAGCGAATGCCGGACGGCACCTACCAGGCGTTCTTCCATGACATCACCCGCCGCAAGCAGATCGAGGACGCCGCCGCGGCCGAGAAGGAGCGGCTGGCCGTCACGCTTCGCAGCATCGGCGACGGCGTGATCACGACCGACACGCTCGGTCGGGTTCAGCTCGTGAACCGTGTCGCGGAGCAGCTGACCGGCTGGTGCCAGCAGGAAGCCGAGGGACGGCCTCTTCCCGAGGTGTTCCGGATTCTCGACGAACGGAGCCGGGAGCCGGCAGCGACGGCCATCGACGCCGTCCTCGCTACTGCCGTCACGGTCGACTCCGACATCCCCGTGGTCCTGGTCGCCCGCGACGGAAGCGAGCGGCTGGTGGCCCGTTGCGGCTCCCCGCTGATGGACCGGAACAACGCCGTCATCGGCGCCGTCCTCGTCTTCCGCGACATGACCGAGAAAACGCGACTCCTCGAGATCACCCAGAACAACCAGAAGCTCGAAGCCCTGGGCGTCCTCGCGGGGGGCATCGCCCACGATTTCA
>JAKQOH010000123.1 GCA_029565415.1 Candidatus Rifleibacteriota bacterium | reverse complement strand
CGGCGCTTCAGGGACAGTTTTTCGAAGACCGAACGGTTGTAGAAGAAGCAGACCAGGTGCTGGGTGATCGGCAGCAGGTATTTTTTTCCCTCGTAGGTGCAGGCCGACTCGACGATCATCGGAGAGAACAGCTGATCGAAGCTTCCGGCTGTCCAGACGTCGTCGATCGGCTGCAACTTGTCGAGTACCGACACGACGCGGGCCCCCGCCCAGTAGGAGTACAGGTCCGGCGGATTCCCCGCCTCGAGCGTCTTGCGGATGCTGGTCTTGAACGCCTCCATCTCGAGAGGCGTCACGGCGATCTCATACCTCGACTGCTGCGCGTTGAAAGCCTTGACCATGTCGTCGATACCACCGCTCAGCGTGTCCGAGAAGTAATGGAGAAACGTGACGCGCTTTCGCGTCGCCGCCGGCGTCTGGCGCCCCGAATCCACGCATCCCGTCACCAAAGCCAGGCATATCACCAATGCGACAGCGCATACCGGAATCAGACCCCGGGCTCTCTCGAATCGATCCCTCGCAGGCATGGCCGTCACCTCTCTCTTGCAGGCTTCGTCACCGTCCTTCTCGACGAATCCCGTCTTCTCTATTCCTTCACGAAAAAGCCGATTTCGCGATCCCGTTTGCGCCAAGCCTGTCGAAGCACGAAAGGACTCTTGCCTCTTCGATAGGCTCAGGGCGAACGGGCGGCTTTCATTCTGCAGGTAGCAATTTCACCGCACAAACAATATATAGATTACTTTATATATCTAAATCATCCATTTGCTGATTTTGGAAGGCATGACGGAAAAGGCGCCGGTCACTTTGCCGAAAGCAGGTCACCGACGACATCCCACTTCATGGCTTCGAGGAAGCGACGGCCGCGAGCCTTGTCCCCGCGCACCTTCACCACGAGGTTCTGGGCGGTGGTATGCGGAAGCCCGAGGTTCCACGCGGGCGTCATCACCGGCCTGCCATCCTGGTCGGCAGCCTTCCAGGCGCCGGCGAACGCGAGCCATTCACCTTCGAAATCACCATCGTGGTCAGCCGGGTTCTCGTGCCAGTAGGTCCGATGTCCCGCCACCGGCTCTTCCGCAGCATAACCGGACAACTCGACGTCGTAGGAATTCACTGCGAGAGCAGCCTGGAGATGCGCGTCACGAGCCTTGACCACGGCAGCTTTTTCCTTCAGCTCCTTGTTCATGGCGTCGCCCATCGCCTTGACGGGGGCCTGGGCCTCCTCGATCTCTTTGGTGATGCGCTGGATGGCCGCCACATCGTTTTTTCCGATCGCTTCTTCCATCTGTTTGGAGAGAACATCGAGTTTCTTCTGCATTTCTTCGACCATTTTCGTGTTCTGGTCGGCGGTGTATCCCTGGGTCACTTCCTCGTAGACCTTGTTTTCCTTGAGAGCCGACTCTTCGATTTTCTTCTCGTCCCGGGCTTCCATGAAGAACTCGACGTGCATCGGATCCTTTCCAACCCCGGTGCTGACACTCGTCAGAGGTTTGATCTGGGTGCGATCGCCGGCCGTCCAACCGTCAGGAACCGGTGGCAAGGCCTTGTCCAGAAGACCCTGGACCTCCAGGGCATACTCACGCTCCGCGGGAGTCGCGGCCCGCGCATCGCCGTCGGCGAGTGCGGCAAATGGGGTGATGATGAGAAAGGCCAATATCAGAGCAGCCAGAATGATCCTAGGCATGGGTGACTCCGTCGTTCGATGAAATAGCCCGGCAGCCGGATCCTGTACGGCGACTCGGGAGCAGGTCACATGATAGGGCCGTCGGATGTGGGATGCAAGGCTTGGAGGATTTTTTGATTTTATGTCGCGTATCGAAAGCGCGTCAGGTGCGAAAATTGCGTAGAACGCTTAGAATGCGGCTTTGATTTCTTTGAGGAGAGATGTATGACCAAGTCGTCAAGGAAAGGGCAGGCCATAGTGGAAATGGCACTTGTCCTGCCACTGTTCATCTTCGTGATACTCACTATCATCGATGTGAGCCGCGGCCTTCACGTTGCTTCGGCTTTGAATCTTCAGTGCATTGAAGCAGCCCGGGCCGGAGCACGGAGGATGAACTTTTTCGTTGCCACCGACATGATCGGCAGCCATACGCATTCCGATTACTCGACCGTGAAGGATGCCTTCGAGCGCAGCCAGAGCCCGGCAACCGGAAGGTGCGATGCCCTCCCGGCAGGATCATCCTTTCCGTCATCTCCGGAAGCCAGGGTCGTCTACTGGATTGCAAATGGAGTCGGAACGAGCGATCAGGAAGTACAGGTGAAAGCCCAGTGCGACATCGAACTCTTCACGCCGTTCGTGGGCAGCTTTTTCGGGCCAACACGGAACACCTACCGACTGACCGCGGAAAACATCCAGGAAAAGGAATAGCACCATGATGAAGAGCAGATCACTCCAAAGGCGCCATGAAAAGCGCGGAAGTATCCTCGTAATCACGGCCTTCTCCATGGTTGCTCTGCTCTCGTTCGTGGCTCTGGTAACCGATATCGGGTATGCCTACTACCAGAAAGCCCGGATCGAAAGTGCTGTCAACGCCGGATGGAAAGCAGGTCTCGACCTTGCCTGCGTATCGGCGGTGAATGACGACGGCACCCTGACCACCTCGGCACAGGCGGCCATTCAAACGCGCGTCAGAGACGTCGTCCAGCAATCATACCCCGGTATCTCGTTCACCGGAGGCCCTCTCTCATGCTCCGTGATCTATCGCGACAATCGAGCTCTTCGGGAAAATCTCCAGGTGGTCGGCCGATACGATTCTCCCATGTTCTTCGCAAAGCTGATCGGGTATACACAAATGCCTGTTGCCGCCGCCCGCGGCGGCCCGGAGGACAACGGCGGCGAGGGGGTCATTCCGATCGGTGTGCCTCACGGGAAACTGCGGCAGCTGGGCACGCACGATTTCACCTTCGAAAAATTCGAGGACGACGAAGGTTTTACGCCCGGTGAGGAATACATCATTCGCCTGGGGAACCTGAAAAATGCAAAAGCCGATGACACCTGCACCGTCTGCGGAGGCTCGGGAAGCGTCACGACAGCCGGCACCAGTTGCACCACCTGCGGTGGAGACGGACATTATCACAATCCTTCCTGCTCGACCTGCGGAGGCGATGGAATCAAGAGCAACGGCAGCGCATGCAACAAGGCGGACATTTCCTGTGCCACCTGCGGCGGCGACGGCGTCATCGGCGGATCGACCTCATCCTGCACGAACTGCGGAGGAGACGGGAAACTCGACGGGGGAATCCCGAACCTTCGCTCAGCCTCGAATCACGGCTCCCTCGACATGGGAAGCAAGGGCGGCGGCGCCAGCGATTACGAAGAGTTTTTCAAATTCGGGTACCCCGGTCCGGTCAGTCTGGGCGATCTCCTGTATGTAAAGACAGGAACCATGAAAGGTCCGAACGACGACGGCCGGGATTACCGGATCGACAACGACCTGCGGCGCGTGGTCGTGCCAATCGTCAAATGTCCC
>JAKQOH010000113.1 GCA_029565415.1 Candidatus Rifleibacteriota bacterium | reverse complement strand
ATTTCAACACCGATCCGACGCCGACCGCCCAGTCGATTTCACCCCAGACCCCGCTCGCGATCAGCGTCGATTTCGCGCAGAACGTGCTGCGCGACTCGGTCAAGATCGAAATTTTCGATGGCCGCGACCGGATCACCACGTCGCCCAGCGAGATGAAAAGCGGCGTCGTGGAGCACATCTTCGAGAACCCGACGACAGACGCCTACGTCTGGGTATACGGGCGCACCGATCAGGCGCCGTTCTCCTACAAGGTCCTGATTCCCGTCACGGGGCTCTGACGCGGATCATTCCCCGACGAGAAACAGACGGCGGGCATCGGTGACGAGCCGGTGCCCGCCGTTTTTTTCGATGATTTCGAGCGCCCCGCCGGCGCCCAGGGTGACCGCCCGTCCTTCCAACACTCCGCCGTCGCCGAGAGCGATGCGCACGTTCCGGCCCCAGAACGGCCCGGCGGCTTCGATATAGGCAGCCCTCAGCGCATCCCCGCCCGAGCGCGCAAGCCCCATCTGATCGGCCCAGGAGCGAACGAATGCGCCAAGAACGGCCCATCGGTCGGCGGCGCGGGCCATTTCCCCGCACCCGGCGAGCGCCGCCGACTTCATCCGCGGACCGGCCTCGTCGTCGGCAAGCCGGCCCGGGTCGCGCAGGTTGATGCCGATGCCTACAACGAGATGCAGGCCGTCGTCTCTGACGGTCGATTCGACGAGAATGCCTCCAAGCTTTCCGTCGCCGAGACAAATGTCGTTCGGCCATTTCAGCCAGAGCTTGTCAACCCCGCCGGCGAAGGGACGAAGGGCGGATAGGGCGGCAAGCCCAGTTCTGAACGAAATCTCCCATGCCGAATCGATATCCGGCCAGATCCATGAGAAGGAAAACAGCAATCCGGCGCCGGGAGCTGCCGTCCATGCTCTTCCGCGCTGGCCGCGGCCCGCCGTCTGATGCCCGGCGACCAGAAGGCGCAACTTGCCGGAGGCTTTCAGATCCTCGTTTGTCGAGCCGGTGGACTCGACCCATTCGAGCCGATGGTTCCGCCAGAGGGGCATGCTGTCCATGCATGTACGAAGCTCGTGCATTCCCTCCGAGGCATTTCCGGCACGCGTTCCGTTCATCAGCACACGCTCCCACCCCGACGCCGGCACCCCCAGGCCGTCAGGGGCGTTGAACCCCTTTGGCGAAGCCTGATTCGGACATTTTCTGAAACAGACCGAAGTCGGTCATCTCGGCACGGATGGGGGTGATGGAAACGTACCCCTCGCGCACGGCGACGATGTCGCACTCAGGGCTCTGATCGAGGATCTCGGGATCGCCGCACAGCCAGTAGTAGGGCTTCCCGTTCGGGTCTCTGCGGCACTCGAACGACTCACGATACCGCACGTGCCCCATCCTGGTGATGCGGACGCCCTTCACTTCGCGCTCGGGAAGGGCCGGCATATTTATATTATACATGATATTTTTTTCAGGCCCGCGTTCCATGATGTGTTTCAGGCATGCCGCGGCCCATCTGGCGGCACCGGTGAAGTCGCTGGCGGGGTCGTAACTGGCCAGGGAAAAAGCGAACGCCGGAAAACCCGCGAACGCGCCCTCGATCGCCGCGGCCGCGGTTCCGGAATAGAACACGTCGACGCTCAGGTTGGCCCCTTTGTTGATGCCCGACACGACGACGTCAGGCGGTTCTCTGAGGAGTTGGCCGATCGCGAGTTTGACAGATCGGAAGAG
>JAKQOH010000108.1 GCA_029565415.1 Candidatus Rifleibacteriota bacterium | reverse complement strand
TGCGAGCGGAAGCACGCGCCTTCTCGCCGAGGCGGTCGAGGATCTGCGCATCGCCGATCTGAGCGAGGGGCAGATCGCGATCGAACTCAAGATCGGTCTCATTCCCGACGGAATGACCGAGCCGGTCGTGCACCACCAGCGGCTTCTCGTCACGATCCGGGAGGCGGTCGAGGCGGCCCTCGATCCTCGCTGGCGCAATACCAGCGACGTGTTGAACCATTACTGAGGCGGATCGCCGGCGGCGTCGGCAAGCTTCGCATACACGAGTTGGTCGAGGATCCGGCCGTCCTTGATGACGTTTTTTCGCAGGCGGCCTTCGAAGACATACCCGGCTTTTTCGAGAACCCGGGCCGATGAGGTGTTCGTTGCATAGGGCATTGCATAGATCCGGACGAGCCCGTGTGCTTTCATGGCGTATGACGTCAGCGCTTCAACCGCTTCGGACATGATGCCCCGGCCCCAGAACCGTTCGCCCAGCCAGTAGCCGAGTTCGGCGGTCAGCCGCTGTTCGTGCGAGTGAAGGGTATACCCGATGCCGCCGGCGGCTTCCCCGCCGACGCAGATCGCGAACATCGTTTCCGGGGTGGCATGCGTGGCCTTCTCGATGAAATCGACGGCATCCGCGAGGGTGTACGGGTGGGGAAACCGGTCGCGCAGATTGAGCCAGATCTTCCGGTTGTCGGCGTGATGCGCGAGGGCTGCGGCGTCGCCCGGTCGATAGGATCGGATGACGGCGTGGGGGAGGGGGATTTCCATCGGTGGCTCCTTCCTGTTGCCAAAGAAAATCCCCCGGGGTTGCCCCCGGGGGATTTTGAGGTCTGGGATCGGGACTTACTTGCTGGAGTTGGCCTTGAGGGCTTCATACTCACCCTTGGCCTTGTTCATCTCGGAAGCAACCTTCACGGCGTCTTCCTGGCGGCCCTGAGCGAGCATCTCGTTATAGAGGCGATAGAGTTCCTGATACTTGGCATAGGCGAGCTGGACTTCGGAGGCATAGGTTCCGACGCTCTCGGCATCACCGGAGATCGTGACCTGAGCCGCACCCTGATCGCCGCTGACCGGGATCTCGGCGCCACCGGCGACGCCGCCGATGGTCACGCTGCCGCCGACCTGGCTCTCATTGCCGATCGGGTTGGTGCCGACGGGCATCGCGACGGAGCCGTAGTTGTCGGTCTTGTGACCGAACAGACCGGCGATTTTCTTGGCAGCCCAGTTACCGACGAAGCCACCGACCATACCGCCGATGATCGTGCCGAAGGGCGGGAAGATCGCGGAGCCGAGCATGGCGCCGAGGGTCGAACCGACGGACTGGCCGGCCACGCCGATCCAGTCGATCTGCTTGAACGCCTGCTTGAGCGAGAAGCGGCCGTTCTTCAGATCACCGGCGAGGTAGGAGCCGACCGAACCGCCGACCACGGAGCCGAAGGTCGGAGCGAGAGCGGAGAGGAAGCCGCCGACAACCGGGACGGCGGTGAGGAAGGGCACGAAGAAGGAGCCAGCCGCGGCGCCCATGACGGAACCGGCGACGCCACCGGCGAACTCGGCCGACGCGACGACCTTCACGGCCTTCTTCAGGCTGGGCTTTTCACCACGGACGATCTGGGTGGCGAGATCGACGCCGACGGTGATACCGGCGGTGACGAGGAGGTTCTTGGCGCTGAAGCCGGACTTGAGGCTGTCCTTCACGTTCTGGACGCCCTGACCGACCATGGCCTTACCGGTTTCGTAGCCGGCCTTGAACTTGCCGGAGGCAACTTCCTTCACGCCGGGCTTGTCGGCCTTGCCCGTCTGGGCAGCCTGACCGGTCTGCTCGGAAGACTGACCGCTCTGACCGGACTGTTCGGAAGCCTGACCGGACTGGCCGGACTGACCGCTCTGACCGGACTGGCCGGACTGCTCGGAAGCCTGACCGGACTGACCGGACTGGCTGCTCTGGCCGCTCTGGGCGGAATCAGCGCTGCCCTTGCCGGAAGTGGCGGGGGCGTTCTTGTGGAAGATCTTGGAAATGCGTTCCTTGGCGCCGCGGAGCAGATCGCCAATCTTGGAACCACCGGTCTTCACGGCCGTGCCGACCTTGCCGGCGCCGTCCTTGACGGTGTCGACGGTCTTGGTGCCGAACTCCTGACCGCTGGTCTTGCCAGAGGAGAAGCTGTCCTTGATCTTCTGCCCGTAGCTGTTCAGCTCGTTCTTGATCCAGCTGCCGCCGGTCTTGGCACCGCTCTGGGCGGCGACGGCGGAGTCAGCCTTGGCGACCGTGGGAGCCTGGGCGGCGGTCGTCGACGGAGCGGCCGGAGCCTGGGCGACGGTGCCGACGTTCCCCGCGGCGGGAGTCGTGGTGACCGGCTTGGTAGCCTGGCCGCTCACGGCGCCGGAGGTCGAGGAGGGGGTGGAAACCGAGGTCTTGCCCGCGGTGCTGGCGGCGGCAGAGGTCTGACCGGCCGTAGCGGCTGCGGCGGCGGTTTCACCACCGAACACCATCTTGACATACTGGCTCATCTCGAGGGCGACGGGCTGACCGTTCACATAGCGAACATTATAGTGAACGAGCTGCGAGCCCTGGCGGACGGAAACCCACTGGCCGGGCGTAACCTGAACCTGCTGACCACCGACGTTCACCTTGATGGCGTCGAAGGCCGCGAACAGAGGAGCTTCGAGAACGAAGCTGGCGATGAGAACAAGGCACATGACCTTGCTCAGCAACCTGAGAGTACTGTTCCTCATAAACCTGCTCCTGAAAATAGATTCCCGATACCTGCTTGAGGACTACCCACAACCGTTACCCTGAACGAACCCTACATACTTCAACCCATACCCGAAAGGTCAAAAACCCTTGAAAACCCGGGGTGTACCCTTCACCCCTTGCGACTAATTATAACAGCCCTGCGAAAAACCGCAATCTCCACAGAAAAAATAATTCCCTGCAGCTTTCGCATATGGACACGCACCCTAGGAATGTGTATAATTTCACAAACCTCCGAGACCAGCATCGAAAGGGAACACCCGCGTGCAAACCGCCACGATCGACAACAACGGACTGATCGCCGCTCTCGTGAACCGCGAGAGAATTTCCGACGACCTCGCCCGCCACCTCTTCTCGCCCGCCTTCGACGCCGCGCGGCCCGAACTGTATGCCGCCGCCGACCGGGTCCGTCAGGAGAACGTCGGTGACCATGTTTTTATACGCGGAATTATAGAATTCAGCAACCATTGTCGCTGCCAGTGCGACTACTGCGGGATCTCCTGCCACAATCCCGAGATTTCCCGCTATCGGATGACCCATGACGAGGTGTTCGAGACGGCCTCCCGCGCACACGGCCTGGGGTACCGCTCCCTCGTCCTCCAATCGGGCGAGGATCGTGCCTACCGGGTCGAAGACATCTGCCGGATCATCGAATCGATCAAGACCCGACTCGATATGGCCGTCACCCTCTCGATCGGGGAATGGTCCCGCGAAGAGTATGCCTCGTTTCGCGCCGCCGGCGCTGACCGATACCTGCTGCGCATCGAGACGAGCAACCAGGCATTATACGAGCGGTTCCATCGCGACTCGAAATGGCATGAACGCCATCAGGCCCTGATGGATCTGAAAGAGCTCGGCTACCAGGTCGGCTCCGGCATCCTGATCGGTCTCCCGGGACAGGACGGCCCCGGCCTGATCCGCGACCTCGAGTATCTCGAACGGCTCCGGCCCGAGATGGTGGGCATCGGCCCCTTCATTCCCCACCCCCAGACGCCCCTCGGGAATCAACCCGCCGGCCTGTTCGAGAACTGCCTGACCTTCCTTGCCCTGCTCCGGCTGTATCTGCCGGATGCCTTCCTGCCAGCCACCACCGCGATGGGAACCGTCGATCCCCTCGGCCGCCAGAAAGCGCTGAAAGCCGGAGCAAACGTCATCATGCCGAACGTCTCCCCCGTGATGAACCGGCCCAGCTACCAGATCTATCCGAACAAGATCTGCCAGGACGACGATGCCGGAAAATGCCAGAAGTGCGTCCAGAGCCTCATTTCAGCTCTGGGACGCACCCCCGACTTCGGCCACGGCCACATCCGCCGCTCGATCTACTGACAGCCGCGGGGCAGAAACGAGAGACGTTTCACCACAGAGACACCGGGACGCGAAAGCCCGGTAACGACGATCCGCAGATGACACAGACGGCGCAGATCGGCATCCCGGCGGGCGCATCTCGATGCGCCCCTACGCATGAAAAGCAGCCCCGCAGGGGTGGGGGCGGGTTTCAAATCCGCCCGCATCCGCCATAGGGGCACGAAAAACGGTTCATCACAGAGACGCCGAGACACAGAGCGCGAAGAAGCCTGTACCGCCGGTGAAATCAGAACAACAACGAAGATGTTCGTGATTTCACCGGCGCACCGGTGTCATCTGCGGATCGTTTCCAGCGGCAGGTCAGCGGGCTCCCTGGAGTTGCATGCGGTACTCGAGCGAGGGCGTCGAGCCGGCGTCGATCATCGACTGGAACCGCATCCAGAGGCCCGGCATGCCGGAACCGGCGTCGGCCAGCTCGGACAGAATCTCGGAAAGGCCCTTCTTCGTCTTGCGCTTGACCAGCTTTCCGCTTTTCAGATTCGCCAGCTCGAGCGCCTTCGCGAGCGCCTCTTCCCGGTAGCCGATGCCGTCGAGAAGCCCGTTCTTGAGGGCCTGGGAAGCCGTGAAGATACTTCCGTCAGCCAGCTTCGCGATCTCTTCCCGGTTTTTCTTGCGTGATGTGCAGACAATCTCGAGGAAGCGGTCATACAGAGTGTCGACGATCGAGAGAAGCATGGTGCGCTCCTCTTCAGTCATTTCCCGGAACGGACTCAGCAGGTCTTTCTTCGGGGTGCGGTCGGATTTGATCGGAACGTGGCGGTACCCCACGAGCTGGGCGAATTTTTCGAGGTTCGCCCCCTGCATGATCACGCCGATGCTGCCCACGATCGAGGTCGGATGAGCCCAGATCTGGTCTGCTGCGCAGGCGATGTAATACCCGCCCGAGGCACCCATCATGCCGATCAGGGCAACGACCGGCTTGTTCGCCCCCTTGATCTTCGAGAGGTGATGGTGGATCACGTCGGCTGCCGTCACTTCCCCGCCGGGGGAGTCGATCTCGAGAAGAACGGCCTTGATCTGCTCGCGTTCGAGCGCTGCCTCGACATCCTTCTTCAGCTTCTCGATCATGTTCTGGCGGATCTCGAAGGGCATCTTTTCTTCTTCGTCGGAATCGCGGATGATGCCCTTCACGGTGATCAGCAAGACCTCATCCGTCGATGCCCGGTCGCCTTCGACGTAGCTGACACGGACTTTTTTCTCCCCCTCGGCTCCCGACATCGAGCCGAACAGGTCGAACAGGCCTTGCGCCGAGGCGGCGCCGGCAAACAGCAGGATGGCAAGAGCAACGGAACACACGCGTTTCATGATCGTCTCCTGAATCGGTCAGTTGCGCTGCCAGCCAGGCTCGCCGTTTCCGTCGGGACAGCCGCGGAGATGATACCGGCATTTCTGGCAGAGCAGACAGGGAATGATGGGATCCTGGTTTTTCCGGTTCGCTTTCCTGATCCAGTGCGGGTCCCGGAGCAGGACGCGGCCGAGGGCGATGAAATGGGCGTCTTCATTCGAGAGGATTTTCGCGGCCATCGCCGGATCACCGATCTTTCCGACAACGGCAACCGGTATGGTCACCGCTTCCCGGATGTCACGGGCATCGTCGACAAAGACGCCCGCCGGGGTGGAAGGTCCGACGAGGGCTTCTGGTCCGTGGAGAGAGGCATACATGCCACCCGAAACATGGATCAGGTCGACGCCGGCGCCCTGCAGGGCTTTTGCCATGAGGACCGACTGTTTCAGCGTCAGGCCGCCCGGCAGATAATCCCGCACCGACATCCGATACGAGATGATCAGTTCGGGAAACGCCGTGCGGATCGACCGGACGACATCGAGCGGAAACCGGCTCATGCCGTCGGGTTCGAGGCGATACTCGTCCCGGCGCCGGTTCGTCAGCGGGGAACAGAACTGGTGCAGCAGATACCCGTGCGCTCCGTGCAGCTCGATTCCGTCAAAGCCAGCAACATTCGCCAGCCGCGCTGCATCGGTGAAGGACACGACGAGGCGTTTGATCTCCTCGCCGGAAAGGGCACGCGTGGGGTTGTTCAATACCGGACACGAGACGGCCGACGGGCCGACGACGTACTCGCCGGGCCGCGGGGTCAGCGACTGGCGGCCGGCATGGTGAAGCTGAAGAAACGCCGCTGCGCCGCGGCTGCGGATCGTATCGGCGATCTTCGCCAGCCCGGTCCGGAACTCCGGCGCCCAGACGGCCAGCTCCCGGGACCAGCCACGCCCATACGGGGAAATGGCCGCGCCCTCGACGATGACGGCGCCGGCTCCCGTCTGGGTGAGATGGGCGTAATACTTGAGGAGCGTATCGGTGACCCGGCCTTCCTTGTCGGCATACTGGGTTGCCATCGGGGCCACGAGAAACCGGTTCTGAAGGGTGAGATGTCGCAGCGGGGCTGCCTCGAACGCGTTCAATGCCATGTGCATACTATACTCCACCCGCGGCGGATCTCACAACCGAAAACCGGTTCTTGTGCAGGAACATTGCCTCGTTGCCCGGGGTTTTCGTTCACCACTTCTCTGTGATACAATAACCGGCCTATGAATGCCGATCCTTTTTGCGCCGATTCAGCATCCACCGCAGCTCTGCAGGCTCCGGGGCTCGACTCGTTGCCCGAGTTTCCGGCGAAAGCCCCCCTCGAGTTTTCGCACAAGCACCTGCTGAGGCAACTGCTCGTCGAGTCCGGGGTGTCTTCGTCGGATTACGCCCTGTACAACCTGATGGGCTGGTATCACCGGCTCCCGCCCCAGATCAGCCGGATCGGCTCCCGGATTCTCCTCGCTGTCGAAGGGCCCGATGGCCGGTATATGTATCTTGCCCCGGTCGGAAAAGGCCCTCTCGAGCCCGTTCTGGAAACCCTGATGGCGTACCTGCGCGCGGCCGGGGAGCCGTGTGCATTGCGGTATGTCCCGAAACGGATCGCCGAGGAGATCGCCGCCGCCTTCCCTGGTGCCGTCATCGAGCCCCAGCGCGGCGACTTCGATTATCTCTACGACCGCCGTGAACTGGCCGAGCTGGCCGGCCGCAGATTCCACCAGAAGAAGAATTTCGTCAACCGCCTCGAGGAAGAGGCGCGGCCTGTCGTCGAGGAGTATACCCCCGCCTGCGCGGCCGAAGTCGAGCGGTTTCTCGAAGACTGGTATGCGCACTTCCCGGCCGACGACGAGAATGTTCGCATCGAAGCCGGCGCCTTGCGCCGCATGCTTCCCTGCATCAAAGGGATCTGTGGAAAAGCCCTGCTGGTGCGCGTGGCCGGAACCATTGCCGGCTTCACGCTCGCGTCCCCGATCCACCGGGACTGCTGGGTCGTCACGATCGAAAAAGCCGACCGGCACGTGAAAGGGATGTACCAGTATCTGAACTGGGCCCTTGCGAACCGCCTGCCGCCCGAGGTGACCGTGATCAACCGGGAGACGGATCTCGGGATCGAGGGGCTGAGAACGGCGAAGCTGAGCTACCACCCCATCGGGTTCGAGGAAAAATTCACGATCCGTTGTTCGGAAAAAGAGCTCTGAACCTCTTCGGTCCGGCCGGCCGGATGCCGATAACCCGAATAGGGGATCGTATCGACATCGACAGGGAGGTCTGGCCATGCGCGCTTTGGTGCGACTGTTCGCCGGAACGGCGCTCGCCGTCTCGAGCCTGCTGCTGCTGGCCGGGTGCGGAGCCGAGCAGAACAACCCCATCGCGGTCCAGGCGGTCGGTTCGCCGCCCCCCCGCTTCGAAAGCGCCCTGATCGACCTGGATGCGCGCGGCTTCATCAACGGCGTATTCCAGCCCGACGAAAAGATCGCCTTCGCCGAGCTTGCCTACCCGGTTCGGTATACCGGCGACTGGAAGCTGATCAAGGTGAACTCGCACGACGGCCATTATATGATCACCTCGACCACGCCGGGGGCCCGGATGGACCTGGTGGCTTCGGTGTCACGGGCCATCATCGATTTCTGGGATTACGAGATGTATCAGAATCCCGGCCGGGTGCGGTTCGAGCTCGACGGGGCACCCGTGGGCAGCTTCAACCTCGCAGGGGCCACCAACGCCACCGGGAAGATCAACGATTACCAGGTCGCGACGGGGAAGACCGACGTGGCGACGATCAGTCTGATCCTTGAGAGCGGCCGGGTCGTGATCTGTGGATACGTGCTCGTGTTCCCGGACACCCGGTTCACGAAGTGAGGGATCAGCCTCGGGGTGAGGCGGATGAATCCGAGGCCGGGGAGGTGTTGAGGATGTTCCGCAGCAGAAGGATGATGCCGATCACGGCGATACCGGCGAGCAGGTAGCGCACGTTCGACCCGAGCCACTGGTCGGCGAAGGGGCCGAATTTGTACCCGGCCCAGATCGAGATCGGGCAGGTGAGCACCGCGCGGGTGAAGTCCCAGAACAGGAATTTCCAGTAGCTGAACTTCATCGAACCCGTCAGAAAATAGGTGCCGGCCCTGATCCCCGCGAAAAATCCGGCGACGAAGACGGCGCGTGAGCCGTAGGCAGCGAAGAATACCCGCGACCGGGCGAGCACTTTTTCCGAGAAAAGCACGCGGAACGGCCAGTGGCGCAGGATGGACTCGCCGTAATGACTGCCGAAGTAGTAGATGAGCGAGTCGCCCATCATGAGCCCCAGAAGGCTGACCCCGATCATGATGCCGAGATCGCCGCCCATCGTGCTGACGACGTAGCCGGCCGTGATGAACGTGATCTCCTCCGGAACCGGCAACCCGACTCCGCAGAGGACGAGCACGAGAAACACGGCAAAATACGAGCCGTGGGCGAAGTAGGGCTCGAGAACGCTGAACCAATCCAAGGAACACTCCCCCTCGTGCGGCGGGATGGGATGACTATACCGCATTTCCCCGCTCCCGTCCAATGCATCCGGGGCTGGCAGGGGCAAACACGGCCAGGATCGGTATCGGCCGACGACCTGGGCAATTTCCCTCTCCCCCCTGGCACCAGCGCCCGGAGTGAGATACCATGTTGGCCACGAAACGGAATGCTGCGGCGCCCGCTCACCCCCATGGAGTCACGGAACGAGACATGATCGAAACCCTGAGGCGGCTGGGAGAGAAGTTCAATCTCCTGATCGAACGCCGGCTGTTTGCCATCATCCTTCTTTTCATGCTGACCGGCTGGCTGCTTGGTCCCGCCATCGGCCTTGCCGGGGCGCGGTTTGTCGTGCCCGTCCTGTTTGGTTTCATGACGTGGTATACCTCGCTGCGGTGCAGTTGGCGCGAGTTTGCCCGCCTCTCGGCCAATCCGGGGCCGGTCGTGCTCGTGCTGGTTCTGCTGCATGGGCTCGTGACCCTGTTCGGCTGGGGGACGGGCAGACTCCTCTATGCTGATCATCCCGACCTGATTGCGGGCTTCGTCCTGTGCGGGGCCATCCCGATCGGTATCACCTCGGCGGTCTGGACGGGAATCGTGGGCGGCGACGTGGCGCTGTCACTCGCCGCCATCACGGTCGACACGCTTCTCAGCCCGCTGATCGTGCCCGCCGTCATCCTGCTGTTTCTCGGCCGCAGTGTTGGCCTCGACATCCAGGGCATCATGGCGGATCTGCTGGTGATGGTCGTGCTCCCGTCGATCGTCGGTATCACGATGAACGACCTCTCCAAAGGCACTTTGTACCAGCGGGTCAAGCCTTTCCTCGGCCCGTTTTCGACCCTCTCCCTCGGCATGGTGGTGGCGATCAATCTCGCCACATCCCGGCAGGCGATTCTCGGGGCGACGGTGAACCCGGGATTCCTGCTGCTCGTGATCGTGATCGTCGTCCTGTTCGGGTTCGCGGCCGGAACTCTCGTTCCACGCTTGCTGCGGTATGATCGGAAGCAGCAGTATGCGATCCTCTTCTCCGTCGGCATCAGGAACCTCAGTGCCGGCCTCGTCATCGCCCTCGATCACTTTCCGCCGCTCACGCTCGTGCCCGTGATCGTATCGATGCTGTTTCAGCAGCCCCTTGCGGCCCTGAGCCGCGTGATCATCCAGTCCCGGCCCGGCCGGGATGCCGAATCCTCCGATGGGAGTCATCCATGACAGGAACCAGGGACCAGAAACCCGAATGGAAAGTCATCGTCGATCTGTTGCGGGAGACGAATCCGTCTCTGCTGAACCGGCTTGGCCGGAAGATGATGAACTATCTGTTCAAACGCAATGTGAAAAAGGTCGAACAGCTTCTGCAGCGGCTGAACGTCACCCAGGCCGATTACCAGGCGGCCACCGGCACCTTCGACAATCAGCCGATGCCGCGGATCAACTCGTCGCTGCTCGAGGAGCTGATCGACGAAACCTTCATTATTGCCGAGCAGGAGCTGTCGCCGCAGGACATTTCCCGCATGCTGAGCCTCTGGATGAAGCAGGAACAGTTCCGCTTCCTCTCGATGGCCGCCGA